>NZ_JACBXH010000047.1:0-29914 GCF_041381355.1 Pseudomonas sp. LM13
TTTTTTTTGGCGATCACGCTCGGCCTGATGGTTGGCTGCTCGTCGAGTTCAAGTGCGATCTGATCAGTGAGCGGTAGCGCAAGTGGATCGCCTCAGCCAAGCAGCGTTGTTGCCGGCGGCCGGAAGAAAGCCTTGAACTAGTAGCGGAAAGGATGAAACTTTATTTTTACGATTCTCAGCATTTTCCAAGGTTGAGCGAAAATTAGGATGATACTTTAATGATTCCGGCCTCCATCCCCACAAAACGCTTGCAGATGGCAGAATTGAAATAAGTCATTGTTTTAAATGGATTTTTGCAGGAATTGCTACGTTGCAGGGTCCTGTAGTTAGGATGACACTTTATTTTCCTCCCACATCGGCGTCGTCGTCGTCGTTATTGATGATGACGCCGTGGTCGTCGTCGCCATTGGCCGGCCTGGCTCCTGGCAGCAGGTCTCCTCAGCTATTTCTCCGCGAGCGCGCCAGACGTTCGCGGATGATCGCGAACATCCCTTGCTGCTGTCACAGTCCACGTCCGGGCGAGCATTGCGGGGTGCAACTCCATGGACGTGTGAATGCGTGGTTGCCCTGCGTCGCTCAGCCGGCAGATCGCAATAGCACGTTGCCAGGTGATTTCCGCCTTCGGCAAGCCTGTGCAAGCAGGGGCTGAGCGTCGTCGTCGCCCGTTCGTCGGCAAGCCGCTCGCCGCCCTCACGAGACCCTTTCAGCACCCGATACAGAGGCCAAATTCATAACCTCTGTGACTACCCGATTCGTTCGCTACTGGCCTTCGAATTCGAGCAGAAGATGCCTTGCTCTACCCAAGCCCCAGTCAGGTCAGCTGGGGCCCCGAGGTGCCACATGCTGAAAAACATCTCCTTGAGCCGGAAACTGATTCTGATCGTACTCGCGCCCCTGTTGGGGTTTCTCTGGCTCGGAACGCTGTACGTCAATGAAAGCTACAAGACGTTGCGGCAGATGGAGTACACCGTCGAGGCCAGCTCTGCGGCGCAGCAGGTGAGTCAGCTGATCACCACCCTGCAGCGTGAGCGTGGCGCAAGCGGTGTGTTCCTCGGCAGCCAGGGACGGCTCATGAGCCGGCGGCTGCCGGGCCTGCGTCAGGCGACGGACGAAGCCTCCAACGCCGTTGCAACACTGGCGCTGAAAGACGACGCCCAGCTGGCCAGCGCCTTGCTCGCGCTGAACGAACTGCGCGGCACCCGAGCGCAGATCGACAGTTTCGCGATCAGCAACGTGGAGTCCGGCGCCCGCTTCACCGGCATCATCAAATCACTGATCGGTTTCACCCACGCGCTTGAAGCGCGCGTCGAGGATGCCGAGCTGGCGCGGGCGCTGAGCGGGGCTCAACCAGTTCATCGAGATGAAAGAACGCGCCGGCCGTGAGCGCGCCATGCTCGGTGTGGTGTTCGGCCAGGACCGGTTCGATGCCACGCTGCTGGCCTCATTCAGCCGCAACCTCGGCGAGTTCACCGCCTACCTGGACGGCTTTCGGCGTACGGCAGCTGAGCGTCTCGTCGGCCTGCTCGACCAGCAGATGCAGCAGGGCAGTGCACAGGAAGTCGCCCGACTGCAGCGTCTAGCCTTCGACGTACCGATCGGCCAGAGCCTCGGTGTGGACAGCGAAACCTGGTTCGAGACGGCCACCAGCCGGATCGATCTGATGGGCGAGGTGGAGCGCCAGCTGGCCGAGCATGTGGGCGAGCTCGCAGCCGCCTCGCGCGATGAAGCACGCAGCGCCCTGTGGATGACTCTGACAGCGGTGATCGTTGCCCTTGTTGCAGTCACGGTGTTGTCGTTGCTGATCATCCGCAACATCAAGACTGCGGTACATGAGGTCAACCACACCCTGCTGGCGCTTTCCGCACGAGACCTTACTGCCAAGGCCGACTACCAGGGGCGCGACGAATTTGGCGAGATTGCCAATAACCTCAATGTCATGGCCGGTGAGCTGCAGCAGATCGTCAGGGAGATCGGCAGCGCCACGGCACAAGTCGCGACGGCCGCGGAAGAGTCGTCGGCGGTGACGGTGCAGACCAGCGCCAGCATCGATCGCCAGCGCCAGGGAACCGAGCTGGTGGTGACCGCGATCAACGAGATGAGCGCGACTGTGCGCGATGTGGCGCGCAGCACCAGCGATGCTGCCGAACTGTCCCAGCGGCTGAACACGAACGCTGCACAGGGCCGCGCCGAAGTGCAGGACACCATCGACCTGATCCGTCAGCTGTCTGATCAGGCCGATCAGACCGCGCAGATCATCGAAAACCTGAAGCAGGAAAGCGATTCGATCTCCTCGGTACTGGACGTGATCCGTGGCATCGCCGACCAGACCAACCTGCTGGCGCTCAATGCCGCCATCGAAGCGGCACGAGCCGGTGATCACGGGCGCGGCTTCGCCGTGGTGGCGACGGAAGTGCGCATGCTGGCGCAGAAGACCCAAGAGTCGACCGGCAGCATCCAGACGATGATCGGCAACCTGCAGACGGGCGCTGACCGCGCGGCGCGCTCCATGCAGGACACCCTGAGCAAGGCTCAGGCAGGCTCCAGCAATATTGGCCGCACCGGCGAGCTGCTCGAGGAGATCGCCGCAGGGGTCGCCGCGATCAGTGACCGCAATATCCAGATCGCCACAGCAGCGGAGGAACAGAGCGCGGTTGCCGAGGACATCAACCGCAATGTCGTGGAGATCAACGACGTCGCCATCCAGGTCAGCGCCGGTGCCGAACAGACCGCCATGACCAGCCTGGAGCTGGCGCGCCTGGCCGAGCAACAGCAGCAGCTGGTCGGTCGCTTCAGGGTCGCCTGACCGGATTTCAGCCGAACAAGGAAAGGCCCCCACGTGGGCCTTTCTCTCTCAGCCGTAGGCGCCCTCGGCTTCCAGCGCGGCGGCACTGGCGAATAGCCCGAAGGTGGCTTCGGCTGCAGCCAGCATCGGCGCCCATGAAGACGCCGAGGCCTGCTGCTCGAGGCGGCTGAGAAATGTCGGCCAGAGCCGGGCGACGTCGCCGTGTTCGAGGTAGCGAACGGGTGCGGTCGGATCGGCCTGACGAACCCGCCGTGCAAGCACCTGCCCGCCCAGACGGGAGCCTTCCAGAACATAAGCGGCGCCCCAGCAGCTGGCGATCTCGCTCAGCTCGGGAGCGGGCAGCGCGACGGGCGCCTGGCAGTCCAGATCGGCCAGGTCATCGAGCAGGGCATGCCGTCTTGCCCGCGCGGGCCAGTCCATCAGCAGGGTGGCGATGCCGGCCTGCTCCAGGGCTGTCTCCACCGCGCGCAGCGCCCGCGCATGGGCACGCAGGAAGCGACGGTAGTCCTGAGGCCGGCCGAGATCGAACTCCGAGTAGGCGGCATCGACCCGCTCGTGCAGCGGTGCCGTTGCTTCACGCAGGCGCAAACGCAGTTCAGCCATCCGCCAGACTGCCCTCACTAAGTGCCAGATGAAGCTTGTTCGCCAGCTGTTCCTCGCGAAACGGCTTCTGGATGATCGAGTAGCCTTCCAGGCCCAGTTCGCACAGCTCGGCATAACCGGTGACAAACACCACCGGCAGCTCCGGGTGACGTACTCGCACCGCACGCGCCAGCTCGCCGCCGTTCATACCCGGCATGGCGAAGTCGGCCAGCAGCAGGTCGACCTCCGCGCCCTGGGTGAGCAACTGCAGCGCGTCATCGCCGCTATCCGCGGCGATCACCGTAAAGCCCAGATTCTCGAGCATCTGGGCGGTCACTTCGCGCACGCTGTGGTCGTCGTCCACCAGCAGGATGCAATGCTGATTGTTGCTCGCGGCGGAGCCACTGCTCGCCGCGCTGGCCGGCTCCGGTTGGCGTGGCGCTGAAGTACGCGGGAGGAACACCTTCACGGTCGTGCCGACGCCTTCGCGGCTTTCGATGCGCGCACCACCACCGGACTGTTTGGCGAAGCCGAACACCTGGGCCAGGCCGAGCCCCGAGCCCTTGCCGACTTCCTTGGTGGTGAAAAACGGCTCGAACGCCTTGCTCAGCACGGCTTCGCTCATGCCGGACCCGGTGTCGGCGACCGACAGCATCACATACTCACCGGGGCTCGGGTCTTCGGCGCGCTGTGCCGGCTGGTCGATCACCACGTTGCGTGTACCCAGCGTCAGCCGGCCGCTATCAGCCATTGCGTCGCGGGCGTTGATTGCCAGGTTGAGGATGATCATCTCGATCTGGGTCGGGTCCACCAGAGCGTGCCAGATGTCCGCCTGGGTGTCCGTCTCGATGCTGACGCTGCCACCCAGGGTGCTCTTGAGCAGGCTGAGCAGGTTGACCAGGGTGTCGTTGAGGTCGATGGCGGTGGGTGCCAGCTGCTGGCGCCGGGCGAAGGCCAGCAACTGGCTGGTCAGGGTGGCGCCGCGCTCGCCCGACTCGCGGATGTACTGCAGTCGACGCAGGCTGCGCTCCAGCGGCGCGCCGTTCTGCAGGTCGTTTTGCAGGAAGCTGGCGCTGGTGAGGATCACGGTCAACAGGTTGTTGAAGTCGTGGGCGACGCCGGCGGTCAGCTGGCCGACGGCTTCCAGGCGCTGCATCTGCTGCAGTGTGGCCTCGACACGCTCGCGCTCCTGGATCTGCGCGCGCAGCTCGCGGTTGGCATCGGCCAGTTTGTCGACCGCGGCGATTTCGCTGGTGATGTCGCGTGCTGCCGAGTAGATACGGCCGCCATCGGCCACGGCCGACCAGGACAGCCAGCGGTAGCTGCCGTCGCGGTGGCGCATGCGATTGACGAAGCGGGTGGTGACCTTGCCACGGCCCACTCGCGCGGTCTCTTCCAGCGTCGCCTGCAGGTCGTCCGGGTGTACCAGGCGGGTCAGCGGATGCTCCATCAGCTGCTCCAGCGGCCAGTCGAAGGCCTGTTCCCACATCGGATTCAGCGCGACCGGCATCATGTCCGTATGGGTCACGGCGAGCAGATCGCGCGACAGCTCCCAGGTGCGATCGCGCTCTCGGGTGCGTTCCTGAACGCGCTCACCGAGGGTTTCGTTCATCTGCCGCAGCGTCTGGGTCGCCAGCTGCTGCTCGGTGATGTCCATCAGCACGCCAACGAAGCGCGTACAGCGTTCGCCGTCGAAAAACGCCTGGCCGCGGGTTTCCATCCAGCGCATGCGCCCGTCCTCGAAGAGCACGCGATAGGTGGTGCTGAATTGGCCGGCGTCGCTACCGGAAATGGCGCGGGCAACCTGCTCGCGCATCCGTTCGCGGTCGTCCGGATGGCAGAGCCGCTCGAACAGCGGCATGTCGACCGGCGTCTCGGCAGTGATTCCCATCATCGCGCGGCAGCGCTCGTCCCAGATCAGCGTGCCGCTTTGCGGTTCGTAGTCCCACATGCCCAGCCGTGCCGCATCGATAGCCAGGCGCGCGCGTACCTCGACCTCGCGCAGCGCCTGCTCGGCCTGCAGCCGGCGCCGGCGCTCGTTGACCTCGCCCATCGCGCGTTCCACGGCCTTGGGCAGGAAGCCGAGGTTCTGCTTGAGCACGTAGTCGACCGCGCCGGAGCGCATCATGTTGACCGCATGCTCTTCGCCGAACACACCGGACAGAAAGATGAAGGGGGTCTGCGGCGCGAGCCGACGCGCTTCCTGCAGCGCCTGGCTACCGGAGAAGCCGGGCAGGATGAAGTCAGCCAGGATCAGGTCGAATTCGCGTCGTTGCAGGGCTTCGACCACACCGGCCCGGTCATATACCAGCTCAGTGTGCAGGGTGTAGCCACTGCGCTCCAGCGCCAACTGGGCAAGTTCGGCGTCGTGCGGGCTGTCCTCGATGAACAGGACGCTGATGTTCTTTGACGCTGGCATATCCAACCTGTCGAGGAAGCAGGAATCATCGAAACGGCCCGCCAGGCACGGGCCGGCAATGCTCGTTCAGTTCTTTTCGTCTTTGTTGCGCGCGCGCTTGAGACGCAGCGAACCGGGTGGCGGCTCGTTGAGCACGGCCCAGAAGATGCCGAGGTCGGAGATTGCGGCGACAAAATCCTTGAATTCGACCGGTTTGACGACGTAAGCGTTCACCCCGAGCTCGTAGGCTTTCATCAGGTCGGGTTCTTCCCGCGAAGAGGTCAGCATGACCACTGGAATGCTGCGCAGCTCGGCGGTCTCGCGTACGGTCTTGAGCACTTCCAGGCCGTCGACCTTGGGCAGCTTCAGGTCCAGCAGCAGCACTGCCGGATTGCCATCGGCGCGATCGGCGTAAGCGCCGGTGCGCTGCAGGTAGTTCAGCGCCTCGGCGCCGTCACGCATGATCACCACCTCATTGGCCAGCTGACTGCGCTCCAGCGCGATCAGGGTGAGTTCCAAGTCGTGGGGGTTGTCTTCGACCAGCAGTATCGGTTTCAGCATCAGATGTCTCGGTCCAGGAGGGACGATGTATAGGACAGTTTTGGGAGTGAGAAGTAGAACGTGGCGCCCTTGTCCAGCTGGCCTTCGGCCCAGACCTGGCCGTCGTGGCGCTCGATGATGCGGCGCACGCTCGCCAGGCCGATGCCGATACCTTCGAACTCCTCCATGCGGTGCAGGCGCTGGAACACGCCGAACAGCTTGCTCGAGTACTGCATGTCGAAGCCGACGCCGTTGTCGCGCACATAGACGACCACTTCGCCGGCGCGCTGTTCGGCACCCACCTCGATGACGGCCACCTCCCGGGTGCGGCTGTACTTGACCGCGTTGTCGATCAGGTTGCGCAGCACCATGTGAATGAAGGCGGCATCGGCGACTACAATCGGCATCGGCAGCAGGTGCCATTCGATCTGGCGACCTTCGCAGTCAGGCGTCAGCTCCTCGCGAATCGAGGCGACCAATGCACCGAGGTCGACATCCGACAGGCGCAACGCCGAACGGCCCATCTGCGAGAAGCTCAGCAGGTTGTCCACCAGCGTGCCGGCGAAGCGTGCGGCGTCGGCGATGTTGTCGAGAAAGCGCATCCCACGTTCGCTCAGTTGCTTGCTCTCCATCTCGCTGAGCAGCTCGGTGTAGCCGGCGATATGCCGCAGCGGAGCGCGCAGGTCGTGGGAAACGCTGTAGGAGAAGGCCTCCAGCTCCTTGTTGCTGGCGCGCAACTCGCCGGCCAGCTGGGCCATCTCCTCGGCTTTGCGCAAGACAATCCCGAGCACCGCATTGCGCAGTTCCAGCGCGCCCTCGATCACCACCTGATCCCAGGGCTGTGCATAGCCGCGCAGGGTTTCCTGCCATTGTTCGAAGCTGTGTCGCGGAGTGAGCGCACCACTCTGACGGTCGATCTGTTTTTCCGGCTGACCGGCCCAGTTGACGGTCTTGATCTGCTCGTGGCGAAACCAGATCAGATAGTGCGCGTGCAGGCGCGAGATGGAGATGGCCATGACCCCGGCACAGTGCTCGCCGAGCGCCGGCATGTCGGGAATGTCGCGGCTGATGCAGTCACTGTGGAAGACCAGTTCGTCGCGCCGTTCGCCCAGCCACCGCGCCAGCTGCAGGATCTGTTCATGGTCCGGTGTGTCGCCGACGGTTTCGCACTTGTCGGCGGAAATGATCGCCGCGCCATCGGCACCGGCGAACCCCAGCACCACCTCGGGGAAGTGGCGGAAACCCTCGACCACGCTGTCGCGATCGGCCATCGCCGCGAGCAGGTGGACGATCTGGTGACGCAGTTCCAGCTTGCGCTGAGCAACGATCTCGCTTTCCCGCGCCTCGATTTGCAGCGAAAGGATGCGTCCGAGCAGCTCGCAGGCGGTGCGGGTCTGGTAGCTGACCGCACGCGGTTCGGCATCATGGCAGGAGATCAGCCCCCAGAGGCGGTCGCGAATGACGATGGAGATCGACATCGACGCCAGCGTGCCCATGTTGCGCATGTACTGCAGATGCACCGGGGAAACGCTGCGCAGTGCGGCAAAGCTCAGGTCCAGCGGCGCGCCGGAGCCTGGATTGAGCGCCGGCACCAGGGGCGAGGGTTGATAGTTGGCGTCCTGAATCACCCGGATCAGGTTTTCACGATACAGCCGGCGCGCCTGCTGCGGGATGTCGGCAGCCGGGAAGCACAGCCCGAGATAGCTTGGATAGCCAGGGTCGGCGACCTCTGCCAGCACTACGCCATTGTCTTCGGCATCGAAGCGATAGGCCTTGACGCGACCGAAGCCGGTGATGCGCTTGACCTCCCGAACCGCCAGTTGGCAGAGCGCTTCCAGCTCGCGGCTGTCCTGTAGCTGGGCGACGAAGGTGCGCATCAGCGGGTAGAGGGTGTCATAGGCCTGGCCGGAGGTTTCCGCGCGTTCGAATTCGAGGATCAGCTGGCCGCGATGGCGATGGCCGAGCAGGGCGAACGCCTGGCCGGGGACACCGGTGAGACCGATGCTCACATCGCTCAGGTGGAAGGGATTGTGGTCGTCTTCGCTCAGTGCCGTGAGACCGGCTTCGATGCGTGCGGTGGGTAGCAGGTTCGACAGAGGCTGGCCGACCAGCGAGCGGGCGTCGATTCCGAGCCAGTGCTGAACGTTTTCACTGGCCTGCTGCACACGTAGCTCGGGCTCGCTGACCACCAGCAGGAAACCATGGGGCTGGATGCTACCGGGGATATGGATTGGTTCGTCGGCGCATCGATCGATGGCCTGGAGCAACTCCTGGGCTTCGGTAGTGGTCATTGCGTGTCCTTGTTCAGGTCCGAGCGGACCAGATGTGTTTGGCAGGCACCAATGCAAATTGCTACCTAATTTCTGCAATTGTGCGTATTGAATCGGGCAAGTCGCCGTGAATGTATTAACCGAGCGTTTCGCTAAGCCATGCACTTTAACGCGACAGAACTGGCTCGCCAATCCGGCGGGCTGTATAAACGGGGCCTTGCCTGGGGGCATACGACAGGAGGTGGTGTGTGGAAGAAGTCATCGAACAGCTGCGCGAGCTCAACGAGCCGGTGCCGGTACCGCTGGAACTGCCCGACGACGATCTCTTGGTGGAGATCGAGGAACAGCTGTTGATCAATCTCCCGTTCGGTCTGCGCGAGTTCCTGCTTCAGGTCAGCGATGTGATCTACGGGCGCCTGGAGCCGGTCACCGCCACCGATCCGCAGTCGCACACCTACCTGCCGGAAGTCGCCGCCAATGCCTGGGATGCTGGCGTGCCACGCGATCTGATTCCGATCTGCCAGGACGGGCGTGACTACTATGTGGTCGACCTGGAAGGTGAAGTCACCCTGTGGGACGGCGACGACTGTGAGCTCACCGAAGAAACCTGGGAGACGGTCTGGCACTGGGCGCGCGACGTCTGGCTGGAGAGCTGAAACGGATGTACGGCGCTGTCCACACGGCCCCGCCGCGGCGGCCTGTTAAGCTGTGCACCCGCCGGTCACTTTGCCTTACTTCATGCTGACTCTGAGCAATCTCTTCCTGTTCATGTTGCTGGCAGCCGCTGCCGCCTGGCTCTGGCATTCCCATGGCATTCGCGAGCGTGCCCTGCAGGCAGTGCGGCGACACTGTCAGAAGCTCGATGTTGAGCTGCTCGACGGCAATGTGGCGTTTCGCAAGCTGACCCTGCTGCCGGATGCACGCGGCCAGCGCCGCCTTGCCCGCATCTACGGGTTCGAGTTCACGGTCACCGGTGAGCAGCGCCACCCCGGCACCATCGTCATGTTCGGTGCCCGGGTCGGCCGTATCGAACTGGCGGCACACCCGTTCCAGCCCGCCGACGAGCCGGGGCGGGTGATCCAGCTGGACGACTGGCGCCGTCCACGCGATTGACGGGTCAGTCGGCGATGCGACACGCCGTCATGCCCTGTTGCAATTCCGCCTGCGACTGCGGTTCGCTGAAGATCAGCTCTATCCTCGAATCCCGCCGCCACTCGCTGCTCCTGAAGACCAGCACCTGACCATCCAGTGCATTGGCTGACTGCCAGCCGCTGCGGCCATGGACCACCAGTTTGGCGCGACGCCAGGGCCAGCGCGTCAGCCATTGCGAGAGCTGGTCGAGATCGAAGCGCTGGCTCGGGTGCCAGCGCCAGCCGATGCTCCAGTGCTCCGCTGTCGCCTGAACCTGGCAGATCGGCTGGCGCGGGTCGAGCCATGCCTGCGCCAGCGTCGCCGACCCGCTGGGCAGGGTGGTCGCGCGGGTTGGTTCACTGGCGCGTGCGCCGATACCGGGAAGCCGTTCCAGGGGCAACTGGCCTTGCGTGGTCCAGTAAAGCGTTTGCTCGGGCAGTTGCTCGGCCAGTCGTGTTCGGGCGGATGCGTCCAGTAGTTCGCTCTTGTTCATCAACAGCAGTCCGGCTTGCGCCAGTGCCTGCTGCTGGCTGTCGGGCAGGGCTTCGCCGCGGCTGAGGGCGGCGGCATCCAGCACGAGCACGCTCGGCTGGATGCTCAGCACGCTCTGCCATGGCGACTGGCCGAGCTGACGCAGCAGTTCCGCCGGGTGACCCAGGCCGGAGGGCTCGATCAGCAAGCGGTCTGGTTTCGCCTGGCGCAGCAGGCGCGCCAGGCCAACCTGGAACGGCACGCCGTTGACGCAGCATAGGCAGCCGCCGGGGATCTCCGCCAGACTGATACCGTCTGCTTCGGTCTTAAGCAACGCGGAGTCCAGGCCGATCTGGCCGAACTCGTTGATCAATACGGCCCAGCGTTCGTCGGCGGGCTTCTGATCGAGCAGGTGGCGGATCAGGCTGGTTTTGCCGGCGCCAAGCGGGCCGCCGATGACATGGGTCGGGATATGTTCGAGCATGGCGGCTATGTTGCGCATTTTGCGCTGGGTCTGAAAGGGGCCGGTGGCTCATGCTAAAGTCGCCGACGGTTCTCGGAGAGGTGAAATCGTGCGGTTACCGTTCTTGCTGACAGCCCTGTGCGGCCTGCTCGTCGCTGCCGACGTGATGGCTGAAGCGTGCGTCATTAACAGCCACGACGACCGTGTGGCAGTGAAGCTGTGCCAGGCGAACATCAACATTCCCGCAGAGCTGTTCCGTACTGGCTTCTGTCAGCCGCAGTTGAAGGATCACGAGGTCGAAGTCGAGTTCGTCGATCAGTGCCCGGACGGTGCCTTCGGTGTCTGCCGCAACGCGCAGGTGTCGAACATGCCGTACCGGCAGGACATCCACTATTACGGCATCGCCAGTGATGCGCGTTTTCTCCAGCCCGCCTGCGAACAGAACAACCAGGGCCGCTGGGAGAAGAACTGACGCCAGCCCAGCAGCCATAGGGGTTTCACGTGGAACCTCTGCTGATTTCCGCGGTTGCCTTCTAACGAGCCGGTTTCAATGCGCCGCAATCGTCCGCTATCCAGCGCGCGTGGGATTCGATTCGTGACGTTCCAGTCTCGGTGCCCTGGCGGTATTGGCTTTCCACGGTGCTGACGAACTCCTTGCTGCTGATGAAGCGCGTCTCGCCCTGACCTTGGGCATCCGGGCACTCGAACCTGAATTTCCACAGCTTATCGCCACGCTCGGTGATCTCCTGCTTGCAAGCCGGATCGTCCTGAAACGGCAAGTCTCCCGACGCCACCTGCGCCTCGCTCAGGCAGATGCGTACCCCGTTGGCGCCCAGCTGCACACCATGCGCGGCAAACATTCCTTCCATCATCCGGCGCTGGTCGGCAGGCAGGTTGCGCATCTGCTCCATCATCTGCTGCATGGCCGGCAGTTGCTGGCCGTCCACCTGGATGTCGCCACTGCTGAATTCCCACAGGCCCGGCAGGATCTGCTGCGCGTGGGCTGGTAGCAGGGCCAGCGAGAGGCTGAACGACACGGCTAGTGATAGAGGGCGGATCATGCTCGAGCTCCTGAGGCTATGTCCTTCTCAGCCTAGCCGAACGGCCGCCGCAGTACCGGCCAAATGCTGACGGTCATCCGGTCGATGAGCAAATGCGGCGATTGCCATGGATTTATGTTGTTGAGAAGCGTTAGCATTAACGCCTGCTGCGCTCATGGGAGGCCGCATGGCAAGTGAAGGCATGCTTCGGCAACAGATGCTGCACCGTCTCTACGCCGATCATCACGGCTGGCTCAATGGCTGGCTGCGTCGGCAGCTGGGCTGCAATCAGCGTGCGGCTGACCTGGCGCAGGATACCTTCGTGCGCGTGCTCAGCAAGGATCAGGACATGGCTGCCATTCGCGAGCCCAGAGCCTACCTGCACACCATCGCCAAGGGGCTGCTGATCAACCATTGGCGGCGTCGGCAGATCGAGCAGGCCTACCTGGATGCGCTTGCCCTGCAGCCGGAACCGGTCGTGCCATCGCCCGAATCCCAGGCGTTGATCGTCGAAACCCTGTTGCAGATCGATGCCATGCTGATGCGTCTGCCGACCCGGGTCCGCAGTGCCTTCCTGATGTCGCAGCTGCACGGCATGACCTACGCGGCGATCGCCAGCGAACTCGGCGTCTCCGAGCGTATGGTGAAGAAATACATGAGCCAGGCCATGCTGCACTGCCTGATGCTGGTCGAGGACGATTGATGGGCGTCGATTACCGCGTGCTGCAGGAGGCGGCGAAATGGTTCGCCGTGTTGCAGTCCGGCTCGGCCAGTCGCGCAGAGCATCAGGCATGGTCCGCATGGCTGGAACAGCCGGAACATGCCCGCGCGTGGGCTCGGGTCGAGCGCATCAGCGGGCAGTTCCAGCCCCTGGCGGCCGACCCGGTCGGCCGAAGCGCGGGTGGGCTTCTGCACAGCCGCCGATCGAATCGGCGCCAGGCGCTGAAGATGCTGTCGGTGCTGTGCGGTGGCACTGCGCTGAGCCTGGCCAGCGGGCATATGCCATGGCGACAGTGGACCGCCGACGAGCGCACCGCGGTGGGTGAGGTGCGCGACGTGAAACTGACCGATGGCTCACGCCTGTGGCTGAACACCGATACGGCGCTGGATATCGCCTTCGATACCAAGACACGGCAGCTGGCGCTGTATCGTGGCGAGTTGCTGATCGAGGCCCCCGTCAGCCGGCGGGCGCGCCCGTTGCTGGTCACCAGCCGCGAAGGTCGCTTGTACAGCGAGCAGGCCGCGCGCTTTTCGGTGCGCCAGGACGACGGGCGGACCCGGGTCAGCGTCTTCGCCGGAATTGTGGATATTCAGCTGGAGGGCTTCGGCATCACCAGCATCCCGGCCGGGCAGCAGACGGCGTTCGGCAGTCGCGGCGTCGAACCGCTTGAGGCGGCCAGCGCCGAGCACCAGGCCTGGACCACCGGCGTGCTGCTGGCCGATAACCAGCGCCTTGAGGAATTCCTCGCCGAACTGTCGCGCTATCGGCATGGCTACCTTGGCTGCGATCCCCGTATCGCCGATCTGCGCGTCGTCGGGGCATTTCCCCTTGCCGATACCGAGCGGGTGCTGGACGCGCTGGCCGCCACGCTGCCGGTGCGTATCGAGCGACGTATGGCCTGGTGGGTCAGTCTCGAGCCGGCGACCGAGCGCGCTGGCGTTTGAGCCAATACGGACACGAATAAAAAATATTCGCATCTGCAGTTCCCTTTCTTTGAACTGGCCGGGCATAGGACGAAACCCGTCACGTCGAACAGGATCATTCATGCGCTCTTCCGCCTTGCCTTTCACCCCCAATCGCTCCCGTACCCTGGCGCTGGGTATCCGCGCCGCGCTGCTGTGCTTGCCGCTGGCTGCTGTCGTACCCGCTGTCGCGCAGGCGCAGGCGGCAACCCAGCAGGCCGTGCGCAGCTACGATATCCCCGCAGGCGCGCTGTCCAGCGCGTTGAGCCGCTTTGCCGGCGAAGCGGGCGTGTTGCTCTCGGTCGACGGCAGCCTGGTGCAGGGTCTGGAAAGCAACGGGCTTAAGGGTCAGTACGGCATCGATGAAGGTTTCGCCGCACTGCTGCAGGGCAGCGGTCTGCAGGCCGTGCGTGATGGCCAGGGCAACTATTCGCTGACTCGCCGCAGCGCGCAGAGCGATGCCGTCGAGCTGCAACCGATGACCGTCGAAGGCTTCGCCCTGGGCAACGCGCTGGGTTCGATGGAAGGCTACAACGCCACCCACAGCAGCGTGGCGACCAAAACGAGCATGCCGTTGGCAGAGACTTCGCAGACCGTCTCGGTAGTCACTCGCCAGCAGATCGAGGATCAGGGCTCACGTTCCATTGCTCAGGCGGTGCGCTACACACCGGGCCTGATGAGCACCCCTTATGGCGCCACCACCCGCTACGACTACGTGGCCATGCGTGGCATCACCGATGGCTCGGTGGACAACCTCTACCTCGATGGGCAGAAGCTGTTGGGCGACAGCGGCACCTATAGCAGCCTGCAGGTCGATCCGTATTTCATCGAGCGCATCGACATCCTCAAGGGCCCATCCTCGGTGCTCTACGGCCGTAGCCTGCCTGGCGGCCTGGTGGCGATGACCAGCAAGAAACCGCAGAAGGAAGCCAGCCGCCAGCTGCAATTCTCCTACGGCAGCAACGACTACAAGCAGGCGGCGTTCGACTTCACCGGCCCGCTTGCCGACGAGCGCATCGCCTACCGTCTGGTCGGCGTCGCCAAGGACGCCGACAACCAGGTCGATGGCATCGAGGAGCAGCGCTATGCGGTGATGCCCTCGGTAAGCATCGACTTCACCGACGACACCCGCCTGACCCTGCTGGCAATGCTGCAGCGCGATCCGGAGAGTGGCTACCACGGCGGCCTGCCGGCCGATGGCACGGTCACGTCGCACAACGGGCAGCGTATTTCGCGCAGCTTCTTCGAAGGCGACGAGGATTACGAGAAGTTCGAGCGCGACCAGCAGATGATCGGCTATCAGCTCGAGCATCGCTTCAACGACGTGGTTTCGGCGCGGCAGAATTTCCAGTACCTGGACTCGACCGTGGACTCCGGGCAGGTCTACCAGTACGGCTACGCGACGGCCGACGAGCTGGTGCGTTACTACACGGGTGCCGACGAAGCGCTGCACGCCTGGACCATCGACAACCAGCTGCAGTTTCTTTTCGATACCGGCGCGCTCAGTCACACCCTGGTAACCGGCCTCGATTACCAGCGGCGCAAGGCGAAGGTGAGTTATGACGCAGGCTACGGGCTGCCCACGATCAATCCCTACACCGGTGTTGTCGGCGCCGGCGCGCCGGTGTTCTATCACCAGTACGACGAGACTCGCGAGCTGGAGCAGACCGGCCTCTACGTGCAGGATCTGATCAGTCTGGGCAATTGGCGCTTCTCCCTCGGCATGCGTCAGGACTGGGTTGACGTGTCTTTCGACCATACCGACGACGCCAGCTACGGCGATCAGGACGATCGCGCCAAGCTGGAGCAGTTCACCGGCCGCGTCGGCGTCCTTTATGCCTTCGACAACGGCCTGTCGCCCTATGCCAGCTACTCCGAGTCGTTCAACCCCAACGCCACCGCGGCCTATAACGAGGTATCGCCGGGTATCTACGACATCGCCCTGCTGGACGCCACCGAAGGCGAGCAGTACGAGGTGGGCCTGAAGTACCAGCCGCTGGGCACCGATGATCTGTACACCATCTCCTACTTCGACCTGAAGCAATCCAACCTGGCGAACAAGGATTCCAACGAGAACTTCTACCGCGCAGTGGGTGAACTCACCTCGAAAGGCGTGGAAGTCGAAGCGCGCCTGCGGCCCATCGAGCAGGTCAACCTGATCGCCAGCTACACCTACATGGATGTCGAGTATTCCAAGGACTTCACCGGTGCCGCTGGCGTCAACAACCGCGGCAACACGCCGAACGCGGTGGCGCGCAACATGGCTTCGCTGTGGACCGATTACACCTTCGATCAGGGTCCTTTGGCCGGTCTGCAGGTAGGCGGTGGCGCGCGCTACTTCGGCAAGAGCTGGGCGGACGCGGAGAACACCCTGCGCATCCCGTCCTACACCTTGTACGACGCCATGCTCGGTTATGACCTGTCCCGCGTCGGGCTGCAGGGTGTCGGCGTGCGCCTGAACCTGAACAACCTCACCGATGAGAAGTACGTCGCCGCGTGCAACAGCCTGAGCCAGTGCTACTACGGCGAGGAGCGCAATGTCATGGCTACCGTGACCTACGACTTCTGATCAACGCTGAACTGCCGCCGGCCCCACAGGGCCGGCGGCTTTGTGCTTTCTGAAGGACGGACAACCGACGATGCGTTCGATTCTTGTGCTCCTGCACCGTTACATCGGCCTGGCCACGGCGATCTTCCTGTTTCTCGCCGGCATTACCGGCAGCATCCTGGCCTTCCATCACGAGCTGGATGAATGGCTCAACCCGGAGTTCTACCACACCACCAGCGAGGGTCCGGTGCTGGCGCCGGGAACGCTCGTGGAGCGCGTCGAGCAGGCCAACCCGCGGATGCAGGTCTGGTACATGGAGTTCCCCAGCGAGCCCGGCCATGCCGCGCTGATGGCGCTGGTGCCGCGCAACGATCCGGCCACCGGCAAGCCCTATGACGAGCGCCCAGTGGTGCAGTACATCGACGCGGTGACCGGCGAGCCGGTGGGTACACGCTACTGGGGCGAATGCTGCTTCTCGCGCAAGAACTTCGTACCCTTCATCCTCGAGTTCCACTACAACCTGTCGTTGCCGGGCAATTGGGGGTTGTGGTTGATGGGCATCGTCGCCATCGCCTGGGTGATCGATTGCTTCGTCTCGCTGGTGCTGACCTTTCCCCGTGGCCGGCCGTTCCTTTCCAAGTGGTGGACGGCCTGGAAGATCAAGCGTCAGCGCATGAACCACGACGTGCACCGTGCCGGCGGCCTGTGGCTGTGGCTGCTGCTCACGCCGGTGGCGGTCAGCAGCGTGGCGATGAACCTGCCGGAGCAGGTGTTCAAGCCGGTGGTTTCGCTGTTCTCGCCCGTTGAGCCGAGCGTCTACGAGGCCCGCGGGCGGATGCCGGCCGAGCAGTTGGGCACCACCGCCTACGACTTCCACCAGGCGTACGACTACGCCATGCAGCACGCCGCCGAGCTCGGCCTGACGGAGGCAATCACCGAGCTGTACTACAGCTTCGAGTACAACTTCTATGGCGCCGGTTTCGGCGAGCACGACAGCAATCAGGGCAATGCCTGGCTGTTCTTCCACGGCACCGACGGGCGCCTGCTCGGTCAGGAGATTCCTGGCCAGGGTACGCTGGGACAGCAGTTCCACCTGCTGCAGCCGGCGATCCACGGCGGGCGCATCCTCGGCCTGCCGGGTCGCATCCTGATCGCCTTGCTCGGCGTGGCGATCGCGGTGCTGTCGGTGACCGGAGTGGTGATCTGGTGGCGCAAGCTGTCGGCAAGGCGGCAGGCCGCGGCAAGGCGTGGGACGATGGCGGAGGCGGGCTGATGCGGCGAAGCGGGTCGTACTCATCTGCCGGGGGGGCCTCGCCTCGCGGCGCTGCGCCTGAGCGTCACTCCGCCTGGTTGATCAACTCGGGCAACTGCTCGGCCAGCTTCTGCACCCGCAGCGGCGCGCGAATAAAACCCTGCTGGCGGCCGTCCGGGCCGATCAGCACCAGGTTGCCGCTGTGGTCGACGGTGTAGTTTTCCTTGCTGGTATCCCCCGGAATGAAGGGGATGCCGACGCCGTTGGCCAGCGTCTGGATATCGTCCAGCGGGCCGGTCAGGCCCTGGAAGCCGGCGTTGAAGTAGCCCAGATATTGCTTGAGCTTCTCCGGCGTGTCGCGATTCGGGTCGACGCTGACGAGGATGATGCGCAGCTGGTCGCGCACGGCGTCGGGCAGCATGCCGTTGAGCTGGCGCAGCTCGGCCAGCGTGGTGGGGCAGATGTCCGGGCAGAAGGTGTAGCCGAAGAACAGCAGCGTCCATTGTCCGTCCAGCTCGTCCACTTTCACCGCTTCGCCGTCCTGATCCGTCAGGCTCAGTGACGGTACCGTGCGGCTCTGCGGCAGCAGGACGATGCCGGCATCCAGCAGCTGGGTGGGGTCGAGCTGGCGCTGGCTGTTGAGCACCTTGGAAACCGTCAGTCCGACGACCAGCGCCACCAGCGCCACGAGAATGAAGACGGTTTTCTGGATGCGGGTCATGAACGTCCTTTGAGCGACTGGGTGGCCTGTTTGGTGAGCTCAGTTGGTCAATTTCGGCGCCCATGGCCCCGACACTGCGTTGCTGCTCCTCGCCATAGCTCGCTATGACTCGTCGCAGCGCCTTGTCTCGGAGCCATGTTCATCCGAACTTGCCTCAACCCGCTCACCGCACAGGCCACTAGAAATCGAGTAGCAGATAATGATCAACCAGCAGCGCGATGAACAGCGCGAACAGGTACCAGATGCTGAATTTGAACGTCTTGATTGCCGCATGTGGCCGGCTGTCGCGGTACAGCGCGATGGTCCAGTAGAGGAAGCGCGCGCCCAGCAGCACCGCGGCGGCCAGGTACAGCGGGCCGCTCATGTGAATGGCGAAGGGCATGAAGCTGACCGCCAGCAGCATCGCGGTGTAGAGCAGGATGTGCACCTTGGTGTAGTGCACGCCATGGGTCACCGGCAGCATCGGCACGTTGACCTTGGCGTACTCGTCCTTGCGGTGAATGGCCAGCGCCCAGAAGTGCGGCGGCGTCCAGGCGAAGATGATCAGCACCAGCAGCAGCGGCTCGGCGGTGACCTGGCCGGTTACCGCGACCCAGCCGAGCAGGGGCGGCGCGGCGCCGGCCAGGCCGCCGATGACGATGTTCTGCGGCGTGGCGCGCTTGAGAAAGCCGGTATAGATCACCGCGTAACCGATCAGCGAGGCCAGCGTCAGCCAGGCGGCGAGGGCGTTGGTGAAGGTCAGCAGCAGGGCCAGCCCGCTGACACCGAGGACGAAGGCGAAGGTCAGTGCCGCCGCCGGTGAGACCCGTCCTTCGGCCAGGGGACGCTTGTGGGTGCGGGCCATCACCGAATCGATCTGCCGGTCCACCACATGGTTCACCGCCGCCGCGCCGCCGGCACACAGGGCGATGCCCAGGTTGCCGAACAGCAGCACCGTCCAGGGCACGCCGGCGCGGGTGGCGAGGAACATGCCCACCAGCGAGGTGATGAGCATCAGCAGCACCACCTTCGGCTTGGTCAGCTCCAGATAGTCGCGCCAGCTGGCCTGGGCGCCGCGTTCGCTGAGTAGAGTCGCCATGGGGGTTCTCCTTGTGGTCATGCGCGGGGCAGATCGAGCTGCCCCGTCGTGTTCGAAATCGATGCCGGCTCGGTTTGTCGGGCGGCATGTGCAGGCTGGCGCAGCCGGTAATTGACCAGTACCAGCACCAGCAGCAGCGCGGCACCGCCGCCGTTGTGCGCGACGGCCACCGCCAGCGGCAGGTTGAGCAGCACGTTGCTGATGCCCAGCCCGACCTGCAGCGCCAGCGCGGCGACGAGCAGCCCGGCCAGGCGGCCGAGGCCGCGGTGCCAGAGCATGGCGGCGAGCGCCAGCAACAGCAGCGTCACGCACAGTGCGCCGATGCGGTGGGTGAGATGGATGGCCGTGCGCGCCTCGCCGTAGAGCAGGCCGCCGAGGTAGTTGGGACCGATGTCGTGGTGGGTCAGGTCGAAGGCGTTGGCGAAGTCCATCCGCGGCCACCATTCGCCGTGGCAGGTGGGGAAATCGGTGCAGGCCACCGCCGCATAGTTGCTGCTGACCCAACCGCCCAGGGCGATCTGCGCCACCACCGCGAGCAGGGCGAGGCCGGCGAATCTGCGCAGACGACCGTCCACGGCCGGCAAGGGAGCAAGCGCGCCGGACAGCCGCAGGCACAGCAGAAACAGCAGGCTGAGCGTGGTGAAGCCGCCGAGCAGGTGCGCCGTGACCACTTGCGGCCAGAGCTGCAGGGTCACCGTCCACATGCCGAAGATCGCCTGGGCGGTGACCACTGCGAGCAGCAGCAGCGGCAACTTCACTGGCTGCCCGGGTTGGCCGCGAAGGCGTATCGCCTGTACGGCAAGGGCGAGGATCACCAGCCCGAGGGCGCCGGCGAAATAGCGGTGGACCATCTCGTTCCAGCCCTTGCGTACCTCCAGTGGTGCATCGGGGAAGCGCAGCGCGGCAAGGTTCTGCTTGTGTTCGCTCATGGGCACGGCGAGAAAGCCGTAGCAGCCGGGCCAGTCCGGGCAGCCGAGGCCGGCGTGGGTCAGCCGCGTATAGGCGCCGAGCAGCACGACCACCACGGCCAGCGCGGTGGCGATCAGGGCGAGGCGGTATCCGGGTCTGGCCATCGGGTTCTCCTTGGGCGGTCTGTTTGGGACCGCAGCGCAGCGGCGCAGTGCCTCAGCCGATCTGCGAGATTTTCAGCAGGTACTTCAGGTCGTCGAGGATCGCCTTGCCGTCGGCGCCAGCGTCGTAGCGCAGCACCAGGTTGCCGTGCGGATCGACGATCCACAGCTGTGGCGTGGCGGGCGCCTCGGGGTTGCGGGCATAGACGGCGGCGTCCAGGGCATGGTGTTGCAGCTGTGGATATTCGCGGCGCAGGCGCTGCTCGTAGGCCTCATCCAGCGCCGTTGCGCTCGCCAGTGCGTGGCTGGCGCGGGCCGCCTCGCGGGCCAGGCCGATATTGATCTGCCGGGCCAGGTAGACCAGTTGCTGGCATTGGGCCTCGCAACCCTGCGGCGCGGTGACCAGCAGCTCCCAGCGGCGCTCGGGCGCTGTAGCGCTGACGCCGATGGCCGCACGGTCCTGGCCGTTGGCGATCAGCACGCCGTCATAGCTGCGGCTTTCCGGCACCCAGAAGCCGAAACGGTACATGGCCGAAGCCAGCAGCATCGGGCCGAGCACCACGCCGATGATCAGCAGCAGTTGCAGCCGTCCGCGGCCGCGTTTCCCTTCACCGCTGGAGAGGGTTGGATTCATCGTGCTCACTGCGCTTCCCCCGTGCCTGATGCACACCGAAATAGATGAACAGCGCCAGCAGTGCCGCTGCGAGGGCGAACCACTGCACGGCGTAACCCAGGTGCTGCGACGGGCTCATGCTGGTGATCGCCCAGTCGGCACGATAGGCGCTCGGACCCGGCTCCAGGCGCAGCTCGTGGATCACCCCCTCGCGCCCCGCCTGCTGCCACATCGCCTCGATGTCCACATGGTTGATCAACCGCGGCCAGCCCTCGGCCGCTCGATGGCTAAAGACGAACGGCTTGCCCGGCGGCACGTAGACCCAGGCGGCGAGCTTCAACGGCTGCGTCGGCGTGTCGAAGGCCGGCGGCACGCGGCGGTCCGGCCAGGGAATCCAGCCGCGGTTGACCATCACCCAGCGATCGCTGAGTTCGTCATGGAAGGGCTGCAGCAGTTCGACGCCGACCTGGCCGTCGCGGGTGCGGCTGTCGAGCAGGAAGCTGTGTTCGGCATCGAAGCGACCCTGCAGGAACACCCGGGCGAAGGCCGGGTCCTTCAGCCGTTCGATCTCGTGGGGCGCCAGCGGTGCGGCCTGCTGACGGGCTTGCTGGCGCTCCAGCAGCTCGCGCTTGTGCTCACCGCGTTCCAGCTGCCAGAAACCCAGCCACACCAGTACCGGCAGCATGGCCAGTACCAGCAGGGTCGGCAGCAGCCCCGGCCTGAAGCCGCTCATGGCCGGCACCCTGATGCGTCGATACGGCTGGCTATACTCCACCCCCAATACCCCTGTCGTGGAATCGCTCATGCTCAAGGCGGCGATCGTTCTGTTGTTAGTGGCCACGCTGGTCAGTCTGTTCAGTGGGTTGTTCTTCCTCGTCAGGGACGAGGGCCGTACCTCCCGCGTGATCACGGCCCTGTTCATTCGCGTCACGCTCAGCGCGCTGACCGTTGCGCTGATCGGCTGGGGTTTCTATACGGGGCAGCTGCGCCCCGCCTTCGGTTTCTGAGCGCTCCCTAGATCACGTAGACGAATACGAACAGCGCGATCCACACCACGTCGACGAAGTGCCAGTACCAGGCCGCTGCCTCGAAACCGAAGTGCTGTTCTGGGCTGAAATGCCCGCGCAGGATGCGCACCAGCATCACCGTGAGGATGATCGCGCCCATGGTCACGTGGGCGCCGTGAAAGCCGGTGAGCATGAAGAAGGTCGCGCCGTAGATGCCCGAGCCCAGCGTCAGCCCGAGTTCGGTGTAGGCGTGCACATACTCCTCGATCTGCAGGATCAGGAATGCCACGCCGAGCAGCACGGTCAGGCCCAGGCCGAGCTTCAGGTGCTGACGGTTGTTCTTGCGCAGCGCATGGTGTGCCCAGGTCAGGGTGAAGCTGGAGCTGACCAGCAGGATGGTGTTGATCAGCGGCAGGCCCCAGGCACTGATGGTGCCTTCCGGTGCCGGATAGAGCTTGGGATCTGGGGTGTTGAGCAGTGGCCAGGTGTATTCGAAGTTGGGCCAGAGCATGTTGCTGATGCCCTTGTCGCCTTCGCCAGCCAGCCAGGGGCCGGCCCAGTAGCGGATGTAAAACAGCGCGCCGAAGAAGGCGAGGAAGAACATCACCTCCGAGAAGATGAACCAGCTCATGCCCCAGCGGAACGAGCGGTCCATCTGTGCGCTGTACAGTCCGGCGCGGCTTTCCTTCACCACGGCGCCGAACCAGCCGAACATCATGTAGGCGATCAGCAGCGCGCCGACGAAGAAGATCAGCGGCCCGTTGGACGAATCCCGCGCGGCCTTCAGGTCGTTGAACCAGCTGCCCAGTCCGTAGAAGGTGACCAGCAGGGCGATGGTGGCGATGATCGGCCATTTGCTCTGATCGGGAACGTAGTACTGCTCGTGGGTGGTCTGTTGGCTCATTGCAGACTCTCCTTGGCCGGTGCCGATGTGGCGTTGGCGGCCACCGGCGGCTGGCGGGACGTGATGTCGAACAGCGTGTAGGCGAGGGTCAGGTGATGCACGTCGGCGGGCAGGTCGCGATCGACGATGAAGCGCACCGGCATCTCGATGCGCTCGCCCGGTTGCAGCACCTGCTGGGTGAAGCAGAAGCATTCGGTCTTGTGGAAGTAGGCGGCCGCCCGTGACGGCGAGACACTGGGAATCGCCTGGGCGGTCATCGGCTTGTCGGTCGGGTTGTAGGCGACGAAGCGGATTTCCTGGCTGGCGCCGGGGTGCACGCTGAGCTGGTCGGCCAGCGGGCCGAACTGCCACTGCATGCCGGCGGCGTTGGTGGCGAGGAACTGCACCCGCACCGCACGCGCCTCGTCGGCGCTCTGCACGCCGGTGTAGGCGCCGGCGGTCTTGCCGTTGATACCGAAGGCCTGACACATCACGTCGTAGATCGGCACCAGCAAGAAGCCGAAGCCGAACATCGCGATCACGACGAACACGAGGCGGCGGACCAGGCGCCGAGTGGACAGGGCTTCGCTCATGGCAGCCTCCCCGATTGGCAGTTGCGGGTGGCCCGGCACCCCCCAGCCAAGCCCCGATGCGTGCTCACGGCAACAGCTCCCCGCCGGTGCCCTTGCGGTGCTCGTGCACGTCGCTCAAGTCCGGCGGCGTCTGGAAGGTGTGGTAGGGCGCCGGCGAGGGCACGCTCCACTCCAGCCCCTCGGCGCCGTCCCAGGGTTTGGCCGGTGCCGGCACACCACCGCGGATGCACTTGATGACGATGAACAGGAACAGCAGCTGGGTGGCGCCGAACATGAAGGCGCCGACGCTGGAGACCATGTTGAAGTTGGCGAACATCATGTTGTAGTCGGGGATGCGCCGCGGCATGCCGGCCAGACCGACGAAGTGCATCGGGAAGAACGCCAGGTTCATGCCGATGAAGCTCATCCAGAAATGCAGCTTGGCCAGGGTCTCGTCGTACATGTGCCCGGTCCACTTCGGCAGCCAGTAGTAGGCCGAGGCGAAGATGCCGAAGATCGCCCCCGGCACCAGCACGTAGTGGAAGTGCGCCACCACGAAGTAGGTGTCGTGGTACTGGAAGTCCGCCGGGGCGATGGCCAGCATCAGCCCGGAGAAGCCGCCGATGGTGAAGAGGATGACGAAGGCCACGGCGAACAGCATCGGCGCCTCGAAGGTCAGCGAGCCGCGCCACATCGTCGACACCCAGTTGAACACCTTCACCCCGGTCGGCACGGCGATCAGCATGGTGGCGTACATGAAGAACAACTCGCCGGTCAGCGGGATGCCGACGGTGAACATGTGGTGCGCCCAGACGATGAAGGAGAGGAAGGCGATCGCCCCGGTGGCGTAGACCATCGAGGTGTAGCCGAACAGCGGCTTGCGGCTGAACGCCGGGATGATCGAGCTGACCGCGCCGAAGGCCGGCAGGATCATGATGTACACCTCTGGGTGGCCGAAAAACCAGAACACGTGCTGGAACAGCACCGGGTCGCCACCCCCGGCGGCGCTGAAGAAGCTGGTGCCGAAGTGGATGTCCATCAGCATCATGGTCACCACGCCCGCCAGCACCGGCATCACCGCGATCAGGAGGAAGGCGGTGATCAGCCAGGTCCAGACGAACAGCGGCATCTTCATCAGCGTCATGCCTGGCGCGCGCAGGTTGAGGATGGTGGCGATCACGTTGATCGCACCCATGATTGAGCTGATGCCCATCAGGTGGATGGCGAAGATGAAGAAGGTCACCGACTCCGGCGCGTAGGTCGTCGATAGTGGCGCATAGAAGGTCCAGCCGAAGTTCGGCCCGCCGCCTTCCATGAACAGGGTCGAGACCAGCAGGCCGAAGGCCGCCGGCAGCAGCCAGAAACTGAAGTTGTTCATCCGCGGCAGCGCCATGTCCGGTGCGCCGATCATCAGCGGGATCATCCAGTTGGCCAGGCCGACGAAGGCCGGCATTACCGCGCCGAACACCATGATCAGGCCGTGCATGGTGGTCATCTGGTTGAAGAATTCCGGCTGCACGATCTGCAGACCCGGCTGGAACAGTTCGGCGCGGATCACCATGGCCATCGAGCCGCCGAGCAGGAAGGCGCAGAAGCTGAACCACAGGTACATCGAGCCGATGTCCTTGTGATTGGTGGTCAGCAGCCAGCGCGAGAGCCCCTTCGCCGGCCCGTGGTGGTGGTCATGCCCGACATGACCATGGTCGTCGATCACTGCACTCATCACCTGATCCTCTTACTGGGTGGCTTCTTCGGCCTGTTTGAAGTCGAGCACGTCTTTCGGCGTGACCATGTCGCCTGTCTCGTTGCCCCAGGCGTTGCGCTCGTAGGTGATGACGGCAGCCAGATCGACCTCCGACAGCTGCTTGCCGAACGCCGCCATGGCGGTGCCCGGCTTGCCGTTGACGACGATATTGATGTGCGCCTCGACGTCGCCGGTGGCGATGGGCGAGCCCTTGAGGGCCGGGAACATCGGCGGGATGCCTTCGCCGGTTGGCTGGTGGCAGGAGGCGCACGCGGTCTGGTAGACCTTCTCGCCGCGCTCGGAGAGCTCTTCCAGGGTCCATTCCTTGCTGGTCAGCTCGGCCAGCTTGGCGGCCTCGGCCTTCTTCTCGCCGAGCCAGGCGGCGTAGTCCTCCTGCGACTTGACCTCCACCACCACCGGCATGAAGCCGTGGTCCTTGCCGCAGAGTTCGGTGCACTGGCCGCGGTAGATGCCCGGCTGCTCGACGCGGGTCCAGGATTCATTGATGAAACCGGGAATGGCGTCCTTCTTCACCGCCAGATCCGGTACCCACCAGGAGTGGATCACGTCCGCCGCGGTGATCAGGAAGCGCACCTTCGCGCCCACCGGGATCACCAGCGGCTCGTCTACTTCCAGCAAGTAATGCTCGCCCTTGGGCGCAAGGTTATTGATCTGATCGCGCGGCGTGGTGAGGTTGCTGAAGAATTCGACATCCTCGCCCAGGTACTTGTAATGCCATTTCCACTGGTAGCCGGTGATCTGGATATCGACATCCGATTCGGACGCGTCGTAGATGTGAATCAGCGTACGGGTCGCCGGTACCGCCATGCCGACCAGGATCAGCAGCGGGATGACCGTCCAGAGCACCTCGACCTTGGTGTTCTCATGGAAATGCGCCGATTCCAGCCGCTTGGAGCGGCGGTGAGCGAACATCGACCAGAACATCACCGCGAACACCAACACACCGATGATCACGCAGATCCAAAAGATGGTCATGTGCAGATCGAAAACCGAACGACTGACCTCTGTGGCACCGGAGCGCATATTCACGTCCCAGGCCGCCTGGGCCTGGCCGAATAACGACCACAGCCCAATCCCCATCCAAACTCGTGGATGTCGCGACATTGCGGGTTCCCCTTATGGTTCTTGTTATCCCGCCGACCGCTTGTCTGGCCGCACAAAGGAGCTTGCTCGCTTCTGCGGTTTGACCACGCTTGGATCTGGCCTCCCCCAATTCCTGGTTGCCAGCCCTTGCTCTGTATGCGCAGTCGGAGTCCATCAGTACGCTTACGAACGGAGTATAGACAGCGATTGCAACCTGGCAATTTTACATAGCGCTCGCCCCCGCCTTGACGTCATCGGGATGGTCGTTTTTCTTCACGCCACGAATGTTCATCAGCGCCAGACATACCTGCAGCGTAATCAGCGCCCAGGCACCGGCGTACCAGCCCCATACCACCCACAGAACGTTACTCAACAAGAAGCACCAGAAGCCGACGGTACGTCGACGTGGTTGCAGGGAGCCGATGAGCCACGCAGCGATTACCGTGACCACCATGGCGGGCCATTGCACCAGATCAATCCACTCCACGTTGCCTCCAACACCAAGAATGCGGCGCATGGAGGCGCCGCTGGACTCAGATTGGTACGTTGCCTGCTGGGGATAGTTCCGTGGCAATAGGGCGCAGTGCTTTGAAAATCGCGGCCAGTTACGTTAGCGAAAAATGATGCTGTAAAACTGTAGCCGCAGCCAAAACATCGGCGGCGTTCGTCGTCTGGCTTCCATGTCGGCAGGCCCAGGAACGCGGCGGCTATAGCGCCAACTTCAGCCGGCTTTAGCTTTCGCGCGGCGTCGTGCGGGACGGTCCGCTCGGCTCAGATAAACATCGATCACTGCGCTTTCACCCAGCAGCGGGCGGGCGTGCTCGAATAGGCTCATATAGAGGATATCCACTGCTGTGAAGCGCTCGCCGAGAATGTACGGGCCGTGACCCAAAGCCTCCTCGATATGGCTCATCATCGCTTGGTAAAGGCGTGCCATGGCCGCATCTCGCTCCAAGGCCTGGTTGCCCTTCATGTAAATCAACGGTTCGGTCAACCCGACCTGATAGAACAGCCAGGTTATATAGCGCGCCCGCAGGGGGTCGCCGACCGGCACGCCAATCCTGGATTGTGGAAATAGGTCCGTGAGATACAGCGCAACGGCTCCGGTCTCGCTGATCACCTGGCCGCCATGCTCCAGCGCCGGAGTAAAGCCGTGCGGGTGAGGATTACGGGGGTCCGCTTCGCCATCGCCCACGTTCGGATCACTTACGACCTGAAGCTCATAATCAGCGCCCAGCTCTTCCAGAAGCCAGACAATGCGCGACGAAAAAGAGCCAGGAGCGTGGTACAGCTTCAAATTGCCAGGCATCGCGATATTTCCTCCGAAGTCAGATCGGCCACCGTCTTCGAGCGTGGCGGCCAGACAATTCAGGCTAGCCCAGCGCCGCTGTATTCGCACATTCGGGTTATCCAAAATCCACCGAAACAACGCTGCTGCTTGCTTATGCGCGTTCGGTCAAGGTTAAAAGCTGGCGTTTAAAGCAAGTTCATCTGCTGACCTGGCGGCGCGAAGCGGCTGCAATCCAGGCCGAAGTTCTGCTCGCGGCGGTTGTAGCCCAGACGTCGGCAAGCCAGCTGAAAGCGCTGGCCGAGCAGCTCGGCGAATTGGCCCTCGCCGCGCATGCGGCTGCCAAAGCGGCTGTCGTACTCCTTGCCGCCGCGTGACTGGCGCACCAGGCTCATGACATGAGCGGCACGCTGCGGAAAATGTTCTTGTAGCCACTCATCGAATAACGTTGCGACCTCATGGGGCAGGCGCAGCATCACGTAGCCAGCCGAACGGGCGCCGGCATCACGCGCCGCCGCGAGCATGCGCTCCAGCTCCATGTCATTGATCATCGGAATCATCGGCGCGCACATCACGCTGACCGGCACACCGGCGTCGTGCAACGTGCGCAACACCCGCAGGCGCGCCGAGGGCGAGGCCGCACGCGGCTCCATGATGCGTTTGAGCTCGTCGTCGAGCGTGGTCAGGCTGACCGACACGCTCACCAGCCGCTGTTCGGCCAACGGCACCAGCAGATCCAGGTCACGCAGCACCAGCGAGCCCTTGGTGATGATGTGCACCGGGTGCTTGAAGCGCAGCAGAATCTCCAGCGCCTGACGCGTCAGCCGCTGCTCGCGCTCCAGCGGCTGATAGGCATCGGTGTTCACCCCCAGGGCGATGGGCTGCGGCACGTAGCCCGGCTTGCTCAGCTCGGCCTCCAGCCGTTCGGCAAGGTTGGTCTTGGCGATCAGCCGGGTCTCGAAATCGATGCCCGGCGAAAGATCCCAGTACGCGTGCGATGGCCGCGCAAAGCAGTAAATGCAGCCATGTTCGCAACCGCGGTAAGGGTTGACCGAGCGATCGAAACCGACGTCCGGCGACTGGTTGCGCGTCAGTACCGACTTGGCGATCTCGCGGCGCACCTCGGTGGCGCGGGTCGGCGGGACGTCGTGTTCCCAGCCATCGTCGTAGGCCTCGCTGCGCGTGGGCGCGAAGCGGTTGTCCGGGTTCACCGCCGTACCGCGGCCGCGTGGTGTGGAATTGGGCAGGGTCATGTTCGTGGGCAAGGACTGTTTATATATACAGTAAACAGCTCGTCGACCGCGCGCCAGCCCAACTGATCGATGGCAACCGCTACCGCCCGTCGGTTGCCTCGGGAACATTTGCTTACAGGTCCGGACAAAGGAGGCTGATCGGGCGAGCGCTGTGGTTTCCGCGCTTCCCGAATTGGAGCCGGCCGGCAAACAAACAAAAGGATGATCAGGGCGCCTCCGGCGACCGATCCGGCAGTACCGGCATTGCACTCCCGTGCACTCCAGCTTCCAGCCACTGCCGACAGTCAGGAGCAGACCATGCATCCCACCGGTTCCTTTCACACCCGGGAAAACAACTTCGATTTCCTGCGCTTCTTCGCCGCTGCTCTGGTGCTGTTCGCCCACAGCTACCCGCTGGTCGGCCGTCGCGAAGACGAACCACTGACGCTGCTGACCGGCTATGAGAAGGGCGGCTCGATCGCCGTCGGCATCTTCTTCGTCATGAGCGGCTACCTGATCGCCTCGTCCTGGCTGGCCAGCAGCAGCCCGAAGAGCTTCCTGATCAAGCGTGCACTGCGCATCTTCCCGGCGCTGATCGTCGCGGTGCTGCTGTCGGTCTTCGTCATTGGACCGATGGTCACGCAGTTCAGCCTCGGTCGCTATCTGGCCGCCGACGGTACCTGGACCTACCTGCAGAACATCCTGCTGGTGACGCGCTACGAACTGCCTGGCGTATTCACCGGCAACATCTATCCCGATGTGGTCAACGGTTCGCTGTGGACGTTGCCGCTGGAAGTGCTGATGTACATCGGCGTGATGATTCTCGGCCTGACCGGCTTTCTCAAGCGCCGCCTGATCTTCCTGCCGATCGCCGTGCTGGCGGTCGGGCACTTCTGGCTGCTGGGCAAGCTGGGTATCGAGTCCTACTTCATCAAGAACATCTTCAAGCTCGGTCTGCTGTATTACAGCGGCTCGGCACTGTTCCTCTATCGCGACGACATTCCCTGGCGCGGCTGGATCGCGGCGCTGCTGTTCGCCGCGCTGGTGGCGACCTTCCGCACCGACATCGGCCCGCTGGTGTACTTCGTCGCGCTGCCGTACCTGGTGCTCTACCTGGCCTACGCGCCGCTGCCCTGGGTGTCGCGTTTCGGCAAGTACGGTGACTTCTCCTACGGCCTGTATATCTACGCCTTCCCGTTCCAGCAGCTCACCGTCTACCTGTTCGGCCCGCAGGTCGGCGTGCTCGGCCTGACGCTGATCGCCTTCGTGCCGACGCTGATCCTCGCCGCGCTGTCCTGGCACCTGATCGAAGCGCCGGCGATGAAGCTCAAGCGCCTGTTTGCCTCGCCACCGCAGCCGGGACGGGCGACGCCGAAGGTTGAGGGCTGAGCGAGCCTGGTATCGAAAAGAACCCGCCACAG
>NZ_JACBXH010000048.1:0-27969 GCF_041381355.1 Pseudomonas sp. LM13
CTAGACGGCCCGCCACTGCTTTGCCGCCTTCCTGAGTACGGAGACCCGGCGTAGACTAGCGCGTTTCTTGTATACAACCGGAACGCCTCGCAATGCCCACTGAGCTGCGTCTCAGACGGGTCCGCCTAGAACTGCGCACCCTCTTCGCCCTCGCCCTACCCATGATGATTGCCCAGCTGGCCAGTACCGCCATGGGTTTCGTCGATACCGTGATGGCGGGCCGTGTCAGCCCGCATGATCTCGCTGCCGTCGCGCTGGGCAACTCGATCTGGGTGCCGGTCTACCTGCTGGTCAGCGGCATCACCCTGGCCACCACGCCCAACGTTGCCCAGCGCTTCGGCGCCGGTCAGCATGCCGAAATCGGCCCGCTGGTGCGCCAGGCCCTGTGGATGGGCGTGGGTATCGGCATCATCAGTGCGCTGCTGATGTGGAACGCCCAGCCGGTGCTGCACTTGATGCGTGTCGAACCCGCGCTGATCGACCCGACCATGGCCTACCTGCGCGCCGTCGCCTGCGGTTTCCCGGCCGTCGCGCTGTATCAGGTGCTGCGTTGCTTCAGCGATGGCCTGGGTCACCCAAGGCCGAGCATGGTCATCGGCATCCTCGGCCTGCTGCTGAACATCCCGCTGAATTACGTCTTCATCTACGGCAAGCTCGGCATGCCGGCACTGGGCGGCGTCGGCTGCGGCGTCTCCACGGCGCTGGTGATGCTGTTCATGCTGACGGCGATGAGCCTGTGGGTGAAGCGCGCGCCGGCCTACCAGGCGAGCCAGCTGTTCGCCCACTTCGAAGGGCCGCGCTGGCCGATTCTCAGTCGGCTGCTGTCGGTCGGCGTCCCCATCGGCATCGCCGTGTTCGCCGAGGCGAGCATCTTCTCGGTGATCGCGCTGTTGATCGGCGCGCTCGGTGCGACGGTGGTTGCCGGGCACCAGATCGCACTGAATTTCACCTCGCTGATCTTCATGATCCCGCTGTCGCTGGGCATGGCGGTAACCGTGCGCATCGGGCAGGAGCTGGGTCGCAGCGCCCCGCGGGACGCCCGTTTCGTCGCCGGTGTAGGGATCGCCGCGGCGCTGGTCTATGCCTGCTTCTCGGCCAGCGCCATGCTGCTGTTCAGCGAGCAGATCGCACGAATCTATACTCCGGACCCGGCGGTGATCGCAGTCGCCGCCGGCCTGTTCTTCTATGCGGCACTGTTCCAGTTCTCGGATGTGGTGCAAGTCACCGCGGCTGGCGCATTGCGCGGCTATCAGGACACCCGCATGACCATGGTCTACACGCTGTTCGCCTATTGGGGCATCGGATTGCCGGTCGGATATCTGCTGGGGCTGACCGATCACCTTGGCCCGGCGAGCGGGCCGAGCGGACTATGGCAGGGTCTGATCGCCGGCTTGAGTTGCGCCGCGCTGCTGCTCAGCGTGCGACTGGCGCGCAGCGCTCGCCGGGAGATTCGTCGCCATACGGTGCTGCGCCGAGGCGCAGCCTGATGGATCAGAGGCTGCGCTCGATGCGACCATCGGACCGCGCCAGGTAACCGGTACCGCACTCCCAGAGCAGCGCATCGCGATCTTCGGCATCGAGCGCATCGAGCCCGCCCCGCAATGCATAGGCGGTAAAGCCGAGCTGGGTCAGCAGAAATACGGCGTTGGCGCTGCGCTTGCCGCTTTCGCAATAGCACAGGTAGGTGCGTCGCGGGTCGAGAAGACGGGTCTTCAGGCGCAACAAATGCAAGGGCATATGCAGCGCCTGCATGGCATGCCCCCGCTCGTAGTCATCCAGCGGCCGCACGTCCAGCCATTGGGCGCCGCAACCTAACAAATCGGCCACCCGCTCCAGTTCGACCTCAGCCACGACCGGCGCCTTGAGCAACTCGATGAAGTCGGACCGGTCGAGGCGCAGCACGCAGCCATCCTCGATCATCACGACACTGGCATTACGTGCCCGCTCCTCCAGCAGCGCCTCTTCGCCGAAGCAGGCGCCGGGCTCCAGCTCGGCGAGCAGCTGCTGGCCACTGTCGGTGTTTTTCAGTACCTGGGCATGACCGCTCTTGAGGAAATAACAGCAGTCGCCGACATCACCTTCGTTCAGCAGGGTCTGGCCCGCCGCGACGTCAATGCTCACCAGTCGGCTCAGCATGCTGCGGATGTTCGCCGGCGGGACCTGAGCGAACAACGGGTTGTCCAGCAGCCGCTCGAGCCAGTCGCCCACCTCGTCATCCGAAGACAGCTCCAACAGCACATCCTGCAGGGCCTGACGCCAGGACAGCAGACGGTCCAGTTCATGGCTGTCGATCGACAGCATCAGACAGTCATCCACCGCGCGCACCTCGCGCAGCAGGTTTGGCGAAAGGCTATGCGACGCCTCCGGGCTGCCTTCGAGCAGGAGCGACTCCAGGCCATCGCAATCGACCAGCAGCAACCGCCCCGTCAGCAGATAATCGCGTGTCGAGCCCTGCCCTCGCTCGAATACCTGCCCAGCGGACAGGACCGCAGGCTGCAGACGGGCACGCAGGTCCCATAGCTGACGGGTGGACAACTCATTCAGCGGAACCAGATTACGCAGCTGATCGGGGTGTAGCGGTTTGTTCATCCTGACAAATCCAAAGCTCTATCCATCCAACAGCCGTTCCAGCTGCGCCTGGGCAGCGCGGCAGCCCTGCAAACCGCCGGTGTGAACGAACACCAGGCGTGTGCCCGATGGAAAATACCCGCGCTCGACATAAAGGCGCAATGCCATCATCGCCTTTGCAGTGTAGATGGGATCCAGAGGGATACCCGAGTCACGCTCGGTCAGCTGAATGAAACCGGCGAGCTCCCTGTCGAACCGAGCGAAACCGCCGCGGCTCGCATCCAGAAGGTGATAGTCGGCCTCTGTTGCGCCGGCCTCTGTCAGCAACGTGGCGACACGGCTGTCGACCGCATGTGAGGGCGGACCGGCCAGCGCGCCGAATACCCGGTGCCGTCCCGCCTCGCCGATGGCGATCCCGGCCAGCGTCGTGCCGGTGCCGGCGGCGAGCCAGACCGCGTCGTAATCGTGCCAACCCACTTGGTCCAGTGCCGAACGCAACCGCCCGACCAGATCCACGCAGCCCAGCGCACCGAGCAAGCCGCCACCACCTTCGGGAACGCAGTAGTAACCGGGATAGTGCTCCTGCCAGTGGTGCCAGAAGTCGGGGAGATTGCGCGCCCGATAACCGCCATAGCCCAGCCAGTGCAGACGCATGCCGAACGTCTGCAGATCGACGACGGTAGGCGTGTCCTGTGCATGTCCGCGCAGCAACCCGACCGTCTCGAGGCCGAAGCGACGACCGGCAGCCGCCAGCGCATGAAGATGGTTGGAATGAGCTCCGCCAAGGCTGATCAGGCCGCCCGCTCCACTGCGTTGAGCAGCCTCCAGATGCTTGACGAGCTTGAACCACTTGTTACCCGACAGCTCGGCATCCACCAGATCGAGCCGCAGCACCACGGCCTCCACGCCGGCGGCCTGCAGCCAGTCCAACGACAGCGGCTGCAAACTCAGCGGTGCATCCAGCTCGGGTGAAATCGGACCAGACAAGTGGCTCAGCTACCGGTGCGCTGCCGGTCCTCCTTCCGGTGACGGGCACAGCAGTTGGATTCACCGATCACGAAACGGCTCGGCGAATCGATCTTGTCCAGCGGCATGGCACAGCGCTCACCGCTCGCAAGCGTCGCTACACAGGCCGGCTTCTGATAATGATCCAGCCACTGGCGGTACTGTTCTTCGGAAACGAAGCACTTGGCTGCGGCATAAGCCATGGGGTTAGCGCGGTATCGAGCCAAGTCCTGCAAGGCGATAGTCAGGTGGCCCGCTCCAGGGTGATAGGCCATGAATACCACGCCCTGACGCGACAGCTCCTCCAGTACGCGATCGCCGCTTAGCCGCAGCTCCTCACATTCACCTTTGAGCCGCTGAATCTCGTCTTCGAGCTGCGCGTCCAGCTCGTTGCGGTAAGCCAGTTCGACATCGCGGATCGCGACCTGCTCCTTGTACTCGGCGATAGCCGCGGCGATGCGCGCCTGGACCTCATGCTCGAACTGCTCGCGAGCGGCACTGACCTCGACGCGCCCGTTCGCCTCCAGCGTGCGAAGTTGCTTGCTCATCTCCTCACGCGCTTTCTGGTAACTTTCGCCTTGTGCAGTCAGTTGAGCATGCAGGTTGGCATTGATATCGGTCTGCTGCTGAAGTTGCTGCTGCAACGAGCGGATTTCATCCTGCAGCAGCTTGCGCTCCTTCTCCGCCGCAGCGCTCGCCTTGAGCGTTTCCTCTTCGCGCAAACGTTCCAGATTGGCGATACGCTGACGCTGCTGCTTGATCAGCAGCGCGGCCTTCTGCCGCTGCTCCCGCTCATGAGCTTCGGAGCGCCGGGTCGCCGCTTCCTTTGCCGCCTCGGCGGCATACCAGGTGTCCTCGGCGACCATCTGCAAACGCTCGGCAGGCACTGCCTGGGGCGCATCATCATCAACCAGGAGGCCAAGCTGGTTGCGCTTGATGGTCTCGCGCAACACGGCGAGATCATTGCGCTCGGCGGTTACCTTGGGGTCCCACATGTGCATCTGGTGCCAGGACACCGGGCACTGGCTGCGGCAGGCCAGGCGAATCGGCCCCGCCCCCATGTCCGGCCCCCTGCCGGTACGCTCGGCGAGCTGCCGCAATGGAATGTTCCAGCCAGAGTCGGCGGAACCATCGTCATTGAAGTCGAGGCAGAAAAACACCGCGGCACGAACCTGCAACCGCGGGTTGATCATGACGTAGACCGCGCGCATCTGGCGATCGGCGAACTCGGGGAGCGCGACCACTCCGTCCAGCACTGCCTCGAATTCGGGATACAGCATTTCCTTGCAGATGGCGCCTTCATTGAAGAACAGCACGGCTTCGACCATCTGCGGTTTGTTCTGCATGCTCGGCTTCCTTTATCGCTCGCAACGGCGAGCCGGCGATTGGCGGAACGCGCGGCGATCCGTTGCGGTCGTTCCGTAGGTTTCGCCAGTTTAGGGGAAATGCACGCGCAGGCAATGTGACTGGGTTGGCAGCCATTCTGCGCATTGGCCGCCGTAGAGCGCGACGTCCGCGGATTTGCGATGGGCTTAGCTAAATCACCCGACGCGGTAGGCCGCAAGGCGGCGCTTCATTTCCTCGCCCAGCGCTTGCAGGCCGCTGATCGGCCTGATCATGACCTCGAACTCGACGATCTTGCCCGCCTCGTCGAAGCGGATCATGGTCGATTCCCTTGAGCTCACGATCCCCTACCCTGGCACTGAACTCGAGCACGACGTCGCTGCCTTCGGCGCTGACCAGTTCACGGTGATAGCGAAAGTCCTCGAATACCTGCAGCACGGTGTTGAGAATCAGATTGACCGCCGCCGCGCCCTCGTAGGGCTTGTACGCCATCGGCGAGCGAAACACCGCCTGCGTGTGCAGCAGTTCCGGCAACCGGCTCAGATCGCGCTGGGCGATCATCGTGTGCCAGGCCTGCAGGCATTCGGCAGCTCGTGGCTGCAGCAGCTTGTTCTCCATACCCGTGCTCCCCCGTGAAGTGGTCAGGCCTAGCTGGTTCAGAGTGCGGCTGCCAGACGGCAACCCTGGTTGATGGCGCGCTTGGCATCCAGTTCGGCTGCCACGTCGGCGCCGCCGATCAGGTGCACCCGGGCGCCAGCCGCTTCCAGCCCCTGCTGAAGCTCGCGTAGCGGCTCCTGGCCGGCGCAAAGAATGACCGTATCCACCGCCAGCACCTGCGGTTCGCCCTCGCCAACCCGGATGTGCAACCCGGCATCGTCGATCTGCAGATACTCGACCGAATTGAGCATCTGCACGTGCTTGTTCTTCAGGCCGGTACGGTGAATCCAGCCGGTGGTCTTGCCCAGGCCGTTACCAACCTTGGATTTCTTGCGCTGCAGCAGGTAGACCTGCCGCTTGGGTGCATGCGGAGCTGGCTGGATGCCGGCGATGCCGCCACGTGCCGATAGGCCGAGATCGATGCCCCACTCCTTCCAGAACGCTTCGCGATCCAGACTGGTGGATTGACCGTCGTGGGTGATGTACTCCGACACATCGAAGCCGATGCCACCGGCACCGATCACCGCCACGCGCTGACCGACCGGCTTGCGTTCGAGGATCGCATCGAGATAGCCGATCACCTTCGGATGGTCGATTCCGGGGATCTCCGGCGTGCGCGGCACGATACCGGTGGCCAGGATGATCTCGTCGAAACCGCCCGCCAGCAGCGTCTCGGCCGTTGCGCGAGTGTTCAGGCGCACCTCGACCCCAGTTTCCTCCAGGCGGTTCTGGAAATAGCGCAGGGTCTCGTAGAACTCTTCCTTGCCCGGTACGCGCTTGGCCACGTTGAACTGGCCACCGATTTCACCGGCAGCGTCGAAGAGCGTCACCTGGTGCCCGCGCTCCGCTGCAACGGTCGCTGCGGCGAGGCCCGCCGGGCCGGCGCCGACCACCGCGACCTTTTTCACCGTCGTAGTGGGGATGTAGTTGAGCTCGGTTTCATAGCAGGCACGCGGGTTTACCAGGCAGGTGGTCAGCTTGCCGCTGAAGGTATGGTCCAGGCAGGCCTGGTTGCAGCCAATGCAGGTATTGATCCGCTCGCTGTGGCCCGCAGCGGCCTTGTTGACGAACTCAGGGTCGGCAAGGAACGGTCGCGCCATGGAGACCATGTCGGCGTCGCCCTCGGCCAGCACCTGCTCGGCCACTTCCGGCGTATTGATGCGGTTGGTGGTGACCAGCGGAACGCCAACCTCGCCGCGCAGCTTGGCAGTGACCTTGGTGAAGGCGGCGCGTGGGACCTTGGTGGCGATGGTCGGAATGCGCGCTTCGTGCCAGCCGATGCCGGTGTTGATCAGTGTGGCGCCGGCCTGCTCGATGGCCTTGGCCAGCTGCACCACTTCTTCCCAGACACTGCCGCCCTCGATCAGATCGAGCATCGACAGGCGATAGATGATGATGAAGTTCGGCCCGACCGCCTCGCGCACTCGACGCACGATCTCCACTGGCAGGCGCATGCGGTTCTCGTAGCTGCCGCCCCAGCGGTCGGTACGGTGATTGGTGTGCGCGACCAGGAACTGGTTGATGAAGTAGCCTTCCGACCCCATGATCTCGACGCCGTCGTAGCCGGCACTTTGGGCGAGACTCGCGCAATTGACGAAATCGCGGATCTGCTTCTCGATGCCCTCCTCGTCCAGCTCGCGCGGGGTGAACGGGTTGATCGGCGCCTGGATCGCACTCGGCGCCACCAACTGTGGGCTGTAGGCATAGCGACCGGCATGCAGGATCTGCATACAGATCTTGCCGCCAGCCTCGTGCACGGCCTGGGTGACGATCTTATGCTCTTCGGCCTCTTCCGGTGTCGACAGCTTGGCCGCACCGGCGCGCACCGAACCTTCCTCGTTGGGACCTACCCCACCGGTGACGATCAGGCCGACGCCGCCACGGGCGCGCTCGGCGAAGAACGCCGCCATGCGTTCGAAACCGTTGGGCATCTCCTCCAGGCCGGTGTGCATGGAGCCCATCAGGGTGCGATTGCGCAGCGTGGTGAAGCCCAGATCGAGCGGAGCCAGCAGATGCGGGAAGGCGGTCATCGGTGTGTCCTCATCATTGTCGGTGCCGAGCCTCTTGGGGCTGCGGTCGGATATGCAGCGACGATAAACAGCCCATACGCCACGCTCAATGATCATAAGTGACAACTTTCTGATCATTCAGCGCAAAACGCTTGGCAACCGCAGCACCTTTATCTAGGCTGACGCCGTCCATCCCTGCTCATCCTCATCGCCTGCTCATGCGTCTCTCGCTCAAACTGGCCCTGCTGCTGATCCTCGTCGGCGTCTCGCTCGCGGTCTACCTCGACTGGACCCATGACCGACGCAGCGGCCCGCTGCTCTCCGATCTGCGCACCCTGCCCATCGAAAGCCAGGGTCAAGCGGGTACCGGGGGCAACCTGCTGGGCATCGAAACGCGCCTGCAACCGGCCGACTATCAGAGCCGCGAACGGCTGCAACTGAAGTTCAGGACGTATCTCCGCCAGGCTGCCGAAGCCGGAATGCTGAGCGAACGAACCATCGTCGTGCTGCCGGAGCATGTCGGCACCGGCTTGTTCGCTCTGGGAGAGAAGCCGGAAGTGCAGCAAGCCCGCACGCTGCGCGATGCGATGCAGTGGATGGCACTGAGCAACCCGGGCAGCTATCTGCGCGCACTGACCGGCAATCAGGGTGACGACCGCCGTACCGGCGCCGTACTGCGTTTGAAGGCGCGGCAGATGGCCGAGGATTACCAGGCAATCTTCGGCGGCCTTGCCCGGGAATTCGGCATCACGCTGGTGGCGGGCTCGATCGTGCTGCCAGAGCCCTATCTGGAAAATGATCGTCTGAGGATCGGCGATGGCCCGCTACGCCAGGTTAGCCTGACATTCGACGGCCGCGGCAAGCCCCTCGGAACGCTGCAGTACAAACATGCACTCAGTCGCTACGAACGCCGCTACAGCGTCGCCCCGATACCTGAACCCAGGCGCCCGATCGCCACGCCAGCAGGTCCGATGGCGGTAATGCTCGGGTGCGATGCCTACCTGCACCGCCCACCTGCCGAAGCGAGGCTGCTCGCGTTACCCGGCGCCCTGGCGGATCCGCACTCCGCTTGCCAGGGTGCGCTGGACAACGGGTTCGATGACCGGCCGCAGATGGCCGTGCATACACTCGCCGTGCCCTGGAACCTGCTCGGTTCGCCGCGTCGCCCGGCGCCGCCGGGACATGGCGTGCCGGTGCAGGTCAAGAATCTCTGGCTCGACAGCGGCCGATGACAGTGCAGCGCATACGCCTGGGCGACCTGTCGGTCGGCTTCCTGCACAGCCTGAGCGAAGCATTGCAGCTGCATGGCCACGACCCGCAACCCCTGCTGCTCCCCTATGGGCTAGACGCCGAGCGCCTGGCCGAACCCCATGCACGGCTGTCGATTCCGCGCTACATGCGCCTGGGTCATGCCGCCATCCAGTTGGCGGGCGACCCCGCGCTAGGTTTGGAGATGGGCCGTCTGCGCAAGCCCAGCCACCTCGGGCTTGCCGGCCTGACCGCCGCGCAAGCGCCAACCGTACGTGAAGCGGCGCGCGCGCTGATCCGCTACGAACCGCTGTACGCATCCAACTATCGTGGCAGCTCGAGCTTCCACGAGGACGCCACCGGCGCCTGGCTGCGCTTCTACTCGATCAGCCCGTACAACGCCTACAACCGGTTCGTCGTCGATACCGTGCTCGCCAGCTGGGTCACCCAGCTGCAGCGGCTATGCGGCCAACCGCTGCTGCCGACGGCGATCCATATCGAATTCGATGCGCCGGATTACGCCTCCCGCTACGAAGCGCTATTCGGCCGCCCGGTGACATTCGGCGCCGAGGCCAACCAGCTGCAGCTGGATCAGCGCACGCTGGCCCTGCGCAACCCAGAACACTGTCCCGGCACCTGGCGGCATCTGCTGGAACTGTGCGAGATCGAGCTGGAGCGGCGCACCCGCACCCGCAGCCTGCGCGAGCGCGTCACGCAGATTCTCGGGCCCATGCTCAAGGGTCAGGAGCCGGACCTGCAGCAGATCGCGGCACGCCTGCAGATGCCGGCCTGGACGCTGCGTCGCAAGCTGGCCGATGAAGGCAGCAGCTACCGCGCCATTCTCAACGACACCCGGCGCGACCTGGCGATGGCATACATACGCGATACCGAATCGGCCTTCGGCGAGATCGCCTGGCTGCTCGGCTTCTCGTCCGCGGAGGCGTTTCAACGCGCCTTCAAGCGCTGGAGCGGACAGACACCCGGTGACTATCGTCGCACCCAGCGTCGGGGCGGCTGACCGGCACACACGCGTTTCGGGCGAGCCCTCAGAGCTCGACGGCATCCTCGGCAGAATCGGGATGGTCCTGTTCGGCCGCATGCCATTCCAGTAGCTCGTCCTGATAATCGTCCATCGGTAGACTCCTGATCGTCTGCATTGTCTGGGCGGTTGCCGGATGAACCATCAAGGTTCATGCCAGCCACGCTACAGCCAGCCGATGAAGTAGATATGACAGCCATCTAAGCGCGTCCACTGCCCTCATGCTGCCAAGTCGCGCCCTATAGCGCGCCATGCGCGGCGGGAGCTGCCCCAGCGTGGCGCAGCTCAGGGCGTCGCCAGCCCCGCTGCACTCATCGCCAGCCGCAGCAACCACGCGACCACCCCAAGCGCCAGCACACTGGCGCTCCAGATCGCCACCAGCCAGGCCATGCGCTGCCACAGCGGCTTCTGCTCGCCGGCGCGCGGCGACTCCTCCGAGCGACGGGCCATCAGTGATACCCGTCCTCGGCGCTGACCTTGCCGCGAAACACGTAGTAGCTCCAGGCCGTGTACATCAGGATCAACGGCAGGATCAGCAGCGCGCCGACCAGCGTGAATCCCTGGCTTTCGGCAGGCGCGGCGGCCTCCCAGATACTCACCGAAGGGGGGATGATGTTCGGCCACAGGCTGATGCCCAGCCCGCTGTACCCGAGGAAGATCAAGGCCAGCGTGAGCAGGAACGGCGTGTAGTTGGCATAGCGCTGGATCGAACGCAACAGCCCGAAAGCGCACAGCAGCACCAGAATCGGCACCGGCATGAAGATCAGCAGATTGGGCATGCTGAACCAGCGCTCGGCGATGTCGGGATGGGTCAGCGGCGTCCACAGGCTGACAATGCCGGTCACGGCCAGCACCGCCCAAACCAGTGGAATACCGATGTCATGCATGCGTCTCTGCAGATCACCGGCCGTGCGCATCATCAGCCAGGTGCAGCCGAGCAGCGCATAGGCGACGATCAGCGCCAGACCGCAGAACAGCGAGAACGGCGTCAGCCAATCGAGCGCGCCACCGGCATAGGCGCGCCCCTCCACCGGCAGGCCGCTGATGAACGCACCCAGCACGACGCCCTGAAAGAAGGTCGCCGCCAGTGACCCACCGATGAACGCCCGGTCCCAGATGTGTTGGCGCTCGCGCGTGACCTTGAAGCGGAACTCGAAGGCCACGCCGCGGAAGATCAGCCCCATCAGCATGAAGATGATCGGCAGGTAGAGCGCTGACAGCACCACCGAATAGGCCAGTGGAAAGGCGGCGAACAGCCCTGCGCCGCCGAGTACCAGCCAGGTCTCGTTGCCGTCCCAGATCGGCGCAACGGTGTTCATCATCACGTCACGCTCGGAGCTGTCCCGCACGAACGGAAAGAGGATGCCGACGCCGAGATCGAAGCCGTCCATCACCACGTACATCATGATCCCGAAGATGATGATCACTGCCCAGATCAATGAAAGATCGATACCCATGGCTCAGTTCCTCTCGCCCAGTTGATCACCCTGTTCATGGTTGATCGCCTCGTCCGCGGCGGACAGCGGACGCATCGGCGTGCGCGCCTCGCCCGGCCCGCCGGCACCTTTCTCGCGCCCTTCGCTGATCACCGGCCCTTTCTTCACCAGCCGCAGGACATACACCATGCCCACACCGAACACCGCGAAATAGACGACCACGAACATCGCCAGGGTAAGCCCCAGCTGCCCGGCGCCATGGTTGGATACGGCGTCCGCGGTGCGCATCACGCCGTAGATCACCCAGGGCTGGCGGCCGATCTCGGTGGTGTACCAGCCGGCGAGAATGGCGATCAGCCCGGACGGCCCCATCAACAGCGCCATCCGCAGGAACGCTCGCGAGCGGTAGAGCCGGTCACCGCGACGCAGCAACAGACTCCAGATGCCGGTGACGATCATCAGCAGCCCCAGCGCGACCATGATGCGGAACGTCCAGAACACGATGGTCGAGTTCGGCCGATCCTCGGGCGCGAAGTCCTTCAGCGCCGGGATCGGCTCGCTCAGGCTGTGATTGAGGATCAGGCTGGCGAGATAGGGAATCTCGATCTTGTAGCGGGTTTCTTCGGCGTCCATGTCCGGCCAGCCGAACAGCAGCAGCGGCGTCGGCCCACCTTCGGAATTGTCCCAATGCCCTTCCATCGCGGCGATCTTCGCCGGCTGGTATTCGAGGGTATTCAAGCCATGGAAGTCGCCGATCACCGCCTGCACCGGGGCCACCAGCAGCGCCATCCACATCGCCATCGAAAGCATCTTGCGGATCGCCGGGTTGTCATTGCCGCGCAGCAGGTGCCAGGCCGCCGAAGCACCGACGATGAACGCCGTGGCGAGAAAGGCGGCGACGGCCATGTGCGCAAGACGATACGGGAACGACGGGTTGAAGATGATGGCCAGCCAGTCCACCGGCACCACCACGCCATCGATGATTTCGTGCCCCTGCGGGGTATGCATCCAGCTGTTGGAGGCAAGGATCCAGAAGGTCGAAATCAAAGTGCCGACCGCGACCATGACGGTGGAGAAGAAGTGCAGCAGCGGGCCGACGCGGTTCCAGCCGAACAGCATCACGCCCAGGAAGCCTGCTTCGAGGAAGAACGCCGTCAGCACCTCATAGGTCAGCAGCGGCCCGGTCACGCTGCCGGCGAACTCCGAGTAAGCGCTCCAGTTGGTGCCGAACTGGTAGGCCATGACGATGCCGGAAACCACGCCCATGCCGAAGTTAACGGCGAAGATCTTCAGCCAGAAGTGGTAGAGGTCGCGGTAGACCTCCTGCTTGGTCTTCAGCCAGAGGCCCTCGAGCACCGCGAGATAGCTGGCAAGCCCGATGGTGATCGCGGGAAAGATGATGTGAAAGGTGATGGTGAAAGCGAACTGAACACGCGCCAGCTCGAGCGCTTCCAATCCGAACATGGGCAACTCCTCGTCAGATGACCGCCCGCGTCGTCTGTGACGGCGATTACGGGATCCAGCACAAGTGACAGCAGATCGCGCCAAGGGTGCAGCCTGATCGCCGCGGCATGTCGCTACGACCGCGTGATCGACGGTCGAGCCGGGCGCACGGGCCGAAGCTATGCTGTGCTTAGCCGCGTCAGCCAGGAGTTCCGCCGGTGCAGATCCGCTCGTTCATTCCGCCCTACATCCTCGATCGCATCATCGAGCACGGTTCGCCCTATCTGCGCGGCTGTGCCCGCGAAACGCTCGGTCATGTGCTGAGCCTGCTGCCCAACCCCGGGCCGCCTCGTCCCACCGCCATCGCCGAGCTGGGCGAGCTACGCACGCCCGGCCATCCGCAACGCCGCATCCACGATGCCGAGCAGCAGATGCGGCTCCCCGGCACACTGCGGCGTCGTGAAGGCCAGCCGACGACCGGCGACCCCGCCGTGGACGAGGCCTATGCGGCGCTTGGCCAGACCTATGCATTCTTCTGGCAGGTGTACCAGCGTGACTCGATCGATGACCTGGGCATGCCGCTGATCGGCAGCGTGCATTACGGCCAGGGCTATGAGAACGCCTTCTGGAACGGCGAGCAGATGGTCTTCGGCGATGGCGATGGCGAACTGTTCCAGCGTTTCACCCGTTCGCTGGATGTGGTCGCTCACGAGCTGGCCCACGGTCTGATCGAGAGCGAAGCGGCGCTGGTCTACTTCAACCAGTCGGGGGCGCTCAACGAATCGGTGTCGGATGTGTTCGGCGTACTGACCAAACAGCATGCGCTCGGCCAGACGGCAGCCAAAGCCGACTGGCTGGTCGGCGCCGAACTCTTGACCGACAAGGTCAACGGCGTGGCGCTGCGCTCGATGGCCAATCCCGGCACGACCTATGACGACCCGCTGCTCGGCCGCGATCCGCAACCGGCACATATGCGCGACTACATTGAAACCCGCCAGGACAACGGTGGCGTGCATCTGAACTCGGGCATTCCCAACCGCGCCTTCTACCTGGCCGCCACTGCGCTTGGCGGATACGCCTGGGAACAGGCCGGACGCATCTGGTATGACACCATCTGCGACAAGCAATTGCCGAACGATGCCGACTTCGTGACGTTCGCCAATGCAACGCTGAGCCACGCCGCCCGCTCGTTCGGCCGGCAATCCAGGCAGGTCGACGCGCTGCAGCAGGCCTGGTTCGAGGTCGGTGTGCTGCAACAGTGAGGAGACGAGATGAAGATGCCGCCGCTGGGACCCGATACCTCACTGCGCTTGAGCCGTGAAGGAGGCCTGGTCGCCGGCCCAGGGCTCGCCCGACCGCGCCAGATCGCCTTTACCGGCTGTGATGCCGCACAGCGCCAGGCGCTCTGTGCGGTACTGGAGCGCTGCCTGCCGATAGCCAGCAAGACGGTTGGCGCTGGTGATCAGCGCTTCTTTCGGGTCGAACTGCACTACCGCCGCGAAGATGCCGACGCCGAGCTTGTTCTGCAGATCCCCGAGGATCGCGCGCCGCAGGAACTGGTGCAGCTATGGCGCGATGGTGCCATTCCCGGCGAGTCGGACTGACAGCCGCGCGCTCACAGCTCGATGGTTCCGCCGCCCTCGAGCAGGGCGGTCAGCTGCTCGGCCGGCAGCGGGCGCGACAGCAGGTAGCCCTGGAACTCGTCGCAGCCGTAACGACGCAGGTAGTCGAACTGCGGCAGGTTCTCCACACCCTCTGCCACCACCGTCTTGTGCAGGCTCTTGCCCAGCGAAATGGCAGCACGGGCGATCATTGCCACTTCTTCCTCCTGCTCAAGCCCGGTGACCAGCGAGCGATCGATCTTGATGATGTCCAGCGGAAAACGCCGCAGGTAGCTGAGCGACGAATAGCCGGTACCGAAATCGTCCATGGCCAGACGAAAGCCGAGCGCCTTGAACTCGGCGAGTATCGAGACCGCACGTGTGCCGTCGCCGAGAAAAACGGTCTCGGTGATCTCCAGCTCGACCTGGCTTGCCGGTAGCCCCGCGTCGTCGAGCACCGCGGCAACCCGCTCCACCACGTCGTCACCGAGAAACAGCAGCGGCGACAGGTTCACCGCGATCAGCAAGGGTACTGCGCGCCCCTCGTTCCAGGCCCGCGCGGCATTGAAGGCCTGGCGCAGTATGGCCAGGGTCAGCGGCATGATCAGCCCGCTCTCTTCGGCCACGGCGATGAAGCGATCGGGGCCGATCACACCCAGCTCGTGGTGGGTCCAGCGTGCCAGCGCCTCGACGCCAACGATGCGGCACGAGGCATCCACCTTCGGCTGGTAGTGCACGGAGAATTCGTCTCGCTCCAGTGCGATGCGCATCGCCGCCTCCAGATTCAAGCGCTCATCCGCGACCCGATTAAGGTCATGAATGAAGAACTGGAACGTGTTACGGCCACGCTTCTTCGCCGCATACATGGCGATATCGGCGTGCTTGAGCAGCGTTTGCGCATCCTCGCCGTCATCCGGGAACATCGCCACGCCCAGGCTGGCACCGATCTGGAACTCGCGACCGGCAAGCGTGACCGGGCGACGAATCTCGTTCAGCACGCGTTCGAGCAGCGAAATCACCGTGCTGACGCGATAGTGGTCGCTGAGCACCAGGACGAACTCGTCACCGCCAACGCGCGCCACCGTATCGGAACTCCGCAGGCACCCGGACAGACGCCTGGCAATGCTCTTGAGCAACTCGTCCCCGGCGACGTGACCAAGACCGTCATTGATGAACTTGAAATTGTCCAGGTCGATGAATACCAGCGTCAGGTAGTAGCCCAGTCGCGCCGCACGGGCCAGCCCCTGATCGATGCGGTCATTGAGCAGGATGCGGTTGGGCAACCCCGTCAGCAGGTCATGGTTGGCCTGGCGCTCCAGCTGCTGCTGGTAATGCTTGCGCTCGGAAATGTCCTGCACCGTCCCTTCATAACAGATGAATTCGCCGTTGGCGCCGCGCACCACATGGGCGTTCTCGGATATCCAGATCCGCACGCCATCACGCCGATAGACCTCGGACTCGAAATTCAGCACCTCACCGTGCTGCTCCATCAGTTGGCAGAACACCTCGCGGCGCCCACCCTGGACATACAGGCGACGCTCGATGTCAGCCAGGTCGGCGACCAGCTCGGTGGCACTTTCATAGCCGTAGATGCGCGCCAGCGCCGGATTGGCGGCCAGGTAACGGCCATCGCGCGTCGACTGGAAAATACCTTCGGAGGCGTTCTCGAAAATGCTTCGGTAGCGCAGCTCCGCCTGCTCCAGCGCCTCGAGCACCGCGCGCTGAGCGCTGATGTCCTCGATGAACCCCTCAATGACGATCTCGCCCTGCTCGTTCGGCACGGCCACTCCGCGTTCGAGGACCCACTTCAGGTTGCCCGCGGCGGTGCGTATCCGGTACTGCGTCGAGAAACGCCCCTGGCGGATGATTGCCGCATCGACAGCCCGCCGCACCCGTGCGCGATCGTCCGGGTGGGTGATCTGCTCCCAGCTGATGCAGGCGTCGTCGACCAAATCGGCTGCACGGTAGCCACACAGTCCCAACGCGCCCTGGCTGACGAAGATCATGGTCCAGGCCGCATCGTTGCGGCAGCGATAGGCCATGCCTTCGAGGTTGTTGACCAACGTGTCGAGAACACGAGGGCGATCGAGCACCTCGCAACTGAGCAGGCTGCCTGGACGATTGGTTGCGGCTGAAGATTCTTGGGTCATTGCGTGTCTTGACGAAGGTCCTGCCGCCAGGCCACAGCGCGCATGCGACAGGCTCGCAGAGCCGAACGGCAGGAAAAGGCAGAAAGCCCACGCACAGCAAGAAACGCTCCACCACAGGGCACATGGCCATCACTTGGAGTGCGAGCCCGTCATTTGCCTGGCCCTGTGCACCGGCAAGATGCATTACAGCAGGCAACCGCACCGATTTCAGGCACAAGACAGACAGCCACGAACTGCGCCCCTCGCCGCTTCGGAAACCCAAGTGGCTGCGGGCTGTGTCATGCCTAGGGCCTCCAGACTGACGAGCAGTGACACCAGCCGCGGCTCAGATGTGATCGCAGGGCCGTTGCCGATATGCGCCGTGGACGGCCAGCAACTGCTGCCAGTCCTGTTCGACCATGACTGCGCAATGACGCCGGAGCTGGCGCAGGTCATGCCGGGCCGCGGCATGGCGGCGCAGCCGACGCCGGCTCTTTTCCAGATCGAGCAGGGCCACCTCCACCCGCGCCGCATCGCCTTCACCATGGACCTTCAGGAAGATGTGCTTGGGATAGCAGCACCCATGCTGCCAGTGCGCCTGATGGATGCGCGCGAGGGTCATCCCGACCGCCGCGAGCATGCGCGCCTGGACCGCCGGACCGAAGCGTTGTCCCAGATCCTGTAGATACCATTCCTCCAGGCTGACGAAGCCCTGCAGTTCTGCCGTCACCAGCAGCGCCTGCCACTTGCCGGCCTGCTGTCGCGTGCCGCAGTAGACCAGCTCCGGTACCCGCACGCCGAGCCGGGTAAAGGCCAGCAGCGCCTGCAGTTCGCGCAGCACCGTGGGCCGGCCGAACGGATGCAGCAGTGAGCGATACAGATGGCCGATCTGACGTTTGCAGTAGAGCAGCGGCTGCTCTGGTTCGCGCCGCCGAATCCGTTGCACACCGCTTTCGCCGTCGCGACGCTGGTTGGGTTCCTCGACCCATTCGCCCTGGGTGTTCCACCAGCGCTGGAAGGTACTGGTTCGCGCCTCGCGGGCCGGCAGTACGAGTGGTCGGCTCATGTTCAGCCCCGCTTGCGCAGCACGTAGACCCGCCACATGGCATAGCCCGGGAGGAAGTCATTGCGGTCAAGGATGTCGAAACCGGCCTCGGCGAACTCCACCTCGATCACCGAGCGCGCAACGACGAAGCGGTTCTGGTTGTCCTTGGCCGGCCGGCGGCGCTCCAGGCGCTTGCGCTTCCAGGCCTTGTAGTTGCCATCGACCCACAGCGAGACGATCAGCGTGTCACGGGTGACGCGGTGGAATTCGTGCAGCATCGCCAGGCGATGCGCCGGGTCGGCGATGTGGTGCAGCAGGCGCATGCAGAAGATGCTGTCCACCGCGTTGTCGCCCATATCGATGGCGAAGGCCGAGGTCTGGAAGGTCTCGACCCGCTGAACCACCTCCAGCGGCTGCGCGGCTTCGGCGATGGCCAGCATGTCGGCGGAATTGTCCGCGGCGAAGATCATCCGGCTCGGGTGCTCGGCCAAAAGCGGCCAGAAGCGCCCGGCACCACAGGGCAGATCGAGCACCAGATCAGGCTCGCCGGCGATTCGCAGCGCGCGGCGCGCCATCTGCTCGTCACGCCAGTGCGACAGCCGCCGGGCCAGGCCATCCTGATGTTTGTGCAGGTATTCGTAGGCGTGCTGGCGGTCGTACTTGCGCGAAAACTCCAGTTCGATGGGGCTCGGTGTGGTCATGGCGGGCATTCCGGTTGGAAACGGAACGCCAAACTAACCAGACAGACATCAAGGGCCCGTCAACGGGATGTGAAAAAAACGTCAAACCGCGCTGTCATGCAAGCGCACCTGAAAGCAGCTGCCCTGCGGTTGCCGCGGCACCACACCGACCTGCCAGCCCTGGTGCGCGCAGATCCGCTTGACCAGCGACAGCCCCAGCCCCAGCCCTTCGCCGCGCCCCTCGGCGCCCCGCACGAACGGCTGGAACATGCGCTCCTGCTCCGCCAGCGGAATGCCCACGCCGCTGTCCTCGACGCGAAAGCCACCTTCGTCGAGGACCAGCCGCACCGTGCCGCAGTCGGTGTAATGCAATGCGTTGCGCAGCAGGTTGGACATCACCGTGCCGAGCAAGGTGTGGTTGTAGACGCCGCGGTCCTCGCCCTCCTCCAGCAGCTCGAAGGCCAGGCCCTTCTCCGCCAGCAACGGTGCCCAGCGCTCGCTCTGCTCGGTCGCCACGCTCCGCAAGCTGGCGTCGCCGGCCAAGGACGTCTGTTGCGGACGCGCCCGCGCCAGCATCAGGAAGGTTTCCACCAGCTCGTGCATTTCCCGCGCGGCGCGCTGGATGCGCGCCAGCGGTCGCTGCGCAGCTGGCGACAGCTCGGCCTGCTGCTCGAGCAGCTCGCAGGCGCCGAGCACCACCATCAACGGGGTGCGCAGTTCATGGCTGACATCGGCGGTGAATAGCCGCTCGCGCTCCAGGGTCTGGCGCAGCTGGCCGAGGGTGCTGTCGAACGCCGCGGCCAGATGGCCGATCTCGTCATCGGGATACTGCAGGGCCAGCGGCGGCGCCAGCGGATGCAGTTGGTCGCGGTGGCGCACCTGGTTGGCCAGGCGACTGACCGGTGCCAACACCCGGTTGGCCATCAGCCGCCCCAGCGCCCAGGCGCCGAGCACGCTGAGCAGAAAGCCGGCCAGCACGACGTTGAACAGCGCATCTTCACGGGCCTCGAACTCGTGCTGCTCCCGCACCAGCACGTAGCGGTCAGCGCCGACATTGCGCACATAGACGTAGTAGGCATCGTCACCGCGAACCAGCTCGGTGAACCCCTCACCGAGCCCGGCAAACGCCTTTGGCATCGGGTGCTCGGGCAGATGCGAGGCGAAGAAGTGGGTGCTGGTATCCAGCTGCGGTGTCCGTCCGTTTGGCAGGTCCTCGTTGAGCACGATGTCCAGGTGGCGACTCAGCTCCTCGGTGACCAGCTGCTCCTCGATGAAGTGCACCACGCCGACGATGCCGAGGGCGAACGCACCGCTCACCACCAGCGTCATCAGCGTGAAGGCGATGACGATCCGCCGCGCCAGCGGCTGCTTAGCGAGCATCGCAGTCCTCCGCCAGGCGGAAGCCAAGGCCGTGCACGGTATGCAGCAACGGCTTGGCAAACGGCTTGTCGAGCACCTGGCGCAACTGGTGGATATGGCTGCGCAACGCATCGCTGTCCGGCACGTGATCACCCCAGACGGCATCTTCCAGCGCTTCGCGGCGCACCACCGCCGGGCTGCGCTGCATGAGGATCGCCAGCAGCTTGTGGCCGATTGGGTTGAGGCGAATCGGCTGGCCACCACGACTGGCTTCCAGGGTGTCCAGGTCGTAGCAGAGATCGGCCACCTGCAGCTGCCGGCGACGCGATCCCTGGCAGCGACGCAGGATCGCCTCGATACGGGCAACCAGCTCGGACAGCGCGAAGGGCTTGATCAGATAGTCGTCGGCACCGGCCTGCAGCCCCTTGATGCGGTCAGGCAGCGCATCGCGGGCGGTGAGCATGATGATCGGCGTATCGCGCCCGGCATCGTCGCGCAGGCGCTTGCACACCTGCAGCCCGTCGATGCCCGGCAGCATCAGGTCCAGCACGATCAGGTCGTAGTCCTGGGTGGCGGCCAGGTGCAGACCGCTGAGGCCGTCCTGCGCGCAGTCGACCACGTAGCCCTTGAGCTCCAGGTAATCGAGCACGTTGGCGAGGATGTCACGGTTGTCTTCGATGACCAGGATGCGCATCGCTGGGGTACTCGCTAGAAGTTTCGGAACGGCAGACGCTGTTTATTACGCCTGCGCGCGGCGCAGAACATAGCCGAGACGATGTGAAAAAAACGTCGCCTCGCCAGCCGCGCATTTAGCCCCGCGCGGCTTAAGACTGCCTTAAGTTTGCCCACCAACAATCGGCCCAGGCTTCTAACTGAGGTTCCCCGATGGAACTGCCCTGGGTTGATCACACTGACATACTGGCCCGCATCGGCCGCGAGCCATCGCTCTGCCTGCAACTGACGCAGGCCGGCGAGGACCCGCGACGGCTGGCCCTGGAAGACTTCATTCGCCAGCGTTTCGCCGAGCACTACGGGGCGCGGGTGCGCCACTTCATGCCCTGCCTGCTCGGCCTGCATGGCGACAATGGCGAGGTGCATGGCGCGGTCGGTCTGCGCAGCGCGCAACGCCGACCGCTGTTTCTCGAACGCTATCTGGACGAACCGATCGAGCAGGCCGTTGCCCGCCGCAGCGGCCGCCAGGTGCCGCGCGAGGAGATCGTCGAGGTCGGCAACCTGGCCGCCTTCGGCAATGCCTCGGCGCGACTGCTGATCGTCGCACTGACCGACCTGCTGGTCGCTCAGGGCTTTCGCTGGGTGGTATTCACCGGCACGCCGGCCCTGCTCAACAGCTTCCAGCGCCTGGCCCTGGAGCCACTGGCGCTGGCCCCGGCCGACCCGGCGCGGATGGGCGACGAGCTGGCCGACTGGGGCAGCTACTACGCCACCCGCCCGCAATTGATGGCCGGTGAGATCCTGCCCGGCCACCAGCGCCTGCTGCAGCTGGGCATCTACGCGCGGCTCGGCTACCAGCCGCTGTTCACCGGCGAGGTGCCCCATGCAGCCTGCAGCTGAACGTTTCTGGGAGACGCTTGAACGGCACAGCGGCATCGCCCTGGTCGAAGGCCCGCGCCAGCTGAGCTATGCCGAGTTGCGCCACGAGCTGGCCGCGCGCGCCAGTCAGCTGCAGCAGCTCGGTGTGCAGCGCGTCGCCCTGGCGCTGGACAACGGCCTGGACTGGGCGCTGTGGGATCTGGCGCTGCTGCACGCCGGACTGGTCTGCGTGCCGCTGCCGGGGTTCTTTTCCCCGGCGCAGCAGGAGCATGTGCTGAACCACGCCGGCATCGACTGCCTGATCGGCGCCAGCAGCCCGCTCAGCGAGCGCTGCGGCTTCCAGCCGGGTGACGCCGGCTTGCAACTGCGCCAGCTGGACACCGTCACGCCGGTGCCCGACGGCACACTGAAGATCACCTACACCTCAGGCACCACCGGGCAGCCCAAGGGCGTCTGCCTGGATGCCGAGGCGCAGCTGGCGGTGGCCGAAAGCCTGTGGCAGGCCAGCCTGCCATGTGAAGTGCGGCAACACCTGTGCGTGCTGCCGCTGGCGACACTGCTGGAAAACATCGCCGGGCTCTACGCGCCGCTGCTGGCCGGTGCCCGGGTCGAGCTGCGCCCGTTGGCCGAGATCGGCTTCAGCGGCGCAGCCGGCTTCGACCTGCCGCGCCTGCTCGCCACGTTGAACCAGACCCAGCCGCATAGCCTGATACTGCTGCCGCAGCTGTTGCTGGCGCTGGTCAGTGCGGCCGAACAGGGCGTACCGCTGCCGACTTCGCTGCGTTTCATCGCCGTCGGTGGCGGCCGCGTTGCACCGCAACTCCTGGAACGCGCCGGGCACCTCGGGCTGCCGGTGTACGAAGGCTACGGGCTGTCCGAATGCGCCTCGGTGGTCTGCCTGAACACGCCGGAGGCGCGACGCATCGGTACGGTCGGCCGGCCTTTGCCGCACGTCGAGCTGCGCCTGGCCGACGACGGCGAGGTTCTGGTGCGGGGCCCGCAGATGCTCGGCTACCTCGGCGAGCCGCCGCAGGTCGGCGAGTGGCTGGCGACCGGCGACCTCGGCCATTTCGAGGACGGTTTCCTGACCCTGCACGGACGCAAGAAGCACCAGTTCGTCACCGCCTACGGGCGCAACGTCAACCCGGAATGGGTGGAGGCCGAGCTGGTCCAGCAGGCGCCGATCGCCCAGGCCTGGCTGCATGGCGAGGCGCTGGCGCAGAACGTCGCGGTGCTGGTGCCGCGGTATCCCGAGCTCAGCGATGCCGAGCTGCAGGCGGCAATCGACCGGGTCAACGCCGGCCTGCCCGACTACGCCCGCGTGCACTGCTGGCTGCGCGCCGCCGAGCCCTTCAGCGCCGGCAACGGCCTGGCCACCGCCAACGGTCGGCTGCGCCGCAACGCCCTCTTCAACCATTACCAATCGGCGATCAACGCCCTTCCGTCCTGACTTTCGAGGTTCATCATGGATTTCTTCGACCAGCTGCAACACCAGACCAATGCCGAGCGCGAATACCTGCTCCGCGCACCGATCATCCACGCCGCACTGGGGGGCACCGCGACACGCGAGCGGTACATCTCTTTCCTGACTCAGGCCTACCACCACGTCAAGCACACTGTACCGCTGCTGATGGCCTGCGGCGCGCGCCTGCCGGAGCGGCTGGAATGGCTGCGCGAGGCCATCGCGGAGTACATCGAGGAAGAGATAGGCCATCAGGAATGGATCCTCAACGACATCCGCGCCTGTGGCGGCGATGCCGAGGCGGTGCGCCATGGCCAGCCGGCACTGCCCACTGAGCTGATGGTCGCCTACGTCTACGACCGCATCGCGCGGCACAATCCGGCGAGTTTCTTCGGCATGGTCAACGTGCTGGAAGGCACCAGCATCGCGCTGGCGACCCAGGCCGCCGGCGTGCTGCAGGACAAACTTCAGCTTCCGACCAAGGCGTTCAGCTACCTTACCTCGCATGGCAGCCTGGACCTGGAACACATCGAATTCTTCAAGAGGCTGATGAACCGCCTCGACGACGAGGACGACAAGGCTGCCGTGGTGCACACCGCTCGCGTCGTCTACCGCCTCTACGGCGACATCTTCCGCAGCCTGACCGCAGCGGAGCACGACCATGCAACTGCGTGACGCGCGCATCCTGCTGACCGGTGCCAGCGGCGGTATCGGCCAGCTGCTGGTCGAGCGGCTCTGTGCCCAGGGTGCGCAATTGCTGCTGGTGGGGCGCGGCAGCATTGCCCTGGAAACCCTGGCCCGCCGTTATCCCGCGCAGATCAGCCTGGTCACGGCCGACCTCAGCCAGCGCAACGGACGACAGCTGGTGCTGGACGCCGCGCGGCGCTTCGGCGGGCTCAACTGCCTGGTCAATGCCGCCGGGATCAACCAGTTCAGCCTGCTGGAGAGCCAGAGCGAGGACGCCATCGCCCGGCTGATCGAACTCAACGTCACCGCCACCCTACAGCTGACCCACCTGCTGCTGCCGCTGCTGCGCCAGCAACCACAGGCGCTGCTGGTCAACCTCGGTTCGACCTTTGGTTCGATCGGCTTTCCCGGCTTCGCCGCCTACTGCGCGAGCAAGTTCGCCCTGCGCGGTTTCTCCGAGGCGTTGCGCCGCGAGCTGGCCGACAGCCAGATCAAGGTGCTCTACATCGCTCCGCGCGCCACCCGCACGGCCATGAACAGCGCCCAGGTGGTGGCGATGAACGACGAGCTGAAGGTGGAGATGGACGACCCCCGCGAGGTCGCCGAGCAGATCCTGCGCACCATCGTCAGCGAGCGCGAAGAGCTCTACCTCGGCTGGCCGGAAAAACTCATCGTGCGCCTCAACGGCCTGCTGCCGCGCCTGGTCGACCTGGCGCTGCGCAAGCAGCTGCCGGTGGTCAAGCGCTTCGCCCGCGCGGAACAACCGCTGCCACCCGCATCACAACCCACCTCCACCGGAGAACACCCATGAAGCCTCTGCTCGGCCTCTGCGCCCTGATGCTGGCCCTCGCCAGCCAACTCTCCTTCGCCCTCAGTGCGGCCGGTGAATCGTCACTGCGCCAGATCCAGATGCACTGGGCGCAGATCAACTACCAGACGCCAGAGGCAAAGCGCGAAGCCGCCTTCGCCAAACTCGCCGACGAGGCGAAGCAGGTCGTGGCCGCCGAGCCGAACGCCGCCGAGTTGCATATCTGGCACGGCATCGTGCTCAGTACCTGGGCCGGCGCCAAGGGCGGGCTCGGCGCGCTGGCACTGGTCAAACAGGCCAAGGCCGAATTCGAAAAGGCCATCGAGCTCGACGCCACCGCGCTGGATGGTTCGGCCTACACCAGCCTGGCCAGCCTCTACTATCAGGTGCCCGGCTGGCCGATCGGCTTCGGCGACGAGGACAAGGCCGAGGCGCTGTTCCAGCAGGCACTGGCGCTGAACCCGAACGGCATTGACCCGAACTATTTCCATGGCGATTTCCTGCTGCGCCAGAAGCGCTACGGCGAAGCGCGCACGGCGCTGGAAAAAGCGCTCGCCGCGCCAGCACGCCCCGGTCGTGAAGTCGCCGATGCCGGGCGCCGCGACGAAGCTCGCGCGCTGCTCGCGCAGGTCAAGGAAAATCTGGAATAACCGGCGGCGGCGGCGTTGAATGCACAGCAATGCCGCGAACCCTTCAAGACGACAGGAACGACATGCGCATTCTGCTGGTGGAAGACGATCGCGCCCTTGGCGAGGGCCTCCGCACCGCGCTCAGGCCCGAGGGCTACACGGTCGACTGGCTGCAGGACGGGGCCAGCGCATTGCATGCACTGAGCCACGAGAGCTTTGAGCTGGCCATCCTCGACCTCGGTCTGCCGCGGCTGGACGGGCTTGAGCTACTCAAGCGCCTGCGCGCCGCCGGCAATCCGCTGCCGGTGCTGGTGCTCACCGCCCGCGATGCCACGGACGACCGCATCGCCGGGCTGGATGCCGGCGCCGATGATTACCTGGTCAAACCCTTCGATGTCGCCGAACTCAAGGCACGCCTGCGCGCCCTGCTCCGGCGCAGCTTCAACCGGCCGGAGCCGGTGCTGGAATACCGCGGGATTCGCCTCGATCCGGTCAATCAGCAGGTCAGCTACCAGGGCACGCCGATCAACCTGCCGCGCAAGGAGTTCGTCCTGTTGCACGAGCTGATCGCCCAGCCCGGTCGCGTGCTGACCCGTGATCGCCTGCAGCAGGTGCTCTACGGCTGGGACGAGGAAGTCGAGAGCAACGCGCTGGAGGTGCACATCCATCATCTGCGCAAAAAGTTCTTTCCCGAGCTGATCCGCACCGTACGCGGCGTCGGCTATCTGGTGGACAAATGCTGAAGCGCTCGATCCGCCAGCGCACCCTGGCCCTGCTGCTCGGCACTCTGCTGATCTCGCTGAGCCTGATTTCCTGGCGCAGCTACCGCGACGCCCGTCATGAGATAGAGGAGCTGTTCGACGCCCAGCTGGCGCAGAGCGCGCGGCTGGTGCAGGGGCTGGTCGGCCGCGAGATGGACCCGCAGGCCCGCGGCGCGCTGCAGGCGGCGCTCAATGCCGCGGTGAACGCACGCCGCGACCAGGGCGTACCCGGCCACGACTACGAGACCAAGCTGGGCTTTCAGGTGTATGCCGCCGACGGCAGCACCCTGTTGCAGTCGGCCGGCGCCCCGGATGGCGCACTGCAGCAGCTGCTCGCCGGGCTCGGCGATGCGCCGAACTTCGCACGACTGCCCGCCGGCTACCACGACGTGCTGCTGGACAGTCACGCCTGGCGCCTGTTCCTGCTGGAGGACCGCGAGGATGGGTTGTGGATCCTGCTCAGCGAACGCGGCGATGTGCGCGGCGAACTGGTCGGCAAGATCGCCCGCCGCAGCCTGCTGCCCGACCTGATTGGCCTGCCGCTGCTGGCGCTGCTGATCTGGCTGGCGGTGGGCTGGGGCCTGCGCCCACTGGCACGCATGGCGCAGCTGCTCAAGAGCCGCGACCCACACAACCTCGCACCCTTGCTGCTGGCGCCGCTGCCACAGGAACTGGAGCCGGTGGCAGCCTCATTGAACCGCCTGTTGCAGCAGGTCAACCAGTTGCTGGAACGCGAGAAACGCTTCATCGCCGACGCCGCCCACGAATTGCGCACGCCGCTGGCGGTGCTACGCATCCATGCACAGAATGCCCAACAGGCTGCCAGCGAGGGCGAACGCGAGCAGGCCCTCGAACAGCTGATCGCCGGCGTCGACCGCACCACCCGGGTGGTCACTCAGCTGCTGACCCTGGCGCGCCTGGAGCCGAGCGCCCAGCGCCTGAGCCTGGCAGACATCGATCTGCTGCCGCTGTGTCGTGAAACCCTGGCCGAGCTGACGCCTTTAGCGCTGGCACGCGGCCAGGAGCTGACGCTGGAGGCCGGCGAGCAGGCCGACTCCCACCTCAGCGGCGATGCAGCGAGCCTGGCCACGCTGCTGCAGAACCTGGTCGGCAACGCCCTGCAGTACACGCCGGAGGGCGGCCAGATCCAGGTCGGCCTCCAGGCCAACGCGACCACTGTCACGCTGCGGGTGGATGACTCCGGCCCAGGCGTGCCAGTGACACAACGGGACAAGCTGTTCGAGCGCTTCTACCGCCAGAGCGACGGCGAGGGCGCGGGGCTGGGTCTGGCCATCGTCGCGCGTATCGCCGAGCTGCACGGTGCCAGCATCGAACTGGCCGACTCGCCCCTGGGCGGCCTGCAGGTCAGCGTGCACCTGCCCCGCCAGCCGCAGCCAGTGGCGGAATAGGTGCCGCGCGGCGGTGCTGGAGTTGCGAGCCCGCTGCATCAGAAACCGTCCTGCCCACAGCTCCGCAGATACCGTGACAGCCTGCCGCAGCTGACGCGAGCGCTCGCTAAGGTTCGCTTAAGCCAGGCGCCCTAGACTGCCGCCATATTCCCACACGGAGTGCGTGAAAATGGCTGCTTCCACCCCACTGGCGCGCTACGGCCGACTGAGCATCGCCCTGCACTGGCTAATGCTGCTGTTGATTGCCGCGGTCTACGCCACCATCGAACTCAAGGGCAACTTCGCCAAGGGCAGCGAACCGCGCGAACTGCTCAAGCACTGGCACTTCATGCTCGGCATGACGGTATTCGTGCTGGTCTGGCTGCGGCTGATTGCCCGCTGGCTGCATCCGGCACCCAGGGCGCTTGCCGACGCGGCTTGGGAACACGTCCTGGCCAGACTGATGCACCTGGGGCTTTACGCGCTGATGATCGGCCTGCCGCTGCTGGGCTGGCTGACACTAAGCGCGGCGGGCAAGCCGATTCCCTTCTTCGGCCTCGAGCTGCCTGCACTGATCGGCCCCGACAAGAAGCTGGCCGGCGATTTCAAGGAACTGCATGAAACGTTGGCGGTAGCCGGCTATTGGCTGATCGGGCTGCATGCCGCGGCCGCGCTGTTCCATCAGTACGTACGCCGCGACGGTACGTTACAGCGGATGCTGCCGTCTTCGCCGCGATCCTGACCTGCCCATCAGAACGCCCAGAAACTGTAGCTGCCTGGGCGTTCTCATCTGGCCACAAATGAACGAGCAAACAGGAAATTCCCATCGCGCCCCGGCGTGACCGGCGTAAGACACGCAGGTGTCTTGAGACTAGACAGCAGCACCAGAGCGGGTGAGCAGATCGGACAGCGACAGGGTAAACATCAGCACCAGCCAGAAGCCTGCCCCTAGCGCGAAGAAGCGCACCAACGGCGAGTGTGTGCCGAGTTGAGCGAGGCCGAAAAGCACGAGCGCGGCCTGTCCGGCAGCACAGGCCAGCGCGACATTTGCCCATTGTGGATACCGGATGGCTATCGTCGCGCCAATGGCCAGCAGCACCAGCAAACCGGCATAGATCAG
>NZ_JACBXH010000049.1:0-26784 GCF_041381355.1 Pseudomonas sp. LM13
TGACGCCCCGTTTTCGATCTACCGCAACGGTCAGATCTGGCGATCAGCCAGGAAGAACCAGGTATCCAGCACGGAATCCGGATTCAGCGACACGCTCTCGATGCCCTGCTCCATCAGCCACTTGGCCAGATCCGGATGATCCGACGGGCCCTGACCGCAGATACCGATGTACTTGCCGGCCTTGTTGCACGCCTGGATGGCGTTGGCGAGCAGCTTCTTCACCGCAGGATTACGCTCGTCGAACAAATGGGCGATGATGCCGGAGTCGCGGTCCAGGCCCAGGGTCAGCTGGGTCATGTCGTTGGAGCCGATTGAGAAGCCATCGAAGAATTCGAGGAACTCATCGGCCAGCAAGGCGTTGGACGGCAGCTCGCACATCATGATGACGCGCAGGCCATTCTCGCCACGCTTGAGGCCGTACTTCGCCAGCAGATCGACCACCTGCGAGGCTTCGCCCAGGGTGCGCACGAACGGCACCATCAGCTCGACGTTGGTCAGGCCCATGACGTCGCGGACCTTCTTCATCGCACGGCATTCGAGTTCGAAGCAGTCACGGAACGAATCGCTGATGTAGCGAGAAGCACCGCGGAAGCCGAGCATCGGGTTCTCTTCTTCCGGCTCGTACAGCTTGCCGCCGATCAGGTTGGCGTACTCGTTCGACTTGAAGTCCGACAGGCGCACGATGACCTTCTTCGGCCAGAATGCCGCGGCCAGAGTGCTGACGCCCTCGACCAGCTTCTCGACATAGAAGTTGACCGGATCGTCGTAGCCGGCGATGCGCTTCTCCACGCTGCTCTTCACATCTGCAGGCAGACCGTCGAAGTTCAGCAGCGCCTTGGGGTGCACGCCGATCATGCGGTTGATGATGAACTCGAGACGGGCCAGGCCAACGCCTTCATTCGGCAGGTGGGCGAAGTCGAAGGCGCGGTCCGGGTTGCCGACGTTCATCATGATCTTGAACGGCAGCTCCGGCATGGCATCGATGGAATTCTGGCGGATGTCGAAACCCAGCTCGCCATCGAAGATCAGGCCGGTATCGCCTTCGGCGCAGGAAACAGTGACGCGCTGGCCGTCCTTGAGGACTTCGGTGGCATTGCCGCAGCCGACGACGGCGGGAATACCCAGCTCACGGGCGATGATCGCAGCATGGCAGGTGCGCCCGCCGCGGTTGGTGACGATCGCGCTGGCGCGCTTCATCACCGGCTCCCAGTCCGGGTCGGTCATGTCGGAGACCAGTACGTCGCCCGGCTGGACTTTGTCCATCTCGCTCACGTCGTGGATGACCTTGACCGGGCCTGCGCCGATGCGCTGGCCAATGGCACGGCCTTCCACCAGCACGGTGCCCTTTTCCTTCAGCAGGTAGCGCTCCATCACGTTGGCACTGCTGCGGCTCTTCACGGTTTCCGGACGGGCCTGGACGATGTACAGCTTGCCGTCGTCACCGTCCTTGGCCCATTCGATGTCCATCGGGCGGCCGTAGTGCTTCTCGATGATCATCGCCTGCTTGGCTAGGTTGGTGACCTCTTCATCGGTCAGGCAGAAGCGCGCGCGGTCGGCGGCATCAACGTCGACAGTCTTGACCGACTTACCGGCCTTGGCTTCGTCGCCATAGACCATCTTGATCGCCTTGCTGCCCAGATTGCGGCGCAGGATGGCCGGGCGTCCGGCTTCCAGGGTCTGCTTGTGGACGTAGAACTCGTCCGGATTGACCGCACCCTGTACCACGGTTTCGCCGAGGCCGTAGGCGCCGGTGATGAACACCACATCACGGAAGCCGGACTCGGTGTCGAGGGTAAACATCACGCCGGCGGTGCCGGTTTCCGAGCGGACCATGCGCTGCACACCGGCAGACAGGGCGACCAGCTTGTGATCGAAGCCCTGGTGTACGCGGTAGGCGATGGCACGGTCGTTGAACAGCGAGGCGAACACTTCCTTGGCCGCGCGGATCACGTTGTCCACGCCACGGATGTTGAGGAAGGTTTCCTGCTGGCCGGCGAAGGACGCATCCGGCAGGTCTTCAGCAGTGGCCGAGGAGCGGACCGCAACGGCCATGTTGTCGTTGCCGCCGGACATTTCGGCGAAGGCCTTGCGAATGTCGGCGTCGAGCTGCGGCGGGAACTCGGCGTCCATGACCCACTGGCGGATCTGCGCGCCGGCCTTGGCCAGGGCGTTGACGTCATCCACATCAAGGGCATCGAGCAGAGCGTGGATCTGATCGTTCAGACCGCTGAGCTCGAGGAAGTCGCGATAGGCCTGGGCCGTCGTGGCGAAACCGCCCGGTACGGAAACGCCGGCACCGGCGAGGTTGCTGATCATCTCGCCCAGGGAGGCGTTCTTGCCCCCTACACGCTCAACGTCATGATTGCCGAGCTTATCGAGGGAAACTACGTACTCTACCAAGGTGATCTCTCCACATTAGTGTTGGAAACTCAACCGGAGCCGGGCCGCACGACTGTGGCCCGACCCTGCAAAATAAGTAACAATGCCCGCCAACCGGGCTCGGCGAAGGGCCTACTATAGCTGGGAACCGTTCTCGACTTAAGGCCCAAGGCACATGAAACGAACTGCTTTCTTCATTTCGGACGGCACAGGCATCACCGCGGAAACCCTGGGCCAGAGTCTTCTGGCGCAGTTCGAGAACATCACTTTCACCAAACTGACACGCCCGTATATCGACACCGCGGAAAAAGCGCGGGCCATGGTACAGCAAATCAATAATGCCGCGGAAAAGGACGGTGGCCGGCCGATCATCTTCGACACGCTGGTTAACCAGGAAATCCGTGACATTCTCGCCGAATCCAATGGCTTCATGATCGATATCTTCTCTTCGTTCCTTGCTCCGCTGGAACATGAGCTGATGTCACGTTCCTCCTATTCCGTGGGCAAATCCCACTCGATCAGCCACAACACCAACTACATGGAGCGTATCGAGGCGGTCAACTTCGCCCTCGACAACGACGATGGTGCGCGCACCCGCTACTACGACAAGGCGGACCTCATCCTGGTTGGCGTTTCCCGCTGCGGCAAAACACCGACCTGCCTGTACATGGCGATGCAGTACGGCATCCGCGCCGCCAACTACCCGCTCACCGAGGACGACATGGAGCGCCTGCAGCTGCCCAGTGCACTCAAGGAGTACAAGGACAAGCTGTTCGGGCTCACCATCGACCCGGACCGCCTGGCTGCCATCCGCAACGAACGCAAGCCCAACAGCCGCTACGCCAGTTTCGCCCAATGCGAATTCGAAGTCCGCGAGGTGGAAAACCTGTTCCGCCGCGAGAACATCAACTTCATCAACTCCACGCATTTTTCGGTCGAGGAAATCTCGGCCAAGATCCTGGTGGAGAAAGGCGTCGAGCGTCGACTCAAATAACCGCCGCTTCGCTAGACAACAAAAAGTCCGCTTGGTGCGGACTTTTTGCGTTTTTCAACCGGAAGAATTTGCTATTCGGCGGCTGAAGCGCATCAGAAAGCGTCGCCTGGCACACGTACCCAGCCTTCCATCAGCACGCGCGCGCTGCGGCTCATGATGGCTTTGGTCACGGTCCACTGGCCGTCTATCTGCTTCGCCTCGGCACCGACGCGCAACGTGCCGGACGGATGCCCGAAGCGCACGGCCTGACGCTCACCACCACCCGCGGCGAGATTGACCAGCGTACCGGGCACCGCCGCCGCCGTGCCGATGGCCACCGCACAGGTGCCCATCATGGCGTGGTGCAGCTTGCCCATGGACAGTGCGCGGACGAGCAGATCGACCTCGCCCGCCTCAATGTTCTTGCCGGACGACGCGCGATAGCTTTTAGGCCGGGAAACGAACGCAACCTTCGGCGTGTGCTGGCGGGTCAACGCCTCCTCCGCGGTCTTGATCAAACCCATCCGCAGCGCACCGGCCACACGAATCGACTCCAGACGAGCCAAAGCATCCGGATTGCCGTTGATGTCCTCGCGCAGCTCGGTGCCCTGATAGCCAACATCCTCGGCATTGACGAATACTGTCGGGATGCCCGCACTGATCATGGTCGCCTTGAGCGTGCCGATACCGGGCACCTCCAGGTCGTCGACCAGGTTGCCGGTAGGAAACATCGAGCCGCCCTCCTCGCCGTCGTCGGACGGATCGAGGAATTCGAGCACGATCTCGGCTGCCGGAAAGGTCACGCCGTCCAGCTCGAAATCGCCGGTTTCCTGCACCTGGCCGTCGGTGACCGGTACGTGGGCGATGATGGTCTTGCCGATATTGGCCTGCCAGATCCGCACCACACAGGTTCCGTTCTGCGGAATGCGCTCGGCATCCACCAGGCCGGCATGTAGGGCAAAGGCGCCGGCGCCAGTGGAAAGGTTGCCGCAGTTGCCGCTCCAGTCGACGAAGGGCTTGTCGATCGACACCTGACCATAGAGGTAGTCGACGTCGTGATCCGGCCGACTGCTCTTTGAAAGGATGACGCATTTGCTGGTACTGGATGTGGCGCCACCCATGCCGTCGATATGCGCCGAATACGGGTCAGGGCTGCCGATCACGCGCATGAACAGCTTGTCGCGCGCAGCGCCCGGCACCTGGCAGCTCTCCGGCAGGTCCTGTAGGCGGAAGAACACGCCTTTGCTGGTGCCGCCACGCATGTAGGTCGCGGGAATCTTGATCTGGGGAAGATGAGCCATGGGAATCTGGTCCTCATGAAGCTGCGCCACCGGACGGTCGCGCAGAAATGAAATATCGCCGCTGCGCACGTGCTCTGCGGACGAACCACAGAGCACGCGCGGAACTGGCGTGCCTCAGGCCTGGCCGAGGAAGTCCTTGGCAAAGCGCTGCAGTACACCACCGGCCTGGTAGACGCTGACCTCGGCCGCGGTGTCGAGGCGACAGGTGACCGGCACACGGGTTTCTTCACCGCTCTTGTGGTGAATGACCAGGGTCAGATCGCAACACGGCGACAGCTCGCCCTCGATGTCGTAGGTCTCAGTGCCGTCGAGGCCGAGGGTCAGGCGTGTGGTGCCCGGCTTGAACTCGACCGGCAGCACGCCCATGCCCACCAGGTTGGTGCGGTGGATACGCTCGAAGCCTTCGGCGACGATCACTTCCACGCCGGCCAGACGCACACCCTTGGCCGCCCAGTCACGCGAACTGCCCTGGCCGTAGTCGGCACCGGCGACGATGATCAGGTTCTGCTTGCGGTTCATGTAGGTTTCGATGGCTTCCCACATGCGCATCACCTTGCCTTCCGGCTCGACGCGCGCCAGCGAGCCCTTCTGCACCTTGCCGTCGATCACGGCCATCTCGTTGACCAGCTGCGGGTTGGCGAACGTCGCCCGTTGCGCGGTCAGGTGGTCGCCGCGGTGGGTGGCGTAGGAATTGAAGTCTTCCTCCGGCAGGCCCATCTTCGCCAAGTACTCACCGGCAGCCGAATCCAGCAGGATCGCGTTGGAAGGCGACAGGTGATCGGTGGTGATGTTGTCCGGCAGGATCGCCAGCGGACGCATGCCCTTGAGCGTGCGCTCGCCAGCCAGGGCGCCTTCCCAGTACGGCGGACGACGGATGTAGGTGGACATCGGACGCCAGTCGTACAGCGGACTCTTGGCTTCCTCGATGCTGCCCAGGTCGAACATCGGGATGTAGACCTGCTTGAACTGCTCCGGCTTGACCGAGGCGGCGACGATGGCGTCGATCTCCTCGTCGGATGGCCACAGGTCCTTCAGGGTAACCGGGTTGCCGTTCTTGTCGGTGCCCAGCACATCCTGTTCGATATCGAAGCGCACGGTACCGGCGATGGCGTAGGCGACCACCAGTGGCGGCGAGGCGAGGAATGCCTGCTTGGCATACGGGTGGATACGGCCATCGAAGTTGCGGTTACCGGAGAGGACCGCGGTGGCGTACAGGTCACGCTCGATGATCTCTTGCTGGATCTTCGGATCCAGCGCGCCGGACATGCCGTTACAGGTGGTGCAGGCATAGGCGACGATGCCGAAGCCGAGCTTCTCCAGTTCCGGCAGCAGGCCCGCCTCCTCCAGGTACAGCTTGGCCACCTTTGAACCCGGCGCGAAGGATGTCTTCACCCAAGGTTTGCGCACCAGGCCAAGCTCGTTGGCCTTCTTCGCCAGCAGGCCGGCAGCGACCACGTTGCGCGGATTGGAGGTGTTGGTGCAGCTGGTGATGGCGGCGATGATCACAGCGCCATCCGGCAACCGGCCTTCGGCTTCCTCGGCGCGGGCCGCGGCCAGCTTGGCCTCGTCAGCGATACCGCGCTCGTGCAGGGCCGAAGTCGGCAGGCGCTTGTGCGGGTTGCTCGGACCGGCCATGTTGCGCACCACGCTGGACAGGTCGAACTCGAGCACGCGCTCGTACTCGGCGCCTTCCAGGGCAGTCGCCCACAGACCGGTTTCCTTGGCGTATTGCTCGACCAGCGCAACCTGCTCCGGCTCGCGACCGGTCAGCTTGAGGTAATCGATGGTCTGTTGGTCGATGTAGAACATCGAAGCGGTGGCGCCATACTCCGGGCACATGTTGGAGATGGTCGCGCGATCGCCGATGGTAAGGCTGTCGGCGCCTTCGCCGAAGAACTCGACCCAGGCTCCGACCACCCGTTCCTTGCGCAGGAACTCGGTCAGCGCGAGGACGATATCGGTCGCGGTGATACCCGGTTGGCGCTTGCCGGTCAGACGCACACCGACGATGTCGGGCAGACGCATCATCGAGGGCAGGCCGAGCATCACGGTTTCGGCTTCCAGGCCGCCAACACCGATGGCGATCACGCCCAGCGCATCGACGTGCGGCGTATGCGAGTCGGTGCCGACGCAGGTGTCCGGGAAGGCCACGCCGCCGCGGGCCTGGATCACCGGGGACATTTTCTCCAGGTTGATCTGGTGCATGATGCCGTTGCCGGCCGGAATCACGTCGACGTTCTTGAACGCGGTCTTGGTCCACTCGATAAAGTGGAAGCGGTCCTCGTTGCGACGCTCCTCGACGGCGCGGTTCTTCTCGAAGGCATCCGGATCGAAACCGGCATATTCCACCGCCAGCGAGTGGTCGACGATCAGCTGCGTCGGCACCACCGGGTTGACCTTGGCCGGATCCCCGCCCTGCTCCGCGATCGCATCGCGCAGGCCGGCGAGATCGACCAGCGCGGTCTGGCCGAGGATGTCGTGGCAGACGACGCGAGCCGGATACCAGGGAAAGTCGAGGTCGCGCTTGCGCTCGATGATCTGCTTCAGCGAATCGGTCAGCGCTTCGGGCTCACAGCGGCGCACCAGCTGTTCGGCCAACACGCGGGAGGTATAGGGCAGTTTGTCGTAGGCGCCCGGCTGAATCGCTTCGATCGCCTCGCGGGTATCGAAGTAGTCAAGCCCGGTGCCTGGCAAAGGTTTGCGGTGTTCTGTATTCATGCCGGAAGAACTCAATTCAATAATGTTCCGAGGGGCCAGGCCTGAGGAGCCCGCACAGCGGGCTCCCCGTTCCGATCAGCGCTGAGCGATCGGTACGACCTTGCGCTGTTCCGGACCGATGTACTCGGCGCTCGGCCGAATGATCCGGTTGTTGCTGCGTTGTTCGAACACATGGGACGCCCAGCCGGTTACGCGCGAGCAGACGAAGATCGGCGTGAACAGCTTGGTGGGAATGCCCATGAAGTGATAGGCGGAGGCATGGTAGAAGTCGGCGTTGGGGAACAGCTTCTTCTGCTCCCACATGGTTTCGTCGACCGCGACCGATACCGGGTAGAGCACGGTGTCGCCCACTTCGTCGGCGAGCTTCTTGGCCCAGACCTTGATGACCTCGTTGCGCGGGTCGGAGACGCTGTAGATCGCGTGGCCGAAGCCCATGATCTTGTCCTTGCGCTCGAGCATGCCGAGGATCGCTTCACGCGCCTCTTCCGGGCTCTTCCACTGCTCGATCATGTCCATCGCCGCTTCGTTGGCGCCGCCATGCAGCGGGCCGCGCAGCGAACCGATGGCACCAGTCACGCAGGAATAGAGGTCGGAAAGAGTCGAGGCGCAAACCCGCGCGGTGAAGGTCGAGGCGTTGAATTCGTGCTCGGCATAGAGGATCAGCGAGACGTTCATCACCTTGACGTGCAGGTCGCTCGGCTTCTTGTCGTGCAGCAGCGCGAGGAAGTGGCCACCCAGGGTGTCTTCGTCGCTGGTGCAGTTGATGCGCACGCCGTCGTGGGTGAAGCGGTACCAGTAGCACATGATGGCCGGGAAGGCCGCCATCAGGCGCTCGGCCACGTCGCGCTGCTGGTCGAAGCTGAGCTCCGGCTCAAGAGTGCCGAGCACCGACGAGCCGGTGCGCATCACATCCATCGGATGCGCGCTGGCCGGAATGCGCTCGAGCACTTCCTTCAGTGCCTGCGGCAGGTCACGCATGGTCTTCAGGCGATTCTTGTAATCAGCCAGCTGCTGAGCGTTCGGCAGCTCACCGTAGAACAGCAGGTAGGCGACTTCCTCGAAATCGCATTCGGCGGCCAGGTCGCGGACGTCGTAGCCACGATAGGTCAGACCGGCGCCGGTCTTGCCGACGGTGCACAGGGCAGTCTGTCCGGCGATCTGTCCGCGCAGACCCGCACCGCTCAATACTTTTGCTTCAGCCATTGCTATCTCCTTATTGGATTTGTTCTGGATACCGCAAATCACGTTGAAAAATGGATCGCAAAGCGCCCGCTGGCAAATCGGTCGGGCGCTACTCGTCAGCTCTTCTTTTGGGCGAACAGCGCGTCGAGGTGCTGCTCGAACGCGTGGTAGTTGATGCGATCGTAGAGCTCCATGCGGGTCTGCATGGTGTCGATCACGTTCGCCTGGGTGCCATCACGGCGCAGCGCGGTGTAAACGTTCTCGGCAGCCTTGTTCATGGCGCGGAACGCCGACAACGGATAGAGCACCAGCGACACGTCGACGCTGGCCAGCTGCTCGGTGGTGTACAGCGGCGTGGCACCGAACTCGGTGATGTTGGCCAGGATCGGCGCCTTCACCCGGTCGGCAAAGACCTTGTACATGTCCAGCTCGGTGATCGCCTCGGGGAAGATCATGTCGGCGCCGGCCTCGATGCAGGCGGCCGCACGATCCAGCGCCGAGTTCAGCCCTTCAACCGCCAACGCGTCGGTACGCGCCATGATCACGAAGCTGTCGTCGGTACGTGCATCGACGGCCGCCTTGATGCGGTCGACCATCTCCTGCTGCGAGACGATCTCCTTGTTCGGACGATGGCCGCAGCGCTTGGCGCCGACCTGATCCTCAATGTGGATCGCCGCCGCGCCGAACTTGATCATCGACTTGACGGTGCGGGCCACGTTGAAGGCCGAGGAGCCGAAGCCGGTGTCGACATCCACCAGCAGCGGCAGGTCGCAGACGTCGGTGATCCGGCGTACGTCGGTCAGCACATCGTCGAGTCCGGTGATGCCGAGGTCAGGCAGACCCAGCGAGCCGGCCGCGACGCCGCCGCCGGACAGATAGATCGCCTTGAAGCCGGCACGCTTGGCCAGCAACGCATGGTTGGCGTTGATCGCACCGACCACCTGCAGGGGATGTTCGCTGGCGACCGCATCGCGGAATCGCTGACCGGGGGTTGGGAGTGTCATGCCTCACCTCTTGGTTGTGGTGTTTGCTCAAGAGCGCCCTTGAAGTGGCGCTCGACATTGCGCTTGGAAGCGGCGATATGGCGGCGCATCAGCAGTTCCGCCAACTCGCCATCGCGCTCGGCGATGGCGTCGAGAATCCGGTGGTGTTCGGCGAAGGCCTGATGCGGCCGGTTCGGCGTCGTTGAAAACTGGATGCGGTACATGCGCACGAGCTGGTAGAGCTCGTCGCATAGCAGTTTGGCCAGCGTGCGGTTGCCGCTGCCCTGGATGATTCGGTAGTGGAAGTCGAAGTCGCCTTCCTGCTGGTAGTAGCCGACACCAGCTTGAAATGCCTCGTCGCGCTCGTGGGTGCGCAGTACCCGGCGCAGATCGTCGATCTCCGCCTCGCTCATGCGCTCGGCGGCGAGGCGGCAGGCCATGCCCTCGAGTGATTCGCGAATTTCATAGAGTTCGATCAGCTCGGCGTGGCTCAGCGAAACCACTCGCGCGCCCACATGCGGCACACGAATCAGCAGCTTCTGCCCTTCAAGCCGATGAATCGCTTCGCGCAGCGGTCCGCGGCTGATGCCGTAGGTGCGCGCCAGTTCCGGCTCGGAAATCTTGCTTCCCGGAGCGATCTCACCCTTGACGATGGCAGCCTGGATCAGGCGAAACACGTGCTCGGCAAGCGTGCCACTGTCTATCTGTTGCGCTGCCGGGGCGACTTCAACGGTATCCAACATGATTGTCGACAATCTCCAACTCGGTCCGGCGAAAATACGCCTGAATAAACCCGCAGTCAACAAGCAAGCCCGATGGATTGTCGACACCTTTACTAAAGTCGTAACCATGAAGGCGTCGCTTCGAGTCCTCGCTCGCCGTTGTCCTGTGTTGAAAGCGCCATGCTAGAATGCCAGCCTTTCGCGCCCAGCCCGCTCGCTCGCCACCGCTACCAGACGCGCCAGGCCGTACGTCATTTCCGTTTCGTCCCTTCCCTTAGATATCAGGTCCATGAGAGTAAAAGTTCTATTTCTGCTGCTCTGCATCTCGATCCTGCCCACAGCCACCCAGGCTGCCGACAACACCATCTATGGCCTCAATGAATACGTCGGTCTGCCCGACTTCGGCCTCGAGGTGGAAGCCAAACTCGATACCGGCGCCCAGACCGCCTCGCTCAGCGCCCGGGATATCGAGCGATTCAAGCGCAACGGCAAATCCTGGGTACGGTTCTACCTGGCTCTGGACGACGCCCACGCGCACCCGATCGAGCGGCCGCTGGCACGAATCAGCAAGATCAAGCGCCGGGCTGGCGACTACGATCCTGAAGAGGAAAAAACCTATACGGCACGCCCCGTTATCGAGCTCGATCTGTGCATGGGCAAGGCCAAACGCACGATCGAAGTGAACCTCACGGACCGTACCGCTTTCCAATACCCACTTTTGATCGGTTCCGACGCGCTCACCCGCTTCGGCGCCCTGGTCGACCCGAGTCGCACCTTTATTGCCGGCAAACCCGGTTGCCTCAACGAATCTGACGCTGACGAGTAATACCCATGCGCGCTCTCACTCTGCATCTGAAAGTCCTGATCTTCCTGCTCGTCGCACTGGGAGTTTCGATCACCGCCTACCAGATCTTCGTACTGGGCATCCCGGTTACCGAAGATGAAACCGACGACCTGTGGAACATCGACGCGAAGATCGAATTCCAGGCCAGCCCCCGCGAGCCGGTGAAGCTGCAGATGTTCGTGCCGCCGCTGAATCAGGAGTTCGTCAGCCTCAACGAAAGCTTCATCTCCAACAATTACGGCGTCAGCATCAACCGGGCCGACGGCAACCGCCGCGTCACCTGGTCCGCGCGCCGTGCCAGCGGCAACCAGACGCTCTACTATCGCCTTGTGCTCACCAAGCGCTACAGCGGCGAGCAGACCAAGGCGACCGGCCCGATCTTCCGCGACAGCATCCCTGTAGAGGGTCCGGAAAAGATTGCTGCCGAAGCTCTGCTCTCACCGATCCGCCAGCACTCGGCGGACGTCGAGACGTTCATCAGCGAAGCCATCAAGCGTGTCAACAATCCCAACGATGACAACGTCAAGCTGCTGCTCGGCGGCGATGCCTCGATCGCCAACAAGGCCAGCGTCATCGAGTTGCTGCTGTCGATCGCCCATGTCCCGATGGAGCGCGTCCATACCGTCCGGCTGAACGCCGACCAGCCGCAGACGCCCGAGCTCTGGCTGCGCAGCTTCAACGGTGACAAGTGGCTGTACTTCAATCCGGGGACCGGCGAGCAGGGCCTGCCGGCAGACCGCCTGGTCTGGTGGACCGGCAACGAGCCGCTGATCAACCTCGAAGGCGGACGCAACCCGCAGGTGACCTTCACTCTCAACAACAGTGAGATGAATGCCATCCGCCTGGCCAAACTGACCGACGAGAACACCGACGCCGATTTCCTCGAGTACTCGCTGTACGGCCTGCCGCTGCAAACCCAGCAGACCTACCAGATCATGATCATGATCCCGATCGGCGTACTGGTGATCCTGATCCTGCGCAACCTCGGCGGCCTGCAGACCCTCGGCACCTTCACCCCGGTGCTGATCGCCCTGGCCTTCCGCGAAACCCAGATCGGCTTCGGCATCATCCTCTTCACCCTGATCACCGCACTGGGCCTGTCGCTGCGTTCGTATCTGGAGCACCTCAAGCTGCAGATGCTGCCGCGCCTGTCGGTGGTGTTGACCTTCGTCGTGGTGCTGATCGCGGTAATCAGCCTCCTGAGCCACAAGCTCGGCCTCGAGCGCGGGCTATCGGTATCGCTGTTCCCGATGGTGATCCTGACCATGACCATCGAACGCCTGTCCATCACCTGGGAAGAGCGCGGCGGCGGCCACGCCTTCAAGGTGGCGGTCGGCACGCTGATCGCCGCGAGCCTGGCGTTCATGCTGATGAACATCCAGGCGCTGACCTATTTCATCTTCACCTTCCCGGCGGTGCTGTTGATCATGGTGGGCTTCATGCTGGCGATGGGTCGCTACCGCGGCTACCGCCTGACCGAGCTGTTCCGCTTCAAAGCCTTTCTGAAGGATTGAGCCATGTTCGGTCTGATCAAGACGTGGAAGGCCCTGGAAGCCAAGGGCATCATGGGCATCAACCGCCGCAATGCGGATTACGTGCTCAAGTACAACAAGCGCAGCCTGTACCCGATCGTCGATGACAAGATCATCACCAAGCAGCGCGCCATCGAGGCCGGCATTCATGTGCCGGAGATGTACGGCATCATCGAGACCGAAAAGGACATCGACAAGCTCAAGGACATCGTCAAAGACCACACGGACTTCGTCGTCAAGCCGGCCCAGGGTGCTGGCGGCGACGGCATCCTGGTGATCGCCGACCGCTTCGAGGGCCGCTACAAGACCGTCTCGGGCAAGATCATGACCCATGAGGAGATCGAGCATCAGATCTCCAACATTCTCACCGGACTCTATTCGTTGGGCGGTCATCGTGACCGCGCACTGATCGAATACCGCGTCACACCGGACCCGATCTTCAAGAGCATCAGCTACGAGGGCGTGCCGGACATCCGCATCATCGTGCTGATGGGTTACCCGGTAATGGCCATGCTGCGCCTGCCGACTCGTCAATCCGGTGGCAAGGCCAACCTCCACCAGGGCGCGATCGGCGTCGGCGTCGACCTCGCTACCGGCATTACCCTGCGTGGCACCTGGCTGAACAACAAGATCACCAAGCACCCGGATACCACCAATGCGGTGGATGGCGTGCAGCTGCCCAACTGGGATGGCTTCATGAAGCTGGCTGCTGGCTGCTACGAGCTCTGCGGCCTGGGCTACATCGGTGTCGACATGGTGCTCGACCAGGACAAGGGTCCGCTGATCCTCGAGCTGAACGCGCGTCCGGGGCTGAACATCCAGATCGCCAACGACTGCGGCCTGACCCACCGCGCCCACGCGGTAGAAAATCGCCTGGAAGAGCTCAAGGCGAAAGGCATTCAGGAAACCGTCGAGGAGCGGGTGAAGTTCTCCCAGGAGCTCTTCGGCCACGTTCCGCCGCACGACTGACCCATTGGCCGGCCCGTGCATCTCGCGGGCCGGCCCATATCGATTCGACCATGCCGACCTGCACGCTGCACGCCCTGCCTTATCTGGCTGACCCCGCCCCATGGTTCGAACGCATCCGCCATGCTTACGGTGCCGTCCTGCTGGATTCCGGCCGACCGAAAGCCGTGCGCGGGCGCTTCGACATCCTCAGCGCTTGGCCGGCGGCACTCTTCGAGCCAGCCCGAAACGAATCGGGGCGCGATTTCTTCCAGCGTTTGCGCCAGGCATTGCACGACCTGGGGCCGGCAGAGCTGCCCGACAACTGCGAACTGCCATTCACGGGCGGGCTGATCGGCCTGCTGAGCTATGACTTCGGCGCGCGCCTGGAAACGCTTCCACAGCACGCTCGCGACGACAACAGCCTGCTGCTGGCGCGACTGGGGCTCTATGAATGGGCGCTGATCACTGATCACCAGCGTCAGACCAGTCAGCTGCTGTTTCACCCTGCCTGCGCCCCGGTCGATCGCGAGCGCCTGATCCGTCTGTTCGAAGCGACCACGTCCGCCGCAGCCACGCCGTTCAGGCTGCACGGCCGATTCACTGCAGACATCTCCCGAGACGCCTATCGCAGCGGCATCGAGCGCATCCAGGCATATATCCAGGCAGGTGACTGCTACCAGGTGAACTACACCCAGCGTTTTCGCGCCACCTGTTCGGGTGATGCCTGGAGTGCCTACAAGGCGCTGCGCAAGGTATGCCCGACGCCGTTCGCCGGCTTCGTTGCCCTCGACGACGGCGCCATCGTCAGCCTGTCGCCGGAGCGTTTTCTGCGCCTAACGCGGGGCCTTGTGGAGACGCGACCGATCAAGGGCACGCGGCCGCGCGGCCATGACGAGCAGAGCGATGCCTCACAGGCGCAGGCGCTACTGGCCAGCGACAAGGATCGCGCCGAGAACCTGATGATCGTCGATCTGCTGCGTAACGATCTCGGCCGCAGCTGTCGCATCGGCAGCGTGCGCGTGCCGCAGCTGTTCGCACTGGAAAGCTATCCCAATGTTCATCATCTGGTGAGCTGCGTCACCGGCGAACTGGCCGCTGACCACGATGCCTTCGACCTCCTCGCCGGCAGTTTCCCCGGCGGCTCCATCACCGGGGCGCCGAAGATCCGCGCCATGCAGATCATCGATGAGCTGGAACCTACCCACCGCTCGATCTATTGCGGGTCGTTGCTCTACATCGATGTCAGAGGAGAGATGGACAGCTCCATCGCCATCCGCACCCTGCTCGTCCGTGACGAACAGGTCAGTTGCTGGGGCGGCGGTGGCATCGTCGCCGACTCGGACTGGCAGGCGGAGTACCAGGAGTCGGTCGACAAGGTGAGCGTTCTGATGAGAACGCTGGAAGGGCTGTAAGCTGCGAGCGGATCAGTTTCAGGAACGGGTAACCATCAACTCTCTGAAACCTGCCCCTCATTGGTACTGCCAACGTGCGGCAGGGCCGCCTGTAGCTGGTGGGCTAAAGCCCACCCTGCACAGCGCATCCAGACCCTTTTCTTGCCGCTTATGCCCTGCAGCTCGTGACTGCGTCAGAGGGCGAGCTTGCGGTTCGACGCCTTGAGAAATTCCTGCTTGAGCGCATCGAAGGTGTGCACCGCCGGGAACTGCGGGAACTCGGCGATGACGTTGTCCGGCGCGTGGAACAGGATGCCGGCGTGCGCCTCACTGAGCATGGTCGTGTCGTTGTACGAGTCGCCTGCGGCGATGACGCGGTAGTACAGGCTCTTCAGTGCGATGACCGACTGACGCTTGGGATCCTTCTGGCGCAGCTGATAATCCACCACGCGATCGGTCTCGTCGGTGATCAGGCGATGGCAGAGCAGCGTCGGGAAGCCCAGCTGGCGCATCAGCGGTTGGGAGAACTCGTAGAAGGTGTCGGAAAGGATCACCACCTGGAAGCGCTCGCGCAGCCAGTCGACGAATTCCGGCGCCCCGTCCAGCGGCTTGAGGGTGGCAATGACCTCCTGGATATCGGCGAGCTTCAGGCCATGCTCGTCGAGAATACGCAGGCGCTGCTTCATCAGCACGTCATAGTCGGGGATGTCCCGTGTGGTCGCCCGGAGCGATTCGATTCCGGTGGCCTCGGCAAAGGCGATCCAGATTTCCGGAACCAGCACACCTTCCAGGTCGAGACAGGCTATTTCCACGGGCCACTCCTCAATGCAGAAAATTGAAGGCGGCACTCTAACGGCAGCTCGCAGCCGAAGCAACGCAGGGCTTATACCTGAAAAGGCTGAAAGGCGTGCCTAAACGTTATTTAGCGGCATAAACGGCGTTTGCTACCATCCTCCGCCTCAGAGCGCCAAAGCGCCATTGTCATCTATAAGGAAGCCGCCTGATGAGCCCATCCATCGACGTCGCAGCGTTGGCCGCCGCCTACGCCGAGAAGTCGCCGCAAGACGTACTTAAGCTCGCCTTCGATCTGTTCGGCGATGACCTGTGGATCTCCTTCAGTGGTGCCGAAGACGTGGTGCTGCTGGACATGGCGTGGAAGCTGAACAAGAACGTCAAGGCATTCACTCTCGATACCGGGCGCCTGCACAGCGAGACCTACCGCTTCATCGAGCAGGTCCGTGATCGCTACGGCATCGCCATCGAGATCATGACGCCGGACCCGGCGTTGCTGCAGCCGCTGGTCAACGAAAAGGGCCTGTTCAGTTTCTACCGCGATGGTCATGGCGAATGCTGCGGTATCCGCAAGATCGAGCCGCTGCGACGCAAGCTGTCGACCGTCCGCGCCTGGGCCACCGGCCAGCGGCGCGACCAGAGCCCGGGCACGCGCAGCCAGGTTGCGGTGCTGGAGCTGGATAGCGCGTTCTCGACGCCGGACAACGCTCTATACAAGTTCAACCCGCTGGCGCAGATGACCAGCGAGGAAGTCTGGGGTTACATCCGCATGCTGGAAATCCCCTACAACAGCCTGCACGAGCGGGGTTTCATCAGCATTGGCTGCGAGCCCTGCACCCGTCCGGTTCTGCCGAACCAGCACGAGCGCGAAGGACGCTGGTGGTGGGAGGAAGCGACGCATAAGGAATGCGGGCTGCACGCCGGCAATCTGATCGCCAAAAGCTGACCGCACACCGTAGCGGTAAAAACCTCTGACGGGTTGGACGACAAACTCTCAACCCGTTTCAGCCGATTAGTATGTCGGCAGCTGCATTCCGTCGAACAACTCGTCCAGTTCCGCCTTGTTGCGGCACTGGATGGCCTTTTCCAGCATATCCCGATTTAGATGCGGGGCGAACTGCTGGATGAAGTCGCACATGAAGCCACGCAGGAAAGTGCCACGACGGAAACCGATCTTGGTCACGCTGGACTCGAACAGCTCACTGGCATCGAGCACCACCAGATCCGAATCCAGGTTCGGGTCCACCGCCATGCGCGCCACGATCCCCACTCCCAGCCCGAGCCGGACATAGGTCTTGATCACGTCCGCGTCGGCCGCAGTGAAGACCACCTTCGGCACGAGACCGCGATGGCCGAAGGCTTCGTCGAGCTTGGAGCGCCCGGTGAAACCGAACACATAGGTCACGATCGGGTGCTCGGCCAGCGCTTCCAGAGTGAGCTTGTCCAGCTTCGCCAGCGGATGACCGCGAGGCACGATCACGCAGCGGTTCCAGCGATAGCAGGGCATCATCACCAAGTCGCCGAACAGCTCCAGCCCCTCGGTGGCGATGGCGAAATCAACCGTGCCATCGGCGGCCATTTCGGCGATCTGCATCGGCGTGCCCTGATGCATGTGCAGCGAAACGTCCGGGTACTGCTTGATGAAGCTGCTGATCACCTGGGGCAGCGCATAACGTGCCTGGGTGTGGGTAGTGGCGATGCTCAGGGTGCCCTTCTTTTCGTTGGAGAACTCCTGGGCGATCTGCTTGATGCTTTCGCACTTGCGCAGGATTTCGCCGGCCGTGGTGATGATCCGCTCCCCCGCCGGTGTCACTCGCGTCAGATGCTTGCCGCTGCGGGCGAAGACCTCGACGCCGAGTTCGTCCTCCAGCAGGCGAATCTGTTTGCTGATACCCGGTTGCGAGGTGAACAGGCTCTGGGCGGTTGCCGAAACGTTGAGGTCATGGTGCGCCACTTCCCAGATGTAACGCAGTTGTTGAAGCTTCATAGAAATCCCTCAAGGCAAAGGCACCACTGCGCCTGCCGCAACACTTATAACCTTATGAACGGTGCGCCAACGGATGATAGATGTTCCGTCCGGCTTTTGCTGTGCGACCTTTGGTCTGACTCGCCGCGACTGCCGTTGAGCTTAGCAGCGCGGTGAAAACCGGACCCGGCGTTTGCGTCACGCGCCGTTACGCTGCTCCAGAAAACGCAACAGGCGATAGAGCATTTCGGTGCAGGGCATGGAGACACCCTGCTGCGCCGCCGCGGCAAGTGGCGCTGCATAGATCGCCTCGAGCTCCATCGGCCGATTCTGGAAACGGTCGTGGTACATGCTGGGCAGATAGTCGGGCATCCGCGCGGTCCCCATCAGCAGCTTCTCGGGGAAATCTTCCGGCAGCGAACAACCCAGCGCCTGCGCCGCAGTGCAGACCTCCTGCATGATGGTCTTGATCTGCGCCCGCGTATCGTCACTGGCGAGCAGCGACTCGGTACCAGCGTCAAGCAGAGCCGAGAGGCCGTTGAACGGGACGTTCCACACCAGCTTCATCCAGCGCGCTTGCGCCAGGCTGGGCATCGGCGAGGAATCTACTCCGGCCTGCCGCAGCATCTTTGCCATTTCGCCCAATAGTGCCTGTTGCGCCTGCGGATCCAGGGTGGCAGGCCCCGAATGGTAGCCAAGGTTCACCCCACCCAGCGCCTGATGTTCGACGACGCCCGGTGCAGAGCGATGTGCACAGATCGCGCAAAGCCCACCCAGCAGGTGCACGTTGTCCGGAAGGAACGGCCTGAGCACATCCTCCACGCCCAGCCCGTTCTGCAGCACCACTACTTTGCAGCCAGGCGCAGCGACCTGGGCGATGACTGGCGCCAATTCCTGATTACTGGTGCTCTTCGCCCCGACCAGCAGCCAGTCGCATTGCGGCATCCGGGCGGCATCGCGGTAGATCTGCGGCTGCTCCAGCAGCAGCGGCCCGTGCACCGCACTATTGACCTGCAGACCCCGGGCAAGCACGGCATCGTATTCGCTGCGCAGCAGGAAATGCACATCGAAGCCCGCGCGCGCCAGCATCAGGCCGTAGAAACCTCCGATGGCGCCGGTGCCGATGATGCCTATACGTGGATTGGCTGCAGACATAAGCACTCCAGATCAGGCGGCTGGCCGCGTCCATCGCGCCAACCGGTTGAAAAACCGAACGATAGCAGCCCGGCGATGCGCATCACAGCGTCCCGCTCGGCGTTGCGAAGTTCGACAGGCGGATCGCCTCAATACGCTATCAATCTCGTTGTCGATTCAGCCCTTTAGCGCTAAGGTTCCGTTTCCCCGCTGCGCCCTCAAGCTCTGTTCCGCCGCACCGGGATCGCTGGCGGACGGCTCCGTGATTCCTGACGAGTGACAAATGGCTGATTTACCAATCGACGACCTCAACGTTGCGTCCAACGTGACCCTGATCACGCCGGAGCAATTGAAGCGTGAAATCCCGCTGACCGCCTCGGCATTGCAGACCGTCTCCCACGGGCGTCAGGTCGTACGCGACATTCTCGACGGCAAGGATCACCGCCTGTTCCTGGTGATCGGCCCCTGCTCCATCCATGACCTGAAAGCCGCCCATGAGTACGCCGAGCGCCTAAAGGTACTGGCGGAAAAGGTCTCCGACAGCCTTTTCCTCGTCATGCGCGTGTATTTCGAGAAGCCTCGCACCACGGTCGGCTGGAAAGGCCTGATCAACGATCCCTACATGGATGATTCATTCAAGATCCAGGATGGCCTGCACATCGGTCGCAAGCTGCTGCTCGATCTGGCGGAAATGGGCCTGCCCACCGCCACCGAGGCGCTCGACCCGATCTCTCCACAGTACCTGCAGGACCTGATCAGCTGGTCGGCCATCGGCGCACGCACCACCGAATCACAGACGCACCGCGAGATGGCGTCCGGGCTGTCCTCTGCGGTCGGCTTCAAGAACGGCACCGACGGCAGCCTGACTGTCGCCATCAACGCGCTGCAGTCGGTTTCCAGCCCCCATCGTTTCCTTGGCATCAACCAGTCCGGCGGTGTCTCCATCGTCACCACCAAGGGCAACAACTACGGCCACGTGGTGCTGCGCGGCGGCAATGGCAAGCCCAACTACGACTCGGTCAGTGTTGCGCTGTGCGAACAGGAGCTGAACAAGGCCGGCATTCGGCCGAACATCATGATCGACTGCAGCCATGCGAACTCCAACAAGGATCCCGCGCTGCAGCCGCTGGTCATGGAGAACGTCGCCAACCAGATTCTGGAAGGCAACAGCTCGATCGTTGGCCTGATGGTCGAAAGCCACTTGAACTGGGGCAATCAGGCGATCCCGAAGGACCTGTGCGACCTCAAGTACGGCGTCTCCATTACCGACGCCTGCATCGACTGGGATACAACCGAGAAGGCAGTCATGAGCATGCACAACAAGCTCAAGGACGTGCTACCCAAACGGCAGCGCAGCTGAAACGAAAAACGCCGGTCTCCGGCGTTTTTTCATTCAACTCAGCGACCACCCACGTTCGGGCGATGGCGCTCGATATAACGTTCGACATAAGAGCACGACGGGATCACCTGATAGCCCTCGCGCTCGGCATACTCGAGCGCGTGCTGCACCAGAATCGCCGCGATGCCCTTGCCGCGCAGGGCGTCGGGCACGTAGGTGCGATACATGTCTAATGTTTGCTTGCCTAGATCGACATATGCCAGGTAAGCACAGTCACCATCGATCTCAGCCTCGAAGCGATGGCCAGCCTGGTCGTGGCGAACGCGCACCGTATCGCTCATCTCGTCTCCTCAGCAGGTTGCCCTGTCTTCTTGTTCTCCGATTAGCTGGGGCGCACGTCACTGCATCCGCCTACAACTTGCATAGGCTGTCTTTTCTACCTGTTTCCGTTCAATTCGGCCAGCCTCCGATTGATCATTATTTGTTCGGTGTAATAGCGGAACTTTCTTTCAACGAACGGATCATGCAACTAGAAGCTCCAAGTGAACGAGCCAGGCGTTGGCTGTTTTTTATCCAACTTGCCTCGCCAAGCATCAAAGCAACGGCCGATTGAAAAAAAACCCTCGGCGCCGCTGTCGGCTCAGTTTACTTAAGCTAAGTTATAGGTAGTATGTGCGCGCAAACTTTCCATAACGGAAGTTGCTTTATGGATTTCCACCTTAAGGGGAACAAGATGAACAACGTTCTGAAATTCTCTGCTCTGGCTCTGGCCGCAGTTCTGGCTACCGGTTGCAGCAACAGCATGACCAAAGAAAGCGAAGCTCGCCTGACCGCGACCGAAGACGCCGCTGCCCGTGCCCAGGCTCGCGCTGACGAAGCGTACAGCAAGGCCGACGAAGCTCTGGCCGCCGCTCAGAAGGCTCAGCAGACTGCTGACGAAGCCAACGAGCGTGCTCTGCGTATGCTGGAACGCGCCAGCCGCAAGTAAGCTTCACGAAATGAAAAAGCCGACCTTTGCAGGTCGGCTTTTTTTTTGCCTCCGGACAGAGCCTCAGAACAGCTGATCGTTCTGAGCGGCCACCTCAACCTCGTTGCGCTGCTCGGCGATCTGGATAGGCAGACCATCTTCGCCTGCGATGATTTCACGCACCATCTCCCAGTCCAGGTGCAGATTGCCGGCCGCTTCGTCACGCTTGAGCAAGGTATTGATGACGATGGCGTGCTTATCCATCAGGGTCAGCGACTTTTCCTCGTTCTCTTCCAGCGGGGCATGCGCTTCAAGATAGACCTTGCCATCGCTGACACCGAACTTGTAAGGCTCGTCGATAATCCGTACCGGCGTGCCGACCTTGACCATCTTTGCCAGCTCAAGCACGTTGTGATTGAGCATCCGGAAGCACCCATGGCTGACGCGCATGCCAATGCCGAACTTCTTGTTCGAGCCGTGGATGAGGTAGCCCGGCAGGGCCAGGCTCATCTTGTAAGGGCCGAGGGGGTTGTCCGGACCTGGCGGCACGACGGTAGGCAGCGGATCGCCATCGGCTGCGTGCTCCTCACGAATCGACTGCGGCGGATACCAGGCCGGATTGCTGGTCATTGCCGAAATGCGCGTATTGCCAACAGGCGACCCCCATCCTTCACGGCCGATACCCAGCGGGAACGTGTGCACCACGTTCTGGCCTTCCGGGTAGTAGTACAGGCGGTACTCGGCGATGTTTATCACGATACCCTGGCGAGGTCCCGGTGGCAGGATGAAGCGGGTCGGGAGAATGATGTCCGTCCCCTCTCCCGGCAACCACGGATCGACCCCCGGGTTGGCCGCGACCAACTCCAGATAGCCAAGATCGTGGGCTTCACCGATGGCAGCGAAGGTATCTTCGTACTTCGCCTTGATGACCTGGATCTGACCGACGACATCGTCCCCCTCGGGCGGCAATGGCAGCTCAAGTGCGGCGCACGTGCCTGCCGATAACAGCACAGCGAATGACAGACAGGAGGCGACAGCGGACGCGCGCGAGAGCATTCGGAGAATCCTTGGAAAATGTGGCTTAGGAAAATGACGACGATTGTACTTGAAGCCGCGGAAACAGTGACCTACCAGGCAGCCGTGGCGGACGGAAGGCCTTTGCGTCGCGCCTCCAGCAACTGGCGACAGTTGGGACACAGCTGCCGATCCTTCAGCGTAGCCCGCTCGAGCTCCCTCCAGCGCGGCTGAGCCGGCAGCAAACCGCCACACAGGGTGCGGTCGGCATTGCCGTTCAGTTCCAGCTGCCGCAACGCCAGGTGCAGTCGATTCTCGCGGCAGGCGAACATGTCGTACTGCTCGTCCGGCACGATGAGTCGATAAGCGTAAAGGGTCCTGGCTGAGCGCGACATCTGAGGCTCCAATCGAGGGCGCGACAGTAGCTGCGCCCACGCATCAAAGCAAGGGTTCGAGTGCCGGCCAGACCGTCTCCAGCAGCTGACCCTGCGCCTCGGCCGTCGGGTGAATGCCATCGGCCTGCATCATGCCGCTGACGCCGCCGACGCCATCCAGCAAGAACGGCACGTAAGCAACGCTTTTCTCCGCTGCAAGCGAGTCGAATGCATCCGCAAATGCGCGGGTGTAGCGCTGCCCCAAATTAGGCGGCATGCGCATCCCGAGCAACAGAACCTCGGCACCCGCTTCGCGGCTGCGATCGATCATCTCGGCAAGATTCTGTTTCAATCGTTTGAAAAGAAGCGAGACCCCAGTAATTTCAAGGGTTTCAGCCGATGGACACTCAGGTCATTCAGCCAACTGTTAGAAGTGTGTTAGAAGTTTTGCTCGCCAAGCCGTGGCATTACCGCCGATCTGGGGTCTACTACCTCAGGGTCCGCCCTCTGCGCTCCAAGGGCACCTGTACGCTCTCCCTCCGCTCTACTGATAGACCAACCGCAATGACCACCAGCAAACAGCTCCTATCGACCCTCAGGGCCTTCCATCTCGACAAGCCGGACGCAACCTGGGACGAACTGCGCGACCACCTCAGGTCAATCGCTGAGGACACCCTGGCGACCTCAACCGACTGGGAGGAGCTGGACGCAGTGGGGATGGCTTACTCAGATAACGTGAAGGTATCGACCCTGGGAGCCCTTCGGACACAACACACGGTCATCGGAAGGGCCTTTGAAGCTGTCGGCGTCTCTGACCTCTCCAAGCACAAGCGGGAGGACCTGATAGCCGTTCGGGCGAGCCTGCTGGAGTCCCGAGAGCCGTCCACCGTGAATAACCTACTCGCCACCCTCTCGACGGTCCTAAAGTGGGCCGAAGCGAATGATCTAATCAAGAAGGCATACACCGCTAAGCTCAAGCTCACCAAGAACACCACGAGCAAGCGGGAGGGCTTCACCGAGTCCCAGGTAGCGAAGGCCATGAGTCACGCCAACGGACTCCCTGCGACCTCCTGGCAACGATGGGGGCTGTCCCTCCTGGCAATCACCGGGGCTCGCGTGGGGGAAATCGCTCAGTTGACCAAGGCGGACATCAAGCAGGTCGATGGTTGCTGGTGTATCGACATTAACGAGGATGGCCCAGGGAAAAGCCTCAAGAACCGCTACAGCACCCGTCTGGTCCCGTTGACCGATGGAGCCTTAGGATTCGACCTAACGGCCTTCCTTGAGGCAGTCAAAGCGGGAGCCCTGCCGTCTGACAATGGGATCAACGCAATGAACGCCAGTCGTGGCCTTGGGGCCTTGCTCAAAGAGGCGCTTGGGGAGGACCGGGAGCAGAACCAGACCCTCCACTCTCTGCGCCACTCAATGGCCTCCAGGCTCCAGTCCAAAGGCACGCCGGTCATCTATACCCAGGCGATTCTTGGGCACGCCTCCGGGTCAATCTCGTATGACACCTACGGCAACAGCGTCCCAGTCAAGGCGCTCGCTGAGGTTCTGAGGGAGGTCTATAAGACTGGGGATCGGTAGCGTAGCTACTGCCGAGCTGGACGTGCTGATCGGGCACCCCGAGCATGACCTCCTGTTCATCGCTACCCAGGTCGCCCGAGCGGCTGGCCTGAAGAACCCGAGCGAGCTTACCAGCCGCCTCGCCACTACTCAGTTTAGCGGTAAGGCCCTGGCGTTCAAGCTGAACGACTTAGGCGTGTCTACGGAAATTACGGAGACACTGAAGCCTCACGTCCAGGGGAAATCGTGGCTCCACACTGAAGCCGCCACTTACAAGATGCTGACAAGAGGCCACGCCCCTCAGTCCGAGCCATTCCGCAAGTGGGTCTTCAAGGAGGTCCTCCCGTCCATCCGCAAGACCGGCTCCTACAACGTCAATGAGTCAGGGAGGTGGTGGCCCCTGATTCGTTCATAGACACAAGGGTGGCTGTTAACTTAAAGATTCTAAAGGATTATCTTCTTATTACTCTTTTAATAATCTCTTTAACTTTAGGTTTTCTCTAAGTCCTAAGGTTTCTTCTCTTGGAGAACCTTGGTTGTCTTGAAGTTTGGGACAGGTCTTGCCAGACCATGATCCTGATCCTTTGAGGGCGACCTAATGTCCTTGAGTCTGGCTCTCGGTCCACCTCCGGAAATTTGCGGAGGTCCACCTCGATTTAAAAACCCTCAGTAGGAGATGACCACTCTCGGTTGTCCCTCATCGCCCGTCGCTGGGCACAAACGCCAGTTCCCTGGCGGTCCTCAATCCAGTCTTTCTGATAGCGCCTTTCATGCCACGCCGGTTCCCTTGTCTGGGGTCTGGATGACCGGCTGTGGGTGCGACCTGAAGGGCGCTACCAAAAGGAAAACAGACAAATGAATATCGACATCAAACACAAGCACGCTGGACATCTGATCGTCATCGAAGGGCACCCCTTCAAGGCAAACGCTGCGGGCCAATGGGACCTAACCGAAATCTGGCGAACCCTAAAGCTGGACAAGAAGAAAGGCCCTGGGAAATGGGCTGAGCTGAAAGAGGCTCAACGGCTGGCAGCTTCCGGAAAAGTCGAAAGCTCCAACGGCAGCAAAACCCTGGCGACGAAACAAGCGGCAATACGCTACGCCGCCTGGGTCTCGTCCGAGTTTGAGGACATGGTCTTCGATGCCTTCGAGGCTATCCTTGAGATGCCTGAGGTCGCCACGGTCGTCATCCAAAAGATGGCCGAGATGGGGCGAGAGAAGTCCGCTGAGCTGCTGGCGCGCAGTGCCTTCAACGATAGGTGCGACTGGAAGGGCCTCAAGCGAGGTCCTCAGTCCCAGACCCCAGCCGCCAAGGCCCACCGTCAGCGCAAGGCTCAGGAAGCCAAGCTGGCCGCTCGGATTCGTCGCAACGTCAGCCGGGAGGGCATGTAATGCGCTATCGACTGATCCCAGGCCCAGGTTGCCCTCAGGCCCTTTGTGACCGGCTCAACGACGCCCTGGCAACCCCAAGCGCCCGCCGTGTCTACCATGCCGCTCGGAGCGCCTACAGGCTCCACACGGACCACACCCTGGCGTCCTTTCAGGCCGACCTTCAGGAAACGCTCAGGCTCCCCTTGGGAGAGCTGGACGGCATCCTTGAGCGGGCCTCTATGACGTTTCAGGAAGCAATGCTGCTGCCTATCAGGTTCGACCTGAGGGCACGCTGAGAGCGCCTGTAGGGCTCCCAGGGAGTCGCTGGGTTTCGTCTTTAAGGTTTCATCATCCGTTATCGACAACCGCCAGCCATTGGCACCCACTCCAGCGACTCACCTGGGAGCCTTACAAGCTCACACCAGTAGCGAACTAACGCTACGCCCTTCAGTTCCGCACGCCAGCCCACTGGCCACCTGAAGTCCCCAAAACGCCCATCCCACGGGCGACACACTGAAATCAAGAATCCATAGAGCAAACCCCCAGGGTCGGCGTGTTTACGTCTCCTTGCGTCTTGTCGCGCCTGCCGTGCGGACTGGGGGTTTGCTCTATGGGAAAGGAGACCTACCCAAATGAATATTACCGTTAGCAACGTAACTCCCGAGACCGTAAGCATCCACGGCCAAACCCTGGCCCGAGAGTATGCCGAGCTGGTCCTCCTGCCTCTGTTGGTCGCGGCTGAAGGCCAGAACCATCCGGCAATCGTAAAGGTAGCCGATGCGTTCGCTACCGCTGGGCTGAGCCTTGAGGGTTCCCCTGAGGCATCCCGACTCTATCGGAGCCACCAGCACCAGCAGCGAGTCGAGCAGGAGCGCCTGAAGGCTGAAGCCCAGGAACATGCCCGCCGTTGCCACGTCCCGACGCCCCAAGAGATTGCCCAGCAGATCGCTGAGCGTGAGCGCAAGGCCCGAGAGATTCGTGAGCATGGCGAACGCCTGCGTGCTGCCCGTGGACGTTAACGCTATGGACCTTCTGGTCCTCGTCCTGATTACCACTCGCCAATACTTTTTCTAAGGAGTTACCAACAATAAAACCTTTCCAGTACAAGAAACCCGATAGCGTCTACTCCCAGACCGTCACCACTGCCCACGGCTCAACGGCCACCCAGGCAACCTTCCACACCTCGGACATCCGAGCGGATCACATGGCTGCTACGGACCCTCTGGTCTATGCCCAGGCCATGTATGAGGCTGCTGATGACCACCTCAACGGTGACGAGTGGCGCGAC
>NZ_JACBXH010000050.1:0-23998 GCF_041381355.1 Pseudomonas sp. LM13
AAGTAGACCAGCCGCACGTCCCGTGAAGGCGTAAACCCGCGAGGGCTCCGCGAGCCCTCATCGGCCCCTCTTCAGCCGGAGCATCATCATGGCGACCACCACGACTGCCTTGCCCAAGGCCCCTGCGAGCAACGCATCACCACAACCTGCCGAGCGCCGCCGGCCGAGGTTGGCCCCGAGCTGGTTCCTGGTCAGCCCTTCGGTCGTGCTGTTGCTGCTGTGGATGCTGGTTCCACTGGCGATGACCCTGTACTTCTCGCTCGTGCGCTACAACCTGCTCTATCCGGGCGAAAAGGATTTCGTCGGGCTGGAGAACTTCCACTACTTCCTGACCGATGCCGGCTTCATCCCGGGCATGACCAACACCCTGATCCTGGTCGGCAGCGTGCTGCTGATCAGCGTGGTACTCGGCGTGCTCATCTCGGCATTGCTGGAGGCAGCGGACTTCGCCGGGCGCGGGATCGTCCGCGTGCTGCTGATCTCGCCGTTCTTCATCATGCCGACCGTCAGCGCCCTGGTCTGGAAGAACCTCATCTATCACCCGGTCTCGGGCATTCTCGCGGCAGTATGGAAGTTCTTCGGCGCACAGCCGGTGGACTGGCTCGCACAGCATCCGCTGGCGTCCATCGTGATCATCGTGTCCTGGCAGTGGCTGCCCTTCGCGATCCTGATCCTGATGACGGCCATGCAGTCCCTCGATCAGGAACAGAAGGAAGCCGCCCGCCTCGATGGTGCCGGCCCCATCGCCATCTTCTGGCACCTGACCTTGCCCCACCTGGCCCGCCCCATCGCCGTGGTGGTGATGATCGAGACCATTTTCCTGCTTTCGGTATTCGCCGAGATCTTCACCACCACCAGCGGTGGTCCCGGCTACGCATCCACCAACCTCGCGTACCTGATCTACAACCAGGCACTGCTGCAGTTCGATGTCGGCATGGCTTCGGCCGGCGGCCTGATCGCGGTGGTGATCGCCAACATCGCGGCGATCATTCTGGTGCGGATGCTCGGCAAGAATCTCACCGAGAAATATTGAGGACAGACCGATGCTGACGCTCAAACAAAGTCGCCGCCTCAACACCCTGGTGGTCGGGCTGTTCGCCTGGGCCGTGGCGCTGCTGCTGTTCTTCCCGATCTTCTGGATGCTGCTGACCAGCCTGAAGACCGAGATCGACGCCTTCGCCACGCCGCCGCAGTTCATCTTCACGCCGACGCTGGAAAACTACCTGCACATCCAGGACCGCAGCGGCTACTTCAAGTACGCCTGGAACTCGGTGACCATTTCCTTCGGCGCGACCGCGCTGGGCATGCTGATCGCCATTCCCGCTGCGTATTCGATGGCCTTCTACGAGACCAAGCGCACCAAGGGCACGCTGCTCTGGATGCTCTCGACCAAGATGCTGCCGCCGGTGGGCGTGCTGGTGCCGATCTACCTGCTGGCCAAGCAGTTCGGCCTGCTCGACAGCCGCGCGGTGCTGATCATCATCTACACGCTGATCAACCTGCCGATCCTGGTGTGGATGATCTACACCTACTTCAAGGACATCCCCCGCGACATCCTCGAAGCGGCCCGCATGGACGGCGCCACGCTGCTGCAGGAGATGCTTCGCGTGCTCCTGCCGATCAGCAAGGGCGGGCTCGCCTCGACCATGTTGCTGTCGCTGATCCTGTGCTGGAACGAAGCCTTCTGGTCGCTGAACCTGACCTCGTCCAACGCCGCGCCGCTGACCGCGCTGATCGCCTCCTACTCCAGCCCCGAAGGCCTGTTCTGGGCCAAGCTCTCGGCTGTCTCCACCCTCGCCTGCGCCCCCATCCTGATCTTCGGCTGGATCAGCCAGAAGCAGCTGGTGCGCGGCCTGTCGTTCGGCGCCGTGAAATGAGCGCCGCCTGACAATCAAGAACAACAGAGGATTCGAACATGGCAGACCTGAAGATCCACAACCTGAAGAAAGGCTTCGACGGCAACGAGATCATCAAGGGCATCGACCTGGACATCCGCGACCGCGAATTCGTCGTCTTCGTCGGCCCCTCCGGCTGTGGCAAGTCCACCCTGCTGCGCCTGATCGCCGGGCTCGAGGAGGTCAGCAGCGGGCGGATCGAACTGGACGGGCGCGACATCACCGATGTCAGCCCGGCCAAGCGCGACCTGGCCATGGTGTTCCAGACCTACGCGCTCTACCCGCACATGACGGTGCGCAAGAACATGTCCTTCGCCCTGGACCTGGCCGGCGCCGACAAGCAGGAAGTGGCGCGCAAGATCGAAGCCGCCGCGCGCACCCTGGAGCTGGAACCGCTGCTCGAACGCAAGCCACGGCAACTGTCCGGCGGCCAGCGCCAGCGCGTCGCCATCGGCCGCGCCATCGTGCGCAACCCCAAGGTGTTTCTCTTCGATGAGCCGCTGTCCAACCTCGATGCCGCGCTGCGCGTGCAGATGCGCCTGGAGCTTTCGCGCCTGCACCAGGAACTGCAGGCCACGATGATCTACGTGACCCATGATCAGGTCGAGGCCATGACCCTGGCCGACAAGGTGGTGGTGCTCAACGGCGGGCGAATCGAGCAGGTCGGCTCGCCCATGGAGCTCTATCACCATCCGGCCAACCTCTTCGTCGCGGGCTTTCTCGGCACGCCGAAGATGGGCTTTCTCAACGGCCGCGCAAGCCGTGTCGAAGCCAGCGGCTGCGAAGTCGAGCTCGACGCCGGTTGTCGCCTGTTCCTGCCGGTGAGCGGCGCCACGCTGAAGGCGGGCGATCCGGTCACCCTCGGCATCCGCCCGGAGCACCTCAACCGTGGCAGCGAAGGCGACTGCCAGTTGAGCGTGAAAGCCGACGTCAGTGAACGGCTGGGCAGCGACACCTATTGCCACGTCGTCACCGGCAACGGCGAGCAGCTGACCATGCGCATTCGTGGCGACTTCACCCCGCGCTACGGCGAGTCGCTGTCGCTGACGCTGGAGGCCGCCCATTGCCACCTCTTCGACAGCAGCGGTCAGGCGGTCGGCCAGCCGCTGCAACAGGCGGCCTGACCGACCCATAGCCACCCGATCCCTGACTTACCGGCAGATCGCTGCGCCCGCAATGGCAGCGATCCCGCCCCCGGCTTTTCCACATTCAAGCCCAGCGAGGCCCAAGATGAAGTTGAAAGAAGCGAATCTGCCACAGCTGCCGGCCCCTATCGCGCGCCCCGACTACCGCCTGGCCGAGGTCACCACCGGCATCGCCCACATCGGCGTAGGTGGTTTTCACCGCGCCCACCAGGCGGCCTACACCGATGCGCTGATGAACACCGGCGAGGGGCTAGAATGGGGCATCTGCGGCATCGGCACACGTGCCGAGGAACGCTCGATGCGCGACGCACTGGCCGCGCAAGACTATCTCTACACCCTGGTCGAGCTCGACGACCGGCCTGACACCAAGGTCCGGGTGATCGGCAGCATTCGCGACATGCTGCTGGTGGGCGAGGATGGGTCCGAGGCGGTGGTTGCCCGCCTGGCCGATCCGGCGATTCGCATCGTCTCGCTGACCATCACCGAGGGCGGCTATTGCCTGGACGACAGCACCGGCGAGTTCAACGCCGCGCTGCCATCTATCCAGCATGACCTGGCCAATCCACGGGCGCCGATCAGCGTCTTCGGCCTGCTCTGCGCGGCGCTCGCCCGGCGCCGGGGCGAAGGCACTGGGCCTTTTACGGTGATGTCCTGCGATAACCTGCCTCACAACGGTGACGTGACCCGCAAGGCAACCCAGGCCTTCGCCAAACTGGTGGATGTCGAGCTGGCCGGCTGGATCGAGCACAACGTCAGCTTCCCCAACGCCATGGTCGACCGGATCACGCCGATGACCAGCGCCGCGCACCGCAAGGACCAAAGGCAGCAGCACGGCATAGACGACGCCTGGCCGGTGGTCTGCGAACCCTTCGTGCAATGGGTGCTGGAAGACAGGTTCGTCGCCGGCCGGCCAGCGTGGGAGAAGGTCGGCGTGCAGTTCACCGACGACGTCACCCCTTATGAGGAGATGAAGATCAAGCTGCTCAACGGCAGCCACCTCGCGCTGACCTACCTGGGCTTCCTGCGCGGTTATCGCTTCGTCCACGAAACCATGGCCGATCCGCTGTTCGTCGAGTACATCCGCCGCTACATGGACGAGGACGTCACTCCGCAACTGGCTCCCGTGCCAGGCATCGATCTCGCCCGCTACAAGCAGACCCTGATCGAGCGCTTCTCCAACTGCGCCATCGCCGACCAGCTGGAGCGGGTGTGCTCCGACGGCTCGTCGAAGTTTCCCAAGTTCAGCGTGCCGACCATCAACCGCCTGATCGTCGATAACGCCGAGCTGGACCGCGCGGCGCTGGTCGTCGCTGCCTGGGCGCTGTACCTCAAAGGCGTCGACGAGAATGGAGATTCGTACAGCATTCCCGACCCGCGCGCCGGGCTCTGTCAATCGCTGGTCGAAGACGATGAAGGTCTCGCCGAACGCCTGCTGGGGCGCGAGGAGATCTTCGGCACGCAGATTCCGTGTTCGCTCGCCTTCCGCGATGCCTTCGAGCGCAACCTGCTGCAACTGCGCACGCTGGGGGTGAGCGGCACCCTTGATCTATTGCTGACACGCTGAGGACAACCCCATGTACCTCGGCATCGACTGCGGCACCCAGGGCACCAAAGCGCTGCTGCTCGACGCCGCCAGCGGGCGCGTGCTGGGCCAGGGCTCGGCGGCGCACACGCTCATCAGCGGCGCCAATGGCCGCCGCGAGCAGGACGTCACGCAATGGACAACCGCGTTCGCCACCGCGACGAGAGCCGCCCTAACCGAGGCCGGAGTAGACGGTCGCGAGGTGCTGGGCATCGGTGTGTCCGGGCAGCAACACGGCCTGGTCACGCTCGACCGCGACGGCCAGGTGCTGCGCCCGGCCAAGCTCTGGTGCGACACGGAATCGGCTGCACAAAACGCCGCGCTGCTCGACTGGCTGGGCGGGGAACAGGGGTCGCTCGAGCGCCTGGGCGTGGTCATCGCGCCGGGCTATACCGTCTCGAAACTCTTGTGGATGAAGGCGCAGCAACCCGCACGCTTCGAGCAGATTGCGCACATCCTGCTGCCGCACGATTACCTGAATCATTGGCTCACCGGGCGCGCCTGCGCCGAGTACGGCGATGCGTCCGGTACCGGCTATTTCAACGTACGAACCCGTGAGTGGGACCTCAGCATCCTGCGCCATATCGACCCGAGCGGTCGGCTGGAGGCGGCACTGCCCGAGCTGATCGCACCGGACAAAGCCGTGGGCCGGCTGCGTCCGGAAATCGCCGGACAGCTCGGGCTGAACCCTGACGCCATCGTATCCAGTGGCGGCGGCGACAACATGATGGGCGCCATCGGCACCGGCAACATCCGCCCCGGCGCCATCACCATGAGCCTGGGCACCTCCGGCACGCTCTATGCCTATTCGGACACGCCGCGCATCAGCCCCCAGCCAGCAGTCGCCACCTTCTGCTCGTCCAGTGGAGGCTGGCTGCCATTGATCTGCACCATGAACCTGACCAACGCTAACGCCGCGATCCGCGACCTGCTGCAGCTCGATCTCGAATCGTTCAACGCACTCGTAGCGCAGGCGCCAATCGGCTGTGACGGCGTCACCCTGCTGCCTTTCCTCAACGGCGAGCGCGTCCCCGCCCTGCCCCAGGCCAGTGCCAGCCTGCACGGCCTGACCACGGAAAACCTCACCCGCGCAAACCTCTGCCGGGCCGTTGTCGAGGGCGTGACCTTCGGCCTGCGCTATGGCCTGGACTTGCTGCGTGAAAGCGGCATCCGCAGCGAGCGCATCCAGCTGATCGGCGGCGGCGCGAAGAATCCACTGTGGCGCCAGATAGTCGCCGACATGATGGAAACCCCGGTGGTCTGTACCACCCACAGCGAAGCGGCGGCGCTGGGCGGCGCGATACAGGCGGCGTGGTGCCATGCACGACAGAGCAACCCCATCGCCAGCCTCGCGGCGCTGTGCGCGCGCTGCGTGCGGGTCGATGAAGGCACAGCGGTCGAGCCGCAGGCGGAATCGGCTCGGGCTTATGAACAGGCCTATCGGCGCTATCGACAGCTGGTCATCGACACCCATGGTCAACAAACGCCGCCGGATCTGCGCACTGTGGCGCCATAAGCGCGCCGGGAGCGGAGGCACCGTTCGCAGGCAGAGCCCGCTCCTAAAAAACGGGCCCTCGTGGCGGCAAGCTTGTTTTAACGACTTCTCGCTATGCCGCACTGATAACAGCGCATAAAAAAAAGCAAAGCCACTCACGTGGCCTTGCTTTCAGCTGTTGCCCGATAGCGGACGGCTTAGCGGCTACGCAGCGCCTCGCGCGGCACGTACTTGCCCAGCTCGTGACGGGCAATGGCCACCCGATGCACCTCGTCCGGGCCATCGGCCAGGCGCAGGGTACGCTGCATCGCCCACCAGTGCGCCAGCGGGAAGTCCTCGGAAACCCCGGCGCCACCGTGGATCTGGATGGCGCGATCGATGACTTTCAGCGCCACGTTGGGTGCGACCACTTTGATCTGCGCGATCTCGCTGGCGGCGATCTTGTTGCCCACGGTGTCCATCATGTACGCCGCGTTCAGCGTCAGCAGGCGCGCCATGTTGATCTCGATGCGGCATTCGGCGATGTGGTCGAAGTTAGCGCCCAGACGCGCCAGCGGCTTGCCGAAGGCGGTGCGGCTGACGGCGCGTTCGCACATCAGCTTCAACGCGCGCTCGGCGACACCGATCGAGCGCATGCAATGGTGGATGCGGCCCGGCCCAAGACGGCCCTGGGCGATCTCGAAGCCGCGGCCTTCACCGAGGATGACGTTCTCGTACGGTACCCGCACGTTTTCCAGCAACACTTCCGCGTGGCCGTGCGGGGCGTCGTCGTAACCGAACACCGGCAACGGCCGCAGCACCTTGACGCCGGGGGTATCCATCGGCACCAGGATCATCGAGTGCTGGGCATGGCGCGGTGCATCCGGGTTGGTCAGGCCCATGAAGATCATGATCTTGCAGCGCGGGTCGCAGGCGCCCGAAGTCCACCACTTGCGCCCGTTGATGACCCACTCGTCACCCTCACGCACCGCGCGGGCCTCCATGTTGGTGGCGTCGGACGAAGCCACGCCCGGCTCGGTCATGCCGAAGGCCGAACGGATTTCGCCGCGCAGCAACGGTTCCAGCCACTCGCGCTTCTGCGCCTCGCTGCCGTAGCGCACCAGCACTTCCATGTTGCCGGTATCCGGCGCCGAGCAGTTGAACGCTTCCGGGCCGAGGCCCGAGCTGCCCATGATTTCCGCCAGCGGTGCGTATTCGGTGTTGGTCAGGCCGGCGCCCAGTTCCGATTCCGGCAGGAACAGATTCCACAGCCCCTCTGCCTTGGCCTTGGCCTTGAGTTCCTCGACGATAGCGGTCGGCTGCCAGCGGTCACCCTCGGCGACCTGCTGGTAGAACACCTTTTCGGCGGGATAGACATGAGCATCCATGAACGCTTGCACGCGCTCTCTCAGCTCTTGAACCTTCGGGGAGTAGGCGAAATTCATGGGCGACAACCTTCTGGCAGGTAATGTTTTGTAGTTTTGAATGCTAGAGGAGGCTTGGTGATTTATCTAAGCTATTTTCCTCGTGTATAAACATTCATCACCGATATATGATCGGCGAATCCGATACACGCCGGAGAGCACAACAATGAACCTGAACAAGGTCGATCTGAATCTATTCATCGTTTTCGACGCCATCTACACCGAAGCGAACCTCACACGTGCCGGGCAGATCGTCGGCATCACCCAGCCCGCCGTTTCCAACGCCCTCGCCCGCTTGCGCGAGACGTTCAACGATCCGCTCTTCGTGCGCACCGCCCAGGGCATGGTGCCGACGCCGATGGCGCAGAACATCATCGGGCCGGTGCGCAATGCGCTGCAGCTGCTGCGGGTATCGGTGCAGGAAAGCCGCACCTTCAGCCCGGCGCAGGCAAACAAGACCTTCCGCATCAGCATGACCGACCTCACCGAGGCGGTGATGCTGCCGCCGCTGTTCCAGCGCCTGCGTCGCCTGGCGCCGAACGTGAAGATCGAGAGCATGCTGGCCAAGCGCCGCGAAACCACCAAGGAACTGGCTGCCGGCCGCCTGGATTTCGCCATGGATGCACCGCTCAATACCGACCCGCAGGTGCGCCACGTCAAACTGCTGGAAGATCGCTACATCTGCGCCATGCGCCGCGGCCACCCGCTGGCCAAGGACAAGCTCACTCTGGAGCAGTACCTGTCGCTGTCGCACATCCATATTTCCAGCCGCCGCAGCGGGCTTGGTCTGGTGGATCTGGCGTTGGGCAAGATGGGCCTGCAGCGCAAGATCGCCCTGCGCTCACAGCACTACCTGATGGCGACCCAGGTGATCGACCAGACCGACATGGCGGTGACCGTTCCCGAGCGTTTCGCCCGGCGCCACAACCTGCATCAGGTCGATCTGCCGGTGGACATCATGCCGCTGGAAACCCACATCTATTGGCATGAAAGCACCGATCAGGACCCGGCCAACCGCTGGATGCGCGAGCAGATGATCGAGATCGCCCAGCAGGTCACCGCGCAGCAGGATCTTTGACGCGCTGGCGGGTGAAAGCCCGCCTCAGGCGCTGTCGCGCATCACCACTTCGAAACCCACATCGATACAACGCTCGGCAGGCTGCTGACCTCGCATCAGGCTCAGCAGCATCTGCGCCGCCAGCTCGCCGATCTCGCCACGCCGGGTGCGCACCGTGCTCAGCGCCGGATGCATCCAGGCCGCGGCCGGCAGGTCGTTGAAACCGGCAATCGCCAAACGCCCCGGCACGTCGAGCCCCAGCTGATGGGCGCGAAACAGCGCCCCGAGGGCCAGGTCGTCGTTGTTGAAGAACACTGCGTCGATCTGCGAGTGCTGCGCCAGCAGCCGATCCAGCAGCTCCGCGCCAAGCCCAATGGACGACAGCTGCGGCGTCAGCAATTCCAGAGTTGGCTCATAGCGACCCGCCTGGCGCATGGCCTGACGGTAGCCTTCGGCGCGTTGCAGGGTCCGAGGGTCGAGCTGCGCGGCGGCGAAGGCGACGTGACGGTAGCCGCGCTCGAGCAAGGTGCGGGTCATGGCCGCGCCAGCTTCCAGTTGCGAGAAGCCTACGCAGTAGTCGTCCGGCCGCTCGCTCAGCTCCATCAGGGTGACCATCGGCGCAGTGTAATTAGCGAGCACCGCACGGGCGGCATCGCTGCGCTCGAACCCGGTGATCAGCAAGCCGGCCGGCTGATGCGCCAGATAGGCACGCAGCAGCCGCTCGTCCTCTTTGGGCCGGTAGTGGCTGACGCCGATCATCATTTCGTAACCCGCCGGCATCAGCACGCGCTGGATAGCCTCGACGGTGTCGACGAACACCGCGTTGGACAGCGAGGGGATGATCACCGCCACCAGATTGGAACGCGAACTGGCCAGGCTGCGCGCCGCCGGATGCGGCACGTAGCCAAGCGCCTTGACCGCCTGCTCGACACGCTCGCGCAGCGCGTCGGAAACCAGATCCGGTTGCGACAGCGCGCGGGATGCCGACATCAGCGAGCAACCGGCGCTGCGCGCGACATCCGAAAGGGTTACCCGCTCGGCAGAGCGGCGTCGGCGTGTGGTCATGCGCGTTCCATTGGTCGAAAGCGGCGGATTCTAGCAGCGGGCATTCCGGGGGCGCCTCCTAAGGTGCGGCCTTTTCCACTTCGGCCTGCACCTGATCGAACAGGTCCTGGCCGACCGCATCGATCACCGTCTGGATCGCCGGCTGCGCCTGCTCACGCATGCGCTGGATCTCATCGGGACTGACCTCGTTGATCTGCATGCCACGTTCCTTCAGCGCCGCCAGCGCCTGGCTGGCCTCGCGACGGGTGTCCTCGCGCTCGGCATCGCGGGCCTTTTCCGCAGCGTCCATGAGGATGCCCTGCTCGGTCGCGGACAGCCCGTCCCACCAGCGCTTGGACACCGTGACGATCCAGGGGCTGTAGACGTGATTAGTCACGCTCAGGTACTTCTGCACCTCATAGAACTTGGACGAGAGGATGGTGTTGTAGGGGTTTTCCTGGCCGTCGACCGCCTTGGTTTCCAGCGCGGTGAACAGTTCGGAGAACGGCAGCGGCACCGCATTGGCGCCCATGCGCTTGAAGGTGTCGATGAACACCGGATTGGGCATCACGCGCAGCTTGATGCCCTCGAAGTCCTCAAGCTTCTCGATCGGCCGGGCGCTGTTGGTCACATTGCGAAAACCGTTCTCCCAATACACCAGTCCGACCAGACCTTTCTCTTCCAGCTTGTCCATGACCTGCCGGCCCACCGGACCGTCCAATACCTGATCAGCCTGGCGCGGATCGGTGAACAGGAACGGCGTATCCCACACCGCCATTTCCTTGCTGATGCCGACCAGCGTCGCGGTCGAGCCGACCATCATCTCCTGCGCGCCGCCGATCAGCGCGTTCTGCATCTGGTCGTCCGAACCGAGGCTGGCGGACGCGAAGGTACGCACCTTCAGCTTGCCGCCCGAAGCCTTGGCCACTTCCTCGGCCAGCAGCTTGGCCGCCCTGCCCTGGTTACTGTCTTCGTTGAGCCCGTAGCCGAAGCGGATCATGCGCGGGCGGATGTCGTCCGCTGCCTGAACCTGACCGAGGCTGAGCGTGCTGCCGAGCAAGGCGGCAGTCAGGGTGCTGATGAGGAGTCGTTTCATGTCGGGATACCTTCTTGTTGTTGGATGTTGGGTTGTTGAGCGCTTGGTTGGACGACCGGCGTTACCGCAGCCAGGCCAGGGGTACGGTGATAATCGAGGGCACGGCGATGAGCAGCCCGACGATGACCAGATAGATAAGGAAGAACGGCATCACGCCACGCACCAGGGTTTCCATGCGCAGCCGGCCGATGCCACCGACCACGTTGAGCACCGTGCCTACCGGTGGTGTGATCAGTCCGATGGAGCCGATCAGCACGAACATCACGCCGAAATACACCGGATCGATGCCGGCCTTGATCGCGATCGGCGCCAGCACCGGACCGAGGATCAGAATGGTCGGGGTCAGGTCCAGCACCATGCCGACAGCGATCATCAGCAGCATGATGGCGACCATCAGCAGCTTCGGGTCCTGCGCCAGCGGACCGAGCATCGCCGCGATCTCGTCGGGCAGCTGGGCCAGGGTGATCATGTACGCCGATACCGTCGCCGCGGCGCAGAGAAACATCACCGACGCCGTGGTGCGGCTGGCACGCGTGAGCACCTCGACCAGCCCGGCCCAGGTCAGTTCGCGATACAGCAGGGTCGAAACGGCCAGAGCATAGACGGCGGCGACCACCGCCGCTTCGGTCGGGGTGAACAGGCCGCCACGCAGCCCGCCAACGATGATCACCGGCAGCATCAGCGCCGCCGCCCCGTCGACTAGCACGCGGCGGCGAACGGCACCGCTGGCCTTTTCCTGCTTCGGTTCGTCGATCCGCCGGGCGATCAGCGTCCAGGCGACGATCAGGCCCATGCCCATGATCAGCCCCGGCACCATGCCGGCGAGAAACAGCTGGCTGATCGACGTGCCGGTCACCACGCCGTAGATCACGAACGGCATCGACGGCGGAATGATCGGGGCGATGATCCCGCCCGCCGCCACCAGGCCCGACGACGAGCTCAGCGGGTAGCCGCGCTCGCGCATCATCGGCAGCAGCAGCGTCGCCAGCGCGGCGGTATCGGCCAGCGCCGAGCCGGACATGCTCGCCAACAGCACCGAAGCGGCAATCGCCACGTAACCCAGGCCGCCACGCTTGTGGCCGAAATAGGCCTGCGCCATGGCGATGATGCGCCGCGAGATGCCGCCGGCATTCATCAGTTCGCCGGCCAGGATGAAAAACGGCACCGCCAGCAGCGGGAAGCTGTCAGCGCCAGCCTGCAGGTTCTGCGCGAGCAGCTGCACGTCCCAGAAATCCAGGTACCACATCAGCACCGAGCCGGTGAGCAGCAGTGCGAAGGCGATGGGCATGCCAAGCGTCATGAAGCCCAGCAACGAAGAGAGGAAGACGACGACGGTCATGAAAGGTCCTCGGTTGGGCAGTGCCCGTATTGTTCTGAATGCGGCATCGCTCAGTCCGCCGTGATGTTCGCGGTGGCTGCCGCCGCTGGCTGGTCGCGCCGCCAGACATTCACCAGCTGCACCAGCGCCAGTACAGCCATGGCCAGCATGCTCGCCGCTACCGGAAGCATTGCCAGGCCCAGCGGGTAACCGACTACCGGGCTGTTGATGGTCCAGCCAAACTGCATCTGGTTCCAGCCACCCCAGGCCGCAAGGCCGCTCGCAGCAGCCACCAGCAGCCAGCTGAGGGAGTCGACGACGCGGCGGAACAGCCGCGGGAAGCGGTCGCGCAGCATGGAGAAGCTCATCAGCTCGCCGCGGCGCATGCTCGAAGCGACGCCGACGAACACCAGCCAGACGAATGCCAGCCGTGACAGTTCCTCGGCACCCGTCCAGCCGGTGCCGAAGGCGTAACGCAGCACCACGCTGGAAAACACCACGATGACCATAAAGGCCATCAGCGCGGCCATCAGCCAGTCGGTCAGGCGGTCGAAACGCTGCGCCAACGCGCCGCTGTAGATCGGCACATTGGTCAGCGGTGGCGCCGTGGTAGCGCTATCAAACGGACGCGCGGAAAGATCGACGCGGGACTCGATCAGTTCATCCAGATCGGCGCCGCGCATCCATTCGACGATTTGCAGCAACACCACGTCGCGGGGCTGACTGGCATCTACGGTCAACACGCCTGGCTCACCCTCGGGCGATTCGAGGGTGGCGAACTGGCTGTCGACCAGGGAGATCGGCATGAAGTGCCCCGGTCGCGCACCGACGCGCTGCACCGCGGTGTCGTAATCGATGGCCAGATGGGCGAAGCGCAGTCCCGGGACGGCACTGCGCAAGAGCTCACGATAGCTGCGCTTGAGCGCCGAGCAGGCCAGGACGAAGCCACTGCCGCTATCGAGCGTGCGCTGCATCTCGCCGACCAGGGCGTGCAGCCATTGCACGCGGTCGGTATCGGACAACGGTGTACCGGCACGCATACGCGCGACGTTTTCCGCAGGGTGAAAGTTATCCGCCTCGATGTGCGGCAGGCCGAGCGCGTCGGCGACGGCGTGGCTGGTATCGGTCTTGCCCGAACCGCTGACGCCCATGACAACCAGGACCGGCAACGCGGTAGCCCGGGAAGGCTGCTTTGAAGGCATGAAGAAATCCGTCGTTGTTGTGCTTGTTTGGCCGGATGTTAGCGCTATCAAACATACAGATAAAACTACCGCTCGTCGCGCCTGACCAGACCCAGTGCCGACAGCGCAACGGCTGGACGATCGACAAGCGCGGCAAGGCGACTACAATCGCGCCCCTCAATGCATGAGGACAGCGACATGCCCAAAGCCATGGCCCGCCACATTCTGGTCAAGACCGAAGCCGAAGCCGCGCAGCTGAAGAAGCGCCTGGCTAACGGCGAGGCGTTCGACGTGCTGGCCCGCAAGTATTCGACCTGCCCGTCCGGCAAGAAAGGCGGCGACCTCGGCGAAGTGCGCCCTGGGCAGATGGTGCGCAGCATCGATCAGGTGATCTTCAAGAAGCCGCTGCGTGAGGTGCATGGCCCGGTAAAGAGCCAGTTCGGCTATCACCTGGTGCAGGTGTTCTACCGCGACTGACTCAGATGCCCGTGGCCGAAGCGCTGCAGCTGCATCTCCCGCAGCCGGCTCAGCGTGCGGCGGAACGGGAACGCCAGATACCCCTCGGTATACAGCTCGTCCAGGGCCACCTCGGCTTCGATATACAGCGGAATCCGCCGGTCGTAGCACTCGTCGACCAGGGCGATGAAGCGTCGCACCGCATCGTCCCGCGCGGAGAGCCGTGGTAGCTGGCGGTCCCCGGCTGCCACCCGCGCCGCCCCATCCTCGGTGCCGCGGGCGATGCGCCCATCGCGCTGCGTGCCACCGAGCCGCGGCACGTCACCGATCAGGATCGCCGTATGGCGATCGCACAGCTCGATGAAGTCCAGCGCCGAGAACGGCTGCTCGCAAAGGTCGGCGAAGCGACACCAGAACACCGATTCGCTACGCCGCACGACGTCGAGCTGCCGACTGCTGAGGGCGAGTGGCTCGGTGCTGACCGCTCCATCGGACAGCGCCTCGAACGTCGCGACCAGGGCGCTGCCGCCGTCGGGCGGGGCGATCCAGTAGCGCTGCAGCGCAGCGCCGGGACGCAGGCGGTGATCAGCGCCACCATCCACATCCACCACCTGCATGTGTTGCACGATGGCGTCGATCGCCGGCAGAAAGCGCTCGCGGTTGAAGCCATCGGCATACAGCTGCTCCGGTGGCTGGTTGGAGGTCGCGACGATCACCACGCCGTGCTCGAAGAGCACCTGGAACAGGCGCCCCAGGATGATCGCGTCGCCGATGTCGCCGACGAACAGCTCGTCGAAGCAGAGCACGCGAATCTCTTGCGAAAGTTCTCTGGCCAGGGCCTGCAACGGATCGGCCGTGCCGTTGAGCTGGAACAGCTGGATATGCACCCAGCGCATGAAATGGTGGAAATGCTGCCGCCGCGACGGAACCGTCAGGCTTGCGTGAAACAGGTCCATCAGCCAGGTCTTGCCGCGCCCGACCGGTCCCCATAGGTAGACGCCAAGCGGCAGCTCCGCACCTGAAAGCAGCGCCTCTTGACAGGCCTGAAGCCGTGCAACGGCGCGCTGTTGAGCCGCATCGGCAACGAAACCGTCTTGTGCGATTGCCTGCTGGTAGCGTTCAAGGGGCGAGTCGGCGTGCATGATCGTCCGGCGCAAAAGCCGCCATGGTAGCGCGCGACCGCTCAGTTGTGCCCATCCTGCAGCAGTCGCTCGGCCTGGGTGCGGAGCTGCTCCAGCAACATCGCCTGCGCCGGTAGCGGCTGCTCGTGAACGCGGGTCAACGCATAGACCGGCACGCTGACGGCGGGCTCGAGCAGACGGGTCTGCACCTCGCCGCCGGTAGCCGCCAGCGCGGTGAACGGATCGACCAGCGCCACGCCCTGCCCCGCGGACACCAGCTGTCGCGCCAGCTGATAGGTCTGTACCCAGGTAACGACGTGCGGCGGCGGATCGAGCTCCTCGATGTGGCCGCGCAACAGGCTGCCCAGCGCATCGCGGGCATCGATGCCGATCAGCGCTTTACTCGCCAAGTCCTGCAGCCGCAGTGGGCTGTGCAGTTCAACCGGCTGCCACCAGCCGGGCGGAGCGATCACGCGCATGCGCCCCTCGGCCAGTAGCTGGCTGCTCAGTCCCGGATGCTCCACCGCCTGTGACGTCAGTCCGAGATCGGCTTCACGCAGCAACAGGGCCTCGACGATCTCCGCCGTGTGCTGCGTGGCGAGCTGACAGACCGTACGTGGAAATCGCTCGCGCCAGGCGCGCAACGCCTGTGGCAGCAGTGCTTGAGCCAAGGCCGGCGTGCAGATCAGGCGCAATGCGCACTCCTCGCCCCGGCCGAGGCTATCTGCAAGCCGCCGCAGATTCTGCAGGTCGATGGCGAGGCGTTCGGTCTGCTGCTGCAACACCCGCGCCTCGGCGGTGGGCTGCAGCTTGCCGCGCACCCGGTCAAATAGCGCAAAGCCCAGTTGTTGCTCGGCATGCTTGAGAATCTTGCTCGCCGCCGGCTGGGAGATATGCAGCAGCTCGGCCGCGGCCGTCAGGCTGCCAGTTTGCAGGATCGCCTGGAACAGTTCGATATGACGCAACCGCATGCATGTCCCCCCTTCAGTCAATCGAGCATAACCGCAGGTTATGGGAACGCTCCATCCTTTCATTGGCCGCCTCGCTAACACGCGGCCTAGGCTGCGCTGAACGAGTCGGAGGAGCAGTTGCATGCGGGTAGCAGTCATCGGCGCAGGCGTTATCGGGCTTGCCACCGCCTATTCACTGGTGCGCCAGGGGCACAATGTCGAGCTGATCGAACGGCGCGACGGTGTCGCTCTGGAAACCAGCTTCGCCAATGGCGGGCAGCTCAGCTATCGCTACGTTTCGCCCCTGGCCGATGCCGGCGTGCCGCTGCAGGCGATTGGCTGGATGCTGCGCGGAGCCGATGCCCCGCTGCGCTTCCGACCGCGGGCGAGCCTGCATCAGTGGCGCTGTTGCCTACGCTTCCTGCTGGCATGCCGACGCTCGGTCAACCGGCGCAACGCGGCTCACTTGCTGCGGCTCGCCCTGCATAGCCAGCAGATCCTGCGCAGCTGGCGCGAGCAGGACCAGCTGGACGGCTTCGCCTGGCGCGCCAACGGCAAGCTCGTGATCTATCGCGATCAGCACAGCTTGCACAAGGGCGCAGCGGCCAGTTGAGCATCCAGGCCGGCCATGTCGGCTTCGTACTGCGCCTGGGCTGCGGCGAGCTGATCCTGCACGGTTTCGAGCAGGCGCTCCTCGGTCGTGAGCTGCTTGCCGTTGACCTTCTCCAACTCGGCAACCAGGTTCGCGGTGCGGCCCTGCTCGCGCTCGAAATCTTCAAGCGAGCCGTACATCGCAGTGTCCATTTGCGATGCAACGTCGAGCGCATCCTGCAGGCCCTCGAAACCAGCCAGAGAGCCGCCCGCCCGCGCCGTGACCAGCGCGCTGTTGAGCGTCATCACCGCCTGCGCACGCAACATCCGCACGGCATCGTCAGATGTGCCGCGCAGGCGCTTGAGTGCCGCATCTAGCGAGTTGGCAATACCTGTCATTCCGGACAGGTTTGACGAGGCCGCTGCGGCCATGTCGTTAAGCGAGCCAACCCGCGCGCTGTAGGCCGCCTGCAGCTCTCGCTGCTGGGCGGCAATGGACCGCTGCAGCGCCGCATAGGCAGAGCCAGCCACGCCAATCAGCGCAGCGCCCTGTTGCTCCAGAATGTCGTAGTACTGGGCAGCCTGGCCACTCAGCTGCATGAGCGTGGAGAACATTTCCTGCCCGGCCTCCGTCGTCAGGTCGATATCCTCGACCATTGCCCGGTAAGCCTCGCGGGATGACGCCAGCTCCACGTCTGCAGACTCGAACGTCCGCTTGATGGAGTCGATGGTGTCTTCGACCTTCTCCGCCTCGCTGAAAAATGCGGCATAGTAGGTCTGAGAGTTGGTCGCCAGCACCTCAAGCCCGCCAGCCGCAGCCGACAGCGCCTCGGCCAGCTTGCCGCCCGCAACGCTCGCGTCGTACATCTCAACGTCGAGATAACGCAGCACCTCGTTCACGCCCGTGAGGTTGCCGACGAATGCCTGCATGCCCGCCAGGTCGAGGTCGAGTCCTGTGGCGAACACGCGGTTGAGTTCAGCCGTCATGGCATCGGCAGCGGAGCCGAACCATTCAGCAATGGCCTGCTGGATTTCCTCCTCGGTTTTGCCCTTGGTGCTAATTTTCTCTCTGGCCAGTTGCAGGCCGTCCAGAGAGCCTTCGTCTAGCGTGTAGCTCAGCGACTCGAACAGTGACGAGACAGTGGCTTCGGTAGAAGCGAACACTTCCTGAAACCGGGCGGCTGTCGCTTCGTCAAGCGCGCTATACCGCGTGCGCTTTTTGTTCGAACTGAACAGGCCGCCCTTTTTCTTCTGGTATTCGTACTGCTGGCCGAGGAAATCGCCATCCGTTACGCTGAATGCTAAGCCGGCATCCTTGGTTTCCCACGCGCCACCGAACAGCTTGGAGCCGAACGCCGCACCCAGAGCGGCGCCGATGACAGTGCCGATACCAGGCAGCACCGACCCCAGGGCTGCGCCCATGGCCGTACCCGACAGCGCACTGGCAGCAGCAGCGCCTGCCATCGTGCCAAGCGTGCCGCCGCCCCAGCCACCGAGGCCGCCGGCAACAGCCCCCTTTACGCCGGAGTTCTGGTATCCCATGTAGGCGCCGGATAGTCCTCCCATGATCGAGCCGAGGCCAGTGGCGGCGCTGCCCCAAGTAGTCGCGGTTGTAGTCGCGCCTGAGGCAGTACCTATAATGTTGCCGCCCTGGCTCACCGTATTGCCGATCAGATCGACAGTTGCGGGCATCGTGTTGGCGCCGAGCTGATAGACACCATCCACCATCGCCCCGGAGGATGACCCACCAAAGAACGAGCTGAGCGCGTTGCTGCCATAGTTCCAGCCGTTGGAGATGGCGCCACTGAAGCCGCCATTGCCCCAGCCCTGCGCGACCGCCTGGCCGAAACCGGAGTTGGCTATGCTGTAGCCGTTCTTGAGCAGGCCGAACACATCCATTCCGCCCGATCCTGCCGAACCGCCGAGCATACTGACTGCCTGCCCAGCGCCCCCACCAATGCCCAGCGCAGCGCCGATCTGCATCACAATCGGCCGGGTAATGGCCATGTGAGCCAGTTCGGCCAGCATCTGCTTGAAGGCGTTGGTCAGCGAGTCGCGGAACGAGCTGAACCCGTCCCCGATGTTGCGCCAGGCGTCGGCGAATGCACCGTCAACGCGGTCTAGCGCGCCTTCGGTCCACTTGGCCCATTCGGAGGTGGCGCGGGTGTTCTCGTCGTACTCCTTGTCAAGCAGCGCAACGCTTTGGGTGTATTCCTCGAACGAAATACGGCCCTTGTCGAGCGCTTCTTTCAGTAGTTCTTTTTCGGCCGTCAGCCGCTTGGTGGCTGCGCGTACCGGGTCCAAACGATCCCGCACAGACTCGAGCTGGTCGTCGAGCTTTTTTAATGCTTCCTTGGCCTTGTCCGACGCTTCATTCTGCTTGTCCCAGATCGGCTTGTTCAGGTCGGTATACAGACCCTGAACGACCTTCTGGTATTGCTCTGTGGTGTAGGTGTTGTTCTTCAGCGCCTCGTCGGCAAGCTCGATGCCTTTTTCGTACTCAGCCTGGGCCTTGGCGGCGGGATCGTATTTGGCGATCAGGGCATCTAGGGCGCTTTTCTGCTCGCGCAGAGATGCCGCGCTCTTGCGCCCCGCCTCGGCGGCAGCCTCTTTGGCGTCCGCCTCTTGTGCTGCGACAAGTAGCGCGGCTTTCTGCGCTTCGGTGAGCTTGCTCAGCTCGCCATGTTCGGTCGCATAGCGCACGCGAGCGACTTCTGACGCCTGACCATGCAGCGCGGTTGTCTGCCGGAGGCTGGCGAGCATCGAGTCGTAGGATTTGTCGAGCTGCTCGGTCGCCTTGCGCTCTTCTTCGGCTGCCTTGATCTCCTGTTGGGCATTTTGGGCGCGCAGGGATATAAACGCCGCGTCCAGGTCGCGCTGCTGAATGGACAGCTGAATGCCCTGGCGCTGCCGCTCTAGCTCTTCCGCGCTCGGCCCCCAATCGAAGACCGAGCCGACATAAATGTTGTTCTTGCGCTGGTTGATGGCCTGCTCTACGTCAGCCAGCTTTTCTTCCAGCGTCTCCGGGCGACCGATATCAAAGGCGGCATCCCACATTTCCCGCCAGCCGGCCTTTAGGCCATTCAGTGCGCGGTCAATGTAGCCGAGGCTCTGCTCAATATCGTCCGAGCGCTCCTTGGCGGCTTTGCCGTATTCCTCCATCGCCAGCTTTGCGGCGCCGAGCTTGTCGCCCTGCTGCTCAAGGGCGGCGATCTGCTTGTACACCGAAGCAGTCAGGTAGTTGTACTGCTGGTTCAGCTTCGCAGAGGCTGCGGCCGGCTCGTCCGCCAGCGCGGCGAACTCTTTGACAGTATCGGCAACGGCCTTGCCGGTGGCTTGCTCCATCGCCATCGCAGCCGCGGCGACGTTGGCGAACTGATCGGAGGCGATCTTGCCGGTTGCGACGATTTCAGCCAGTGCGGCTGCGGCTTGGCGCTGGGTGCCGGAAACCTGATCCAGCGCCGAGGCGGTCTCCATCAAAACATCGACACTGGTCCCGGCAGCGTTGCCGGTCAGGGTCAGGGCGCGATTGAAGGCCAGCGCCTCGCCCTGCCCGCCCTGGTAGGCATAGACAAGCGTGCCGATGGATGCAGCCGCAACGCCAATAGCGGCCGTGAGCGGATTGATTGCGCTGATTGCTGCGCGCGCCGCTGCGCCAATGCCGCCGAACGAGTCGCGCACCTGGCCGCCCTGCTGGATGGCAGCCGTGTTAGCCCGCCACTTGATTAAAGAGTTCATCCGCGAGGCTAAGGGGCAGTCTGCCACTACCGAGCAGCGTACCGCCGTTTAGAGGCACTGAGCAGGGGAAGTTTGTGGGTGAGCTGATTGAGTTGGGGGAGTTTGACGACGAGGAACGGAGGTTCCTGCGGGAGATGGCGAACGGCCTGGGGCAGTCGGTCGAGGACGCAGCAGGGCAAATCCTGAAGATGATCGCCGAGAACCATAAGGCAGTTAGAAGCCGACTGGTAGCAGCAGAAGTAACAGACCTAGCCCTAATCAGGGCAAGGAAGCGAGGGCCTGAAAAGGACCAATAAAAAAGCCACCGGACGAGGGTGGCTTCTTCAACAGCAACAACATACAGGACGAATCATGACAAACGTTATTCAGATTGGCAACACCCAACGGGGGTTCACCCGGATGGACAACAGCATCATGGATGCCTTGATGGCGATCGATCTGCCAGCGCGTGAGCTGAAGGTCGCTCTGTTCGTCGCCAAGACAACCATCAACTTCCAGGCCGGCCCGGTACGCATCACAGCAGCCGCTGTGTCGAAGGCAACCCATATCCACCCGGACGTTGTTTCCAAGGCAATCAGCCGCCTCCTGAAGCGTCGCGTGATCTTCCGTGAGGGCGGTGCGCGTGGCGATATTGGCCTGTGTGATCCGAAAGAATGGGTATTCGTAGAAGGTCCGAATCAGACCAACAGAGCCGACTCGGACCAAAACGACAAGGTCATCTCGATTGCGAGTCAGACCAAAACCGACGACTCCCTTCTTTATTCTAAGAAAGAACCCCTAGTAACTGTTCCTTCGGAACAGATTACTGCCCCCCAAGGGGGCGACATCACCCCGATTGAAAAAACCTCTGGGGTTTCGTTCAACGGCGAAGACTTCGAAGTCAGCTCTGACCTGATCACCAAGTGGGCGAAATCTGCCGGAGTGGTTCCCTGACAAGGTGACCGAACAGCAGATGGCCATGATACTCGGCACAACCGATCGAGCCCTAGAAGGCAGGCGAAGCCGGAACCAGATTCCCGAGGGCGTCTGGAATCGCATCAATGGACGAATCTACTACAGCCGATCAAGGTACGAAGAATGGCAAGAAAGCCTATGGCACTGCCCACCGGAGTTGAGCTACGCAACAATACGATCCGCATCCGATTTAGCTGGAACGGAAAGCGATGCTCAGAAACCCTCGCCCTCCCCCCGACGCAAGCGGGCATTGCCGCTGCATCCCGTCTACGCGATCAAGTAGTCCAGCAGATCAAGCACGGCATCTTCGACGAGCGTAAGTATGCCGAGCTCTTCCCCGGCTCGCCGAACGCCGTATCAAGCGTTTCGCGCGGGTTCGGGCAGTACGCCCAGGTCTGGCTCGACAGCCGATCGATCTCGGAAGGCACGCGCGACAACTACAAGTCAGTGCTCAATGTCTGGTGGATGCCGTACCTGGCCACAACTCCCCTTCCCAACCTGACGACCGCCTTCATGCGCGAGCTCGTCGTTCAAATCCCATGGACCTCGGACGGCGTGAAGGCCAACGCCATGAACAAGCTGAGCACCATTCTTGAGTCAGCGGTTTCGGACAGGCTGATTGCAGAGAACCCGATCCAGGCGCTGGACATCCCGACGCGGACGGAGGCGAAGGTCGACCCGTTTACGCAGGATGAGTCGGACAGGATCATTGCGAGGCTTTACGAAACGGAGCATTGGCCAAGCCAGATATACGCGGCGTTCTTTGAGTTCGCCTTCTATACCGGCATGCGGTTAGGAGAGATCGCCGCCCTTCGCTGGGAAGAGGTCGATTTGAAGAGGCGTACGGTCCACGTCTGCAGGTCCGTAGCAAAGAAGAAGGTCGTCGAGCGGACGAAGACCAAGAAGGATAGGTTTGTCCTGCTGAATGACCGGGCGGTTCATGCCCTTCTGTTCGCCAAGCAGTACGCCGAGCGGCGCGCGGCCGGCTCCGGTAGGCTGACTGACTTCCCGTTCTGCTTTCCGCCGAGCAAGAGCTCTCAGTTCATCCAGCAGACGAGTGACCTGCATCACCAGTGGCGCCCGACGCTAAAGGCGCTGGGTATTCGCTACCGGCCCCCGTACAATGCGCGCCACACCTACGCAACCATGTGCCTGATGGCCGGAATGACACCGGCATTCATCGCCAAGCAGCTCGGCCATTCGATACAGATTTTGCTGTCTCGGTATGCCCGCTGGATCGACGGCGAAGGCGATTGGGCCGAGATGCGCAAATTACAGTTTGCCCCAAAAGTGCCCCAAGCGTAGCACCACACCTCTGAAACCCGCGAGATAAAGCCTCTTGATTTCTACCGCCAACATCACCATGCAGTTCGGTGCCAAGCCGCTGTTCGAAAACGTTTCCGTCAAGTTCGGCGGTGGCAACCGCTACGGTCTCATCGGCGCCAATGGCTGCGGCAAGTCGACCTTCATGAAGATCCTCGGTGGCGAGCTGGAGCCATCGGCCGGCCAGGTGATGCTCGAGCCCAACGTGCGTCTGGGCAAGCTGCGCCAGGATCAGTTCGCCTATGAAGACTTCAGCGTGATCGACACGGTGATCATGGGTCACACCGAGCTGTGGAAGGTGAAGGCCGAGCGCGACCGCATCTACTCGCTGCCGGAAATGAGCGAGGAAGACGGCATGGCGGTCGCCGAGCTGGAGGTGCAATTCGCCGAGTTCGACGGCTACACCGCCGAATCGCGCGCCGGCGAGCTGCTGCTCGGCCTCGGCATCCCGCTCGATCAGCATTTCGGCCCGATGAGTGCCGTGGCGCCCGGCTGGAAGCTGCGCGTACTGCTGGCCCAGGCGCTGTTCTCCGACCCGGAAGTGCTGTTGCTGGACGAACCGACCAACCACCTGGACATCAACACCATCCGCTGGCTGGAAGCGATTCTCACGGCGCGCAACAGCACCATGATCATCATTTCCCACGACCGCCACTTCCTGAACTCGGTGTGCACCCACATGGCCGATCTGGATTACGGCGAGCTACGCCTGTTCCCGGGCAACTACGACGAATACATGACCGCCGCGACCCAGGCCCGTGAACGCCTGCTCTCGGACAACGCCAAGAAGAAGGCGCAGATCGCCGAACTGCAGACCTTCGTCAGCCGCTTCTCGGCCAACGCCTCCAAGGCCAAGCAGGCCACCAGCCGCGCGAAGCTGATCGACAAGATCCAGCTCGACGAAGTGAAGCCGTCCAGTCGCGTCAGCCCGTTCATCCGTTTCGAGCAGTACAAGAAGCTGCATCGCCAGGCGGTCACCCTGGAGCGCATCAGTCAGGGCTATGACGGCACGCCACTGTTCCAGAACCTGAATCTGCAGGTCGAGGCCGGCGAGCGCGTGGCCATCATCGGTCCGAACGGCATCGGCAAGACCACCCTGCTGCGTACTCTGGTCGGTGAATTGCCACCCATGTCCGGTGAAGTGAAATGGACCGAAAGTGCCGACGTGGGCTATTTCGCCCAAGACCACGCCGAGGACTTCGAGGACGACGTCACCCTCTTCGACTGGATGGGCCAGTGGACCCAGGGTGGCGAGCAACTGGTGCGCGGCACGTTGGGCCGCATGCTGTTCTCCAACGACGAGATAAAGAAATCGGTCAAGGTGATCTCCGGTGGCGAACAGGGCCGCATGCTGTTCGGCAAGCTGATCCTGAAGAAGCCCAACGTGCTGGTGATGGACGAACCAACCAACCACCTGGACATGGAATCCATTGAGGCACTCAACCTGGCACTCGAGAACTACCCGGGCACGCTGATCTTCGTCAGCCACGACCGCGAGTTCGTCAGCTCCCTGGCCACGCGCATCATCGAATTGTCGGAGAACGGCGTGACCGACTTCAGCGGCAGCTACGACGACTATCTGCGCAGCCAGGGCGTGCTTGTTTGAAACCGCCTCGCGCATGAAAAAAAAAGCCCCGCATCCGCGCGAG
>NZ_JACBXH010000051.1:0-23737 GCF_041381355.1 Pseudomonas sp. LM13
TCTCCGGCGACAACGTCGACCGTGGCGCCGGCGCCAGCGAAGGCAAGACCTGGGAGCGCAACACCGACATCGCCTACGTCATCCAGAGCGGCCCGCTGAAGAACCTCGGCTTCAAGCTCCGCAACGCCACCACGCGAAGCAACTTCCAAAGCGATCTGGACGAGAACCGCTTCATCGTCAACTACAGCCTGCCGCTCTGGTAAACACCCACGCCGCAGCACCTCTCCTCGTTGGACTTCGCCGGGCTTGCGCCCGGCTTTTTTCGGGCATGAAAAAGGCGACCCTCGGGTCGCCTTTTTCATATTCCGCCGCCTTGCCTCTCGGCTCAGCTGTGCTTGGTATTACGCCGCAGAATCTCGTTCACCCGCTCCGCGGTATACACCCGCTTCGCCTCGTCGCTCGGCTTGTGCCGAACATCGAGCATCACACCCGCACTGATTGCCAACACACAAACGACCACCGAGACCGCCGTCAGAAAGGTATTCATCGCACGCCCTACTGCATAAGAAGAAAGCTGCAGGCGGGGTCGCCCGCCAAATGGCGCGATTCTGCGCCGCGCCAAAGGTAGCGTCAACGGCAAGAGAAAGCGCCACAGCCCGCTGATAATGCGGCCCTCACACGAATCAGTTCGCCCGCTATCGCCCCAATCTTCACGGCACCGCTATCTGCAGCCCGCCCAAGGCGAACCGCGCAAACACCGCCCAACCCACGGCGCTGATCAGACCCAACGCCAGATAACCCACCACAATTCCCAACGCGATCTGCTTCCACAGCCCTGCATGGGGATCACGGTTGTAAACAACCGGCTCCACGGAATGAACATCCCGCTCGGCACGAATCTCATCGAAACGGTCACGCATGGTTTACCTCGGTAAACGAAACAGCAAACAGAAGGAACGAAAAAAGGCGGCTAGCTTTGGCCAGGCGCCTTTGGATGTCTAGTGGGTGCCGCTGGACGGGCGAGCGGAGCATTATGAATCACCGACGTAGCGCCCCAATGAGCCAGACAGCCCAATAAATCGAGCCTTTCCGCCCTCCCCTCGCCGGCTAAAACCAATCCTTCCCAGAACGCACGCCCATGTAGTCACTCACTTAACAAGCAGAATACATCTATTTTTTGGGGCTTTTTTTTCTGCTACGAGAGCTTTTTAGGCCAAGATAATTGGTCTCATATGTACTCAGGAGATTCCACATCTGGCGATCAATTGCATCATGCTTTTCAGGGCTTCTTAACTTATGCAGTAATTTGCATAAAAATTTTGCTGGAAGCTTAATAACAAGGGCTCCGTGCGACGTATGCATCTCCTTCGTCCAGTCAAGATCCTTGCCACTACTCAGCGTCTCATCGCCATCTCTGTTTATAATAAAACCCAACTTACCGTAGGACCCGCAAAGATAAGACTGTAACTGGCGATACTCATCCCCTCCCAGCTCTTGAAAGTTCTTAGCATCAAAAACCACATTTCTTACCTTATAATCTTGAAGCACTCGAGTCCAGAACTCGGACTTTCCTCTATTAGTACCTATTATATCTCTACGCTGAACCGCTGCCCCATTCGGATGAAGCTGAATCCCAGTCAAATGCGCGGCAAATACAATCTTTAATGTCTCTAGGCACCAAGATTCAAATTCCCTGTCTCCTTCACGACCTAACGGGATTTTATCCAGAGCACTGACGATTTGACCAATTCTAGAATTTCGAATACCAGGGTTATCCGACTCAACCTTGATATCATACTCATCATTAATCTCTTCAGCTTCTTCAGGAGAAAAAGCATTCTTACTCAAATTCAGACCTAACCAATAACATGGATGCACCAAGATACGATCTGAGTTCTCGAACCCCTTATCTGGCGTCCTTCCATCATGGCAATATGAGAAACATGCGTTATGGTGATCATGAACACCAAGAAATCCAATACTATATAGCGACTGTAGCAAACCACTCGGTTGAAGCAGTCGCGCCTCAGATAGACTTAGCTGATCTCCACTTTCCTCCAGCTCAGCCACCGCATCTTCAATTTTTTTTAGCGCCGCATTCACCGACAGTTCTGGCTCACCATTCTTAAATGCATTTGTTATAGCTTGAATTGGCGGAAAAATCTTTTGGTATTCTTTCCATAGATCCTCAAGTCGCGCTACGGAAATAGACCTTGCCGCAAACTCTAGATCTTCTACAATTGCAGTTGCTCTCCCCTGCCTGAATGAGCAAAAGAATGCTTCATTAAGCAACGACAAAAGATCACGGGGCCGGTAGAGCGTAAACTGCAAACATTTTTTAAACCCCTCTCTACCTTGGAGCTCACCTGCCGTGCAGCGATCCCAAACTCGCTGATCTTTTTCAATGTCCAAATGAAATGAAATCTTCATCCGGCTTGCTGCAAGCAAGAGCAACTGAGCCCAGTCCCAGTGCAACCTAATAGCCTGCCCTTCAATGTTCCTTGAATAGTCCGGATCTTCTTTAGCTAAAGCCCTGAAGATATTGTCTCGCAGGAATATTATAGGCCTAACAAGTTCCGTCTTTTGGTTTAATTCGATTGCCGCATAAGCAAGCCCGGCAATAATTCCAATACCAATCGCATCTGGCTCGTACCCTTCATCAAGGCGATCCATTAGGATTACCACTCGACGATCCGCACTCTTAAACAGCCTTAAAATCCTGTCCTCGACGCTTGTAAGCTCTAAATTAATAGGGAGATCTCCAATTGCCTCTTCTGGGGATTCCGATGAAAGAAATTTCTTTGCAATATTGCGGCACTTCGTAAGAAATGGACCTTTTGTCTCGTTCCACCTAGCCACATGAGCCAACAGCAGCTCATCTTTTTCTACTAAGTGGCCAAGCTTATAATGGTTCGCGATATAACTCGCCATCTCCATAAGCATCGCATAACGCCAGAGCATACGTGTTGCCGCTCTAGCCAAATTGAAAGACCCAGAGAATGGCTTTAATAGTGAGCGAAATCCTATTATCTCTGTATCCTCGGGAGAAAACGAAAGCGTTATTACTTTCTTATCTTTCTCCCAATGTTTCTTCAGCTGAAGAAATAAAGCACTTTTTCCTGTACCCCGTCGCCCAACTACAACGGTGCGATCATCAGACTCAATTAGTGCTCTAAAGTCAGCGGTTTCAATGAATGCATCTGAGAGCATCCTATTGTCGTTTTCAGCAGTGGTATCACCCAGGGGGTTTGTTCTCATTGCAGAAACGGCGGCTGTCATCCCTTCGGCTCCGATTTTTTTATTTTTTGTCAGCGCAGCCTCTTTCTGGATCTGCGCCCTATTGTCATTAGCTACCATTCCTCTCCCCCGTGTTCTTGCCCAGGCCGAGAAGAGTGATAATGACAGCAGTAGTCACTTGGAGTCCCATAGCTCTAATCCTTGCCTTTATTCCTTGGAAAAAGGGGACAGATTTTATTTTCAGCGTCCCGCCGTTACCAGCCTCGAGCGTTGCGCCGTCAAACACCAAACGTTGCGTGCTGCCGCGCGATTATCTACTGTCTGCGCCTCTGGACAATAGCCGAAAGGACTCACGATGAAGAACCTGCTGATTGCGCTAATGATCGGTGTGGCAGTTTGGCATTTTTACCTGAAGCCTGATGCAGGGCAGACCGCTGCCTCCACGGCTTATCCCGCATCGTCAGCCTCATCTAATGCGCCTGCTAGTTTTTCTAAACCAGCAGCACGCGCTTACTCATGCGATGGGCGCACGCACTGCTCGCAGATGCGATCCTGCGAAGAAGCGACGTACTTTCTTCGGAATTGCCCTGGCACGACGATGGACGGGGATATGGATGGCGTTCCGTGCGAGCAGCAGCATTGCCGCTGAAGCGGGGCGAGTCTGGCGGGCGGCAGTCACCAACCCCAAAAACAAAAAAGGCGGTTAGCTTTCGCTAACCGCCTTTCTGTGTCTGGTGGCTACACCGGGACTTGAACCTGGGACATCAGCATTATGAATGCTGCGCTCTAACCAACTGAGCTATGTAGCCAAGTGGCGCGCATTATTCTCTGGTCGGTTTGGGCTGTCAACCCTGCCTCTGCAGATTTTTTATCCTTTTCAAACGGTTAGTTACGAACGGCGGGGGCGCCTAGCCCGGGTCGCCTATGTCGGGCGCCTATCTCGAACCGCGCAGGTGAAGCCGCCCAAGTCGAATGCCACGGACTTAGCGGAACGACGGCCGCGTGGCCAGCAGCAGGCCGGCGAAGATCAGGGCGCCGCCGATCCAGTGGAAGGTACGTAGGGCCTCGCCCAGCAGCAGCCAGCCGAGCAGCGCGGTGAACACGGGCATCAGGTACATGACCATGGCTGCCCTGCCCGCACCGACGATCCTCACCCCATGGTTCCAGCCGACGTAGGCCACCAGCGAGGCGAACACGGCGGTGTAGCCGATGGCGGCGAGGTTGCTCGGCGTGAGGGCGAAGCCCCCTACCCGGCCCAGCTCCAGCAGGTAGAACGGCAGGATCAGCGGCAGACCGAGCAGCATCAGCACGCCCAGCAGCACCAGCGGCGGCACCAGCAGATGCCTGGCCCAGCGACGCAGCAGCAGCGTATAGAGCGCCCAGGCCAGCACGGCGAGCAGCATGATGAGGTCGCCGCGCTGGAACGACAGGCTGGCGAAGGTCTGCCAGCTGCCGCGGCTGATCAGGTAGAGCAGCCCGCCCGCCGCCACGGCCATGCCGAACCAGGCGCGGCGCAGCGGCCATTCGCCGAGCAGGAAGCCCGCGCCGATAAAGGTCGCCAGCGGCAGGCAGGTGTTCACCAGGGTGAGGTTGATCGCCTCGGTGCTTTGCGCGGCGGTATAGAGCAGCGAGTTGTAGCTGGCGATGCCCATGGCGGCGAGCACCGGCAGGCGCCAGCCGGCGGCACGCAGGGTGGCGCGGTGCGTCCAGATGCCCTTGGCGACGAAAGGCAGCAGCAAACTGGTAGCCAGCACCCAGCGCCAGAACGACAGGCTCAGCGGCGGGATACTGTCATGGAAGGCGCGGCCGACCAGGGCGTTGCCGCTCCAGCACAGCACGGCGATAAGCAGACCGGCGAAGGCCGGGCCCTGACGCGCACTCATCAGACTTGGCGCGGCGGGCGCAGACGGTATTGCGAGGGCAGCTGGTCGAGCCCGCTCACCGTGACGTTGAGATTCTTCCACAGGCCATCCTTGATGCCGTAAATGCAGCCGTGCACGGCGAGCGGCTGCCCGCGGTGCCAGGCGTTCTGGACGATGGTGGTGTGACTGACGTTGGCGACCTGCTGGATGACGTTGAGCTCGCACAGGCGGTCGACCTGTTCTTCCTCACTGGCCAGCTTGGACAGGTGCACGCGGTGTTCGTAGTAGAGGTCGCGGATGCTGCGCAGCCAGCCGTCGATCAGGCCCAGCTGGTCGTCGCGCATGGAGGCGCGGACGCCGCCGCAGCCGTAGTGGCCGGTGACCAGGATGTGTTTGACCTTGAGCACGTCCACCGCGTACTGGATGACCGACAGGCAGTTGAGGTCGGTGTGCAGCACGACGTTGGCGACATTGCGATGAACGAACAGGTCCCCCGGCAGCAGGCCGACGATCTCGTTGGCCGGCACCCGCGCATCGGAACAGCCGATCCACAGGTACTCCGGCGTCTGCTGGCGGGCCAGTTTCTGGAAGAAATCCGGGTCTTCTTCCTTGATGGCTTCGGCCCAGCGGGCGTTGTTCTCGAACAGCGGGTCCAGTTCGCTCATCTCATGTGTCCCTGTGGGTCAGCTCGGCACCTTACGAGTCGCTGCAGGCTTTTGACAAGCCGCCGCGGCTCACTCGGGTTCGACCAGCTCGACCTTCTTCGCCCGCTGAGCACTGGGTTGCGAGATGAACGAGCGCAGATCACGCATGAAGTTGTCGCGCCAGGCGTCCAGGTCGGCGGCGCGAATGGCGCGCATCAGGTGCTCGTAGCGATCCTTGCGTTCGGCCAGTGACATGTTCAGCGCGCGGTCGAGCGCTTCGGCCATGCCGACGCAGTCGTACGGGTTGACGATCAGCGCCGAGGTCAGTTCTCGGGCCGCGCCGGCGAAGCGCGACAGCACCAGCACGCCGGGGTCTTCCGGGTCCTGGGCGGCGACATATTCCTTGGCGACCAGGTTCATGCCGTCGCGCAGCGGGGTGACGAAGCCGACGTCGGCGGCGCGGAACAGGCCCATCAGCACGCGGCGGTCGTAGCTCTTGTTCAGGTAATGCAGCGGCGTCCAGTCGAGGTCGGACATGCGCCCGTTGAGGTGCCCGGCCTGGCTCTCCAGCTGCTCGCGGATGTGCTGGTAGGTGCGCACGTCGGAGCGCGAGGTTGGCGCGATCTGCAGGAACTCGACGTTGTTGCGGTGCGCCGGGTAGCGGTCGAGGAATTCCTCGTAGGCGCGGAAACGCTCCACCAGCCCCTTGGAGTAGTCCAGCCGGTCGACGCTGATGATGGTCTGGCGGCGTGTGTCGGTGGCGCGGCGCATGGGATGCGCGCGGCCCTTGTAGCCTTCGGCGAGCTGCTGGATCTCGTCCGGCACCACGCCGATGGGGTAGACGCCGGCGCGGAAGTTCTGCCCATAGGCGGTCAGGCTGCCGTCCGGCTCGATGACGCCACGCACCTCGCGGGTGATGTAGTCCTGAAAGGCCAGGCGGTCGGTGTCAGTCTGGAAGCCGATCAGGTCGTAATAGCAGAGCGTCTTGAGCAGGTCGTTGTGCGGCGGGATGGCGGTGAGGATTTCCGGCGCCGGAAACGGGATGTGCAGGAAGAAGCCGATGCGGTTGCGCACGCCCAGCTGGCGGCAGGCTTCGGCGAAGGGGATCAGGTGGTAGTCGTGGATCCAGATGATGTCGTCGGGCCTGAGCAGCGGCATGAGCTTCTCGGCCAGCATGGCGTTGACCCGCCGGTAGCCGTCGTATTCCTCGCGGCTGTAGCGGGCCAGGTCGATGCGGTAGTGAAAGATCGGCCACAGCGTGGCGTTGGAGAAGCCGCGGTAATACTGGTCATAGTCGCGTTTGTTCAGCGGCAGCGTGACATAGGTGATGTTGCCGACTTCCTCGGTGTTGATGGCCGGGGTCGCGCTGACCTCGCCGCTCCAGCCGAACCAGATGCCGCCGGCCTGGCGCAGGGCATCGTAGACACCGACGGCCAACCCTCCGGCAGCCACCTTGCCTGCCTTGATCGGCGCGACGCGGTTGGAAACCACTACTAAACGGCTCATGGCAAAAATCTCGCTCTAGTCTGGTTTTGTTATGGGCTCGGCCGGTTCGCCGAGTTCGCTCAGCAGCTGTTCCAGCCAGCCGCCGACCGCATGTACCGATGGCAATCGCTCGCGAGCCTCGCTGGGCCCCTCGCCGACCTTGATGGAACGCCCGCCCAGCGCATTGACGGCGGCGAAACCCGCCTCGTCGGTCAGGTCATCGCCGACAAACACCGGGGTGCGGCCGGCGAATGGCACCTCCTCCATGAAGGCGCGGATGACTTCACCCTTGCTCGCCCCGCGTGGCTTGAGTTCGAACACGCACTTGCCGGGCTGCAGGCTCAGCACCTCGGCGTAGCGCTCGGCGAAATGCTCGGCGAGCTCGCGGGCGATCTGTTCCAGCTGCGGCGCCAGGCGAAAGTGCAGCGCGAAGGCGACGCCCTTGTTCTCCAGATGCAAGCCGGGGTGCTCGCTGCAGGCTTCGGCCAGCTCGCGCTGGATGCGGTCCAGCTGCCGGGCATCCAGCGCCAGGTTGCGCAACTCGCCTTCGGCATCCCGGCGCTCGGCGCCATGCACGCCGGCGGCGGGCAGTTGCAGCGGCGCCAGCAACGCATCGAGCTGTGCCAGGGGGCGCCCGGAGATCACGGCGACGGGAATCCCGTCAGCATGCAGTCGTTCCAGGGCCGCAAGGGTGGGCGGTGGAATGAAGACGAGCTCCGGGCGGGGCTGTATTTCAGCCAGCGTGCCGTCGACGTCGAAGAAGAAAGCGCAGCGCCGAGCCTCAGGCGCAGGTTGGTCGTTTTGATCGTTCATGCAGGTAGGACTCCGGATCACGCGCGGTGGTTCGTCCCATTTCGCTCGCCTGCCGGTCAGGTACTGCAGCCCGAATTCGCAGCCCATCAAGGATGGCCCCGGATGCCCGATCCGGCCAGCGGCGGACCTGAATCTTCATCGAGCCGCCGGGTCACAACCTGCAAGACCGATAGCCTGACAGGAGACGATCATGAGCGATCAGAAACCCTATACCCCGACGGAAATCGACGACACCGAGGACCGCATGGGCTCGATGGAGCCGCTCGACTTCGACCAGCGCCGGGACGAGCGCAAGGGCCGCATCGGCGATCAGGTGCCGGCCGAGGAAATCGCCGATCAGTTCCCGCCGGAGCGAGAGGCCGAGGCCGGCATGACGGTCGGCGAAGTGCCCGGCGGCGAGACCACCATGGATGACCTGGCGCCAGAGACGCAGATTCCGGACGACGGCTCCCGCTCACCCCGCGAACGCGGCCACGGCGGCCACGGCGGCCCGGCGGATCAGGATCTGAGCGTGGTGTCCGAGCACGAGATCGGCGCAGACGTGGACCTCGACGAAGCCGAGCTGGGCCGCTACGACCCGCTGGACGGCAAACCCTGGGACGGCCCCGCCAAGGGCGACGAGGACACCGGCCTCAGCGGTGGCGACGCGGTGCTGCGCGAGGACGACAGTGTGCTGTCGGACGATGAACTGGAGGGCGACGCCCCGCTGGATTCAGGCCGGGACAAGCGGCCGGGGCAGTGATCGGGCCGCTTGCCGCGCCTGAACGTCGGGTGGAGTCTAGTCGTAGGGTGGATGTCGATTTTTACATCCACCTTGATCTGAGCATGGTGGATCGGTGAAGCGTGATCCACCCTACGAGGACAGCAACAGTTTGAGATCGGGAACCGCGAGTCGTGGAGTCCGCTAGCTCCCAGCCCAAGCGCCGCAGCCTCGGGCCGCGCAGCAATCAGTCCAGGGGTCGTACGATTTTTACATCCACCTTCCCCAGATCACGGTGGATCGGGGAATCGTGATCCACCCTACGATCTGGCAGCTGTAGGGTGGGCTTTAGCCCCCCCGGGAAACGCCGCCTCATGGGCCAGCGGACTGAGCTACCGTCCGCCGGGCTGAACACGCCGTCAATCCAGCAATGTGCAGGCCATCACCAGCGCATCTTCGCGGCCATCGGCCGAGGGATAGTAGGCCCGGCGACGGCCCACTTCGTTGAAGCCGTACCGCTCGTAGAGGCGGTAGGCCGGCGCGTTGCTGGCGCGCACCTCGAGGAAGCATTCGCGGCCGCCGCGCTCGCGGGCGCGCTGCATCAGGTGCTCCAGCAGGCGCAGGCCGAGGCCGCGGCCCTGGCTCTGCGGCTTGACGGTGATATTGAGCAGGTGCGCCTCGTCGAGGATCACGTTGATCACGCCGTGCCCGACCTGCTGCTCGCCCTCGAACATCACCCAGCACTCGTAGGCAGTCAGGGCATCGTTGAAGATGCCGCGGGTCCAGGGGTGGCTGAAGGCGGCGTATTCGATCTTCAGCACGGTTTCGATATCCGCCGCTGTCATCGGGCGAAAGCTGACTGCATCACTCATCACGCGTACTCACGAACCTATGTGCCAGCGCGGCATGCTGCGGCGCATGGCCTTCCACAGCTCGGCCTTGGCGGCCGGCTGTTCCATCAAGGCTTCCAGCCCCGGCATCGCCAGGGCGCGACCCAGCCCTTCCACGGCCACCTCGCGATAGCAGTTGTCAACGTCCACTTCGCCCGCAAAGCGCAGGGCCGGGCGACCGATCAGCCAGATGCAGTCGCAGCCCATCTGCTCCAGCTCGGCGGCCATCACACCCTGCACGTAATCGCGCGCAGCCTCGGCGCCCTGGTCAAGGCTGCCCTTGTGCAGCAGCGGCCAGCGGATCGGTTCGCCGTCGCCGACCTGCTGCGGCTTGTCCGGCAGCCGCGCGGCGCGCAGCAGGTCCTTGAGCAGGATGTAGGCCGGGTCACGACTCTGGAAGGATTCGCCGGTGGGCAGTTCCACCACCAGCAACACGTTGCCGGCGCGCAGCAGCTGCAGGGAGAAGCGCGGCGGCGGCTCGATGGCGCTGGCGGGCTCGGCGGCGGCCTCTTCGCCAGGGCTGTCGGTCGCGGCCACGGGCTCCGGCATGGCGATACGCGGGCGCGGTGCCGGGGTCGGTTCGACGGTCGGCGCCACGGCTGGCCGCTCGACGACCGCCGCAGCCTCGACCTCGGCCACGGGCGCGACGGCGGCCGCGGGCTCCGGCTCGGCAACCGGCGGCTGCAGCAGCTCGAGCCGCGACGGGGCAGCGAACGGCAGCTCGGTACGTGGCAGCCAGCTGGCTACCTGCATGGCGTCGAGGTAGGCCCGACGCCGGGCTTCACTGATCAAACGCCTTCCACCTGTGGATGAGCCTTGGCGCCGACCTGCATCAGGTTCAGCGCGTTGAGATAAGCCTTGGCCGAGGCGACGACGATATCGGTATCGGCGCCGTTGCCGTTGACGATGCGTCCGCCCTTCTCCAGTCGCACGGTCACCTCGCCCTGGGAATCAGTGCCCTGGGTGATGGCGTTGACCGAATAGAGCTGCAGGGTCGCACCCGACTGGGCGACCGCTTCGATGGCCTTGAAGGTGGCATCCACCGGGCCGGAGCCTTCGGCCTGGGCGCTGCGCTCCGCTCCATCGACGCTGAGCACCAGCTTGGCTTCGGGCGTGGTGCCGGTCTTGCTCGCGACTTCCAAGCTGGCCAGCTTGAAATGCTCGGGCGCCTCGTCGGCCAGCGTGTCGGAGACCAGCGCCTGCAAGTCTTCGTCGAAGATTTCGTGCTTCTTGTCCGCCAGCTCCTTGAAGCGGGCAAAGGCAGCGTTCAGCTCGTCGCCTTCCAGAGCGATGCCCAGCTCCTCCAGGCGCGAACGGAACGCGGCGCGGCCGGAGTGCTTGCCCATGACCATCTTGTTGGCGTTCCAGCCCACCGACTGGGCGGACATGATCTCGTAGGTTTCGCGGTGCTTGAGCACGCCGTCCTGGTGGATGCCGGACTCATGGGCGAAGGCGTTGGCGCCGACGATGGCCTTGTTCGGCTGCACCGGAAAGCCGGTGATGCCCGAGACCAGGCGCGAGGCGGCGAGGATGTGCTCGGTCTCGATGCGGGTATGCACGCCGAGCAGGTCCTGACGGGTCTTGATCGCCATGACGATCTCTTCCAGCGCGGCGTTGCCGGCACGCTCGCCGAGGCCGTTGATAGTGCATTCCACCTGGCGCGCACCGGCCACCACCGCGGCCAGGGAGTTGGCCACGGCTAGACCGAGGTCGTTATGGCAGTGCACGGAGAACACCGCCTTGTCGGCATTGGGGATGCGCTCGAGCAGCTGGCGGATGGTGTCGGCGTACTGGTGCGGAATGGCGTAGCCGACGGTGTCCGGAATGTTGATGGTACGTGCGCCGGCGTCGATGGCAGCCTCGATGATTCGGCAGAGGAAATCGATCTCCGAGCGCCCGGCGTCCTCACAGGAAAACTCCACGTCGGCGCACAGGCTGCGCGCCTTCTTCACCGCGCGCACGGCCTGCTCGACCACCTGGTCTGGCTGCATGCGCAGCTTGTACTGCATGTGGATCGGGCTGGTGGCGATAAAGGTGTGGATGCGCCCGGAGTTGGCGCCGGCCAGCGCTTCGGCAGCGCGTTCGATGTCGGCATCGACGGCGCGCGCCAGGCTGCACACGGTGCTGTCCTTGATGTTGTCGGCGACCAGCTTCACCGCGGCGAAATCGCCGGGGCTGGCGATGGCGAAGCCTGCCTCGATCACGTCTACCTTCAGCCGCTCCAGCGCCCGGGCGATGCGCAGCTTTTCCTCACCGGTCATGGACGCACCGGGGCTCTGCTCGCCGTCGCGCAGGGTGGTATCGAAGATGATGACGCGATCGTTGCTGCTCATAGGACTGTCCTCACGGCTGCCGAGCGCCTCTGACAGGGCGCTGTAGTGGGAGGATTGTCGCGTGAAATGGACGGGGCGGGAAGGCGCAGCTGCGTTTGGCTTGGGTTGTCGTCGCGTAGGGTGGAAAACCGCGAAGCGTTTTCCACCAGCGTTCCCCCTCGGTGGAAAAGCCTTCGGCGTTTTCCACCCTACGAGCGCCCACGTTGGCCGTAGGGTGGATGTCGCTTTTTACATCCACCGCTGCGCCGCGTACAAAGTAAAAGGCCCCGCTAACAGAGCAGCGGGGCCTTTCGTACTCACGTGCAGCTCGTAGCTGGGTTACTGATCCCAGGGGCGGTCGCCGCGCTCATCCTTGATCCGAGTCGGCAGGCCCATCACGTCGAGCAGCTTGAGGAACGGCTGGGCCGGCAGTTCTTCGACGTTGACCATGCGCTTGGCATCCCACTCGCCACGGGCGATCAGCAGCGCGGCGGCGACCGGCGGCACGCCGGCGGTGTAGGAGATGCCCTGACTGTCAGTCTCGGCGTAGGCCTCTTCATGGTCAGCCACGTTGTAGATGAACAGCTCGCGCGGCTGGCCATCCTTGGTGCCCTTGACCAGGTCGCCGATGCAGGTCTTGCCGGTGTAGCCCGGCGCCAGCGAGGCGGGATCAGGCAATACAGCCTTGACCACCTTGAGCGGGACCACTTCCAGGCCCTCGGCGGTGCGCACCGGCTGCTCGGAGAGCAGGCCGAGGTTCTTCAGCACGGTGAAGACGTTGATGTAATGCTCGCCGAAGCTCATCCAGAAACGGATGTTCGGCACGTCGAGGTGCTTGGAGAGCGAGTGCACCTCATCATGACCGGTCAGGTAGAGGTTCTGTTCGCCCACGACCGGCAGGTCGTCGGTGCGCTTGACCTCGAACATGCGGTTGGTCGTCCACTGGCTGTTCTGCCAGCTGTAAACCTGACCGGTGAATTCGCGGAAATTGATTTCCGGGTCGAAATTGGTGGCGAAATACTTGCCGTGGGAACCGGCGTTGACGTCGAGGATGTCGATCGACTCGATCTTGTCGAAGTATTCCTGCTGCGCCAGGGCGGCATAGGCGTTGACCACGCCCGGGTCGAAGCCGGCACCGAGGATGGCGGTGATGCCCTTTTCCTGGCATTCGGCCAGGTGTTTCCACTCGTAGTTGCCATACCACGGTGGCGTTTCGCAGATCTTGCCCGGCTCTTCATGGATCGCGGTATCGAGATACGCGGCGCCGGTGTCGATGCAGGCGCGCAGCACGGACATGTTGAGGAAGGCAGAACCGACGTTGATGACGATCTGCGATTCGGTTTCACGAATCAGTGCCTTGGTCGCTTCCACGTCCATGGCGTCCAGCGCATAGGCCTTGATCTCGCCGGGCTGCTTGAGCCCGCCCTTGGCTTGCACGCTGTCGATGATGGCCTGGCATTTGGAGATGTTGCGCGACGCGATAGCAATACGACCGAGTTCGTCGTTGTGCTGCGCGCACTTATGGGCCACCACCTTGGCGACACCTCCTGCACCAATGATAAGAACGTTTTTCTTCAATTGTTTCACCCCCTTGTACTGCGGCCTCAGGAAAGGCTGGACAGGTAATCGTTAAAGTCGAACTCACGAACCACCTCGACGCTGCCGTCGAGCTGCTTTACCACGATGGACGGCATTTTCAGGCCGTTGAACCAGTTTTTCTTGACCATGGTGTAGCCTGCCGCGTCGATGAACGACAGCCGATCGCCGATGGCCAGCGGGCGATCGAATTGGTACTCGCCGAAGATATCGCCGGCCAGACAGCTCTTTCCGCACACCATGTAGGTGTGTTCGCCGCCTGAGGGCGCCATCTTGGCGTTGAGGCGATAGATCAGCAGGTCGAGCATGTGCGCCTCGATCGAGCTGTCGACCACCGCCAGGTTCTTGCCGTTGTACAGGGTGTCGAGCACCGTCACTTCCAGCGAGGCGCTCATGGTGATCGCCGCTTCGCCGGGCTCCAGGTAGACCTGCACGCCGAACTTTTCCGAGAACGCCTTCAACCGCGCACAGAACGCATCGAGCGGATAGCCTTCGCCAGTGAAGTGGATGCCACCGCCGAGGCTGACCCACTCGACCTGTTGCAGCAGATGGCCGAAGCGCTCCTCGATGGTGGTCAGCATCTGGTCGAACAGCTCGAAGCTCGCGTTCTCGCAGTTGTTGTGGAACATGAAGCCGCTGATCTTGCCGATCACCGCCTCGATCTTCGCCGGATCATGCTCGCCCAGGCGGCTGAACGGCCGCGCCGGGTCGGCGAGCAGGTAGTCGGAGCTGCTGACCTGCGGGTTGACGCGCAGGCCACGGATGGTGCCCTCGGTGCGTTCAGCGAAGCGCTCCAGCTGGCCGATGGAGTTGAAGATGATCTTGTCGCAGTTGGCGACCATCTCTTCGATCTCGTCATCGGCCCAGGCCACGCTGTAGGCGTGGGTTTCGCCGGCGAACTTCTGCCGGCCGAGCTTGAGCTCGTACAGCGACGACGAGGTGGTGCCGTCCATGTACTGCTGCATGAGGTCGAACACCGACCAGGTGGCGAAGCACTTGAGGGCCAGCAGCGCCTTGGCGCCGGACTGCTCACGCACGTAGGCGATCTTCTCGAGATTGCCCAGAAGCTTCTGTTTGTCGATGAGGTAATACGGCGTCTTGATCATCTGTTCGTGCCCCGAGGGAGTCGCCGGCGGACCCGACAGCTCGCTTTTTGCAAAAAAGTGCGAATTGTGCCGGGAACCGACAGAGATCGAAATAGCACATCGATACTTCGTCACGTTTGGTGACGTTTGGTCTTGCCGGGCGAGCCGCCGAATGCAGCCAGACTAACCTTCTGGCGATGACGTTCAGGTGACTCGGCCGTGCGTGCCGCAAGGGCCTCGTCCGATTGTCTGCGCGTCCATCATGCAGGCCCCAATGCAGTACAATCGGCGCTTTTTCATTGGCTGGACTGGCGCCACGATGATCGAACCCAAGCGCGTACTGCGTGCCCTCGCCGAACACTGGACGTTGCTCGAGCCGCTGTGCGAGCGTTTCGACGCCGGCACCCTGAGCCTGGTGGAGTTGCGCCATCAGCTCGCCGCACAGCTACCCGAAGGCACGCCCACCGACATCACCGCCCTGCTCGACCAGTGGATCCGCCTGGACATCCTGGTACCGGTGGCCAAGAGCCCCAACCGCTTCGAGCTGAACGCGCAGATCCACGACTTTCTCGCCTACCTGCGCCGCGAGCACCGCCTCGGCCTGTGCCTGGAGATCGAGGCCTATTTGCGCCACCTGGAGCGTCTGGCCGGGCATATCCTCGATGCCTTCGAGATTCGCGATGGCAACGACCTGGCACGCCAGCTGCGCCTGCTCGACATGCGCGTGCGCGACGTGTTGAAGAAGCTCGACAACGACGAACAGGCCCTGGTCGCCGTGGCCGACCGGGCCAAGACCAGCGACCGCCAGATCCCGCTGCGCCAGCGCTATGCCGAGGTGCTGGCGACCTGGGACGAGTACGTCGAGCCGATGATCCAGCTGGTGTCCGCCGACGGCGCCTTCGAGCAGGGCGTGCACCGCGTCGAGCAGGTGCTGATGAAGCTGCTCGGCGAGCAGCAGCGCCTCGGCCAGCTGGTGGACGACGACCTCTTGCTGCGCACTCATGCACGCATCCTGGAAATGCAGACCACCGCCCAGCTGACCCTGCGCAAGGCCCGCGAGCTGCTGCTGCCGCTGCGCGAGGAAGCGCGTCGGCACAACGCCGTGACCCGAGGCGCGGCGCTGGCGCTGTCGGCGATCCGCAAGAAGGGCCTGGACGCCGTACCGCAGGCCTCGCTGCCGCTGTTCACCCGTCCACAAAGCACCTTTCTCGGCACCGCCAGCCAGGTCGAGGCCTACGTCTACGCCCTGGCCCGCTTCGAGCCGAAGCCGGCGCAGTTCCCGCGGGCCAGCGGCAAGCGCAAGAGCGAGCAGCCGCGCGCACCGCGCACCGCACGGGAGATGATCGAGCGTTGCCAGCAGGCACTGCCGCTGCCGGACCTGATGGCCTGGCTGCTGGAACAGGAACCCGAGGGCGCCACCGACGAGCTGCTCTACTGGTTCTCGCGCCTGTCCCGCGACAGCCGCTTCCAGCGCGATCGCCTGGAACGTCGCGAGTACCTGACCCGCGAACACCGCGTCAGCCTCAGCTCCTTTGCGCTGGTGGCCAATGCCAATGATTGAGCTATTCGACCGCCCGGAGGGATCGTCCGGTGGAAAAGGCTTCGCCGTTTTCCACCCTACCGCTAGCCCCACCTTCGCGACCAAACCTGGCGTAGGGTGGACTACGCGCAGCTTGTCCACCTTTGCCAACGCCAAACTTACCAGTGGAAAAGGCTTCGCCGTTTTCCACGCTACGACAGAGCCACATCTATGAACATCGACCTCAAGGAAATGACCCAGCTGGCGCCGATCTTCCGCGAGCTGTTCAAGGGCTATCACCTGTCGCGCAGCGAGCCGGAGCCCTACGCGCAGCTGTCGAACATGCAGGACCAGTACCGCGCACTGTTCAAGGCGCTCGGCTTCGAGCTGGTCTGCGATCCGCGCGGCTTCTACTACTTCGTCCCGGAGCAGATGGGCACGCAGGTGAACAAGACCGCCCAGCGCCTGGCGCTGTTCACCTTCATCCTCGTCGAGCACCTGGCCGACCAGGGGCGCGACCCGCTGGCCGTGCTCGATGGTGGCAGCCTCGGTCGCGATGAACTGCCGGCGTTGCTGGACAAGTACCGCGACCTGTTTCTGCAGGCCGAAGTCACCACCCAGGAAGAGCTGGAAGAAAAGGTCATCCGCCGCCTGACGCAGCTGGGCTTCGCCGAGGACAGCAACGGCGTCTACCGCTTCCTGCCGCCGATGCACCGTTTCCTCGACGTCTGCCTGTCGGTGCAGCAGGACCGCGATCTCGCCGCCAGCCTGCACAGCAGCGACCTGCCACTGCCCGCCCCGGAGCTGATCGCCGAGGACGAGGGCGACATCATCCTCATCGAGGAAGCGGCCGAAGAGTCGGAAGAAGACGCCTTGGCCCGTGCCATCGCCGAAGAAAAGGAGCTTGAAGCATGAGCCAGGAACGCTACGGCATCCGCCGCTTCGCCCTGCTGAACACCGCCGGCTATAGCCTCGGCATCTTTCCGCTGGAAAACCCGCTGTCGGTCTACGGCGCCAACAACCTCGGCAAGTCCGCGTCGATCAACGCGCTGCAGTTCCCGATCCTGGCGCGCATGTCGGACATGAGCTTCGGCAAGTACAGCCTCGAGCAGTCGCGCAAGTTCTACTTCGCCTCGGACACCAGCTACATCCTCGTCGAAGTCATGCTGCCCCACGGCCCGCATGTGATCGGCGTGGCCGGCCGCGGGCCGGGCGGCGGCTTCGGTCATCAGTTCTTCGTCTACCAGGGCTCGCTGGACCTCGACCATTACCAGCAGAACGGCACCTGCCTACGCCAGCGCGAGCTGTTCGCCAACCTCGAACGCGCCGGCATCAAGGCCTACGAGGCCAAGCCGGACGAGCTGCGCCGGCTGCTGGTCGGCGGGCATACCTCGATCCCGCTGGACATGACGCTGATCCCGCTGCGCTCAACCAGCGAGCAGAGCCTGAAGACCTTCCGCGCACTGTTCATCAACCTGCTGCATATGCGCGAGATCACCGCAGCGAAACTCAAGCAGCTGTTCCTCGATGCCTTCGAGCACAGCCTGCGCTCGGGCAGCGTCGACTATATCGCCGCCACCGAAGAAGCCTTCCGCGACGTGCGCCGCATGGAGCAGGACTACCAGGCACTGGTCGCCGCCGGCCCGCTGGTCGAGGCGCTGGCGGCCGGCGTAGCCCAGCGTGAGCTGCTGCGCGGCAAGCTGCATCGCCTGTCGCCGCTACTCGACAACCTGCTCGGCACCTGGCACGACTACGCCGATGCGCGCAAGGAAGAGCTGGTGATCCAAGCCGAGCATTACCGGCGCGAGCAGGACGGCCTGCAGAACGAACAGCGCGGTTCGACTGGCGAACTGATGCGTCTGGAGCGCGAGATCAGCGAAATCCAGCGCTGGCTGGGCGAGCTGGCGGTGCTGAAGAACCGCTTCGCCCTGGTCGAGGATGCCCATGTGCTGGAGCAGCAGCTGCTCGCCGCCAAAGACGCCCATGACGAGCTGGCCGGTGCGCTGGCGCAGTCCCGCCAGTTCTCCAGCGAAGACCTGGACGAGCGCCTGCGTGATCTGGAAAAACGCCTGAAGTCGGTCCGGCAACAGCTCGATCATGCCGACAACAACAGCTACTCGCGTTTGCGCGAAGAGTTCTCCCAGGGCGATGTGGATCGCCTGATGCGCCTGTTCAATGGCCAGCTGTTCAGCCTGCCGCTGGGTGAAAAAGGCATCAGCGCCGAGGGCGACGACTGGGTCAAGGCCGTGGAAGCGGTGCTGGATCGTTTCAAGGGCGACACCTTCTCGGTGCCGGGCCTGTCCATCGACCTCTCGCATATCGAGCCACCGGCGCTGCAGGCCCTGGCCGACCGTGCCGCCCTGCGCGACCAGAAGGATCGCCTGGAGCGCGAACTCAAGCAGCTCAAGACCCAGCATGCGGTGGCCGTCGACCGCGCGGCGAGCAAGGCCCAGGCCGAGGCGCTGTATCAGGCCGTGCTGGATGCGCAGAAAGCGCTGGAAGACTTCCGCCGCAGCCAGACCCTGGCCGCCGAGGAGCCGGCGAAGCTGGAGCAGCTGGCCCAGGCCGAGGCCGCCCAGGAAGAACTCAAGCGCACCAGTGACGCCTTCGCCGAGCGCGTACAGCACCTGTCCGCCAAGCTGCAGCTGGTCGGCCGTCAGCTGGCCGATCTGGAAGCCAAGGAGCGCACGCTGGAAGACGCCCTGCGACGTCGCCAGCTGCTACCGGCAGATCTGCCGTTTGGTACGCCTTACATGGATCCGGTGGACGACTCGCTGGACAACCTGCTGCCGCTGCTCAACGACTACCAGGACAGCTGGCAGGCGCTGCAGCGCGTCGACGGTCAGATCGAGGCGCTGTATGCCCAGGTGCGCCTGAAGGGCGTGGCCAAGTTCGACAGCGAGGAAGATCCCGAGCGTCGCCTGCAGCTCTTGGTCAACGCCTACGCCCACCGTCAGGACGAGGCGCTGACCCTGGCCAAGGCCCGCCGTGCCGCGGTTACCGACATCGCCCGGACGCTGCGCAACATCCGCAGCGACTACGAGAGCCTGGAACACCAGCTCGCGCTGTTCAACCGCGAGATCAACAAGCGTCAGGTTTCCAACCTGGCGAGCTTCCGCATCGTGCTGGCGCCGAACAAGGATGCGCTCAAGCACATCGACCAGATCATCCACAGCGCCGGGCAGTACGAGGAAGGCGAGACGCTGTCGGTGTTCGATCTGTCCCAGTCCGCCGAGCAGGACGCGAAGAATGAAGAAGCCAAGGAGTATCTGGCGCGGCTGGTGGCGGCGAACAACAACCAGCTGGGTTTGAAAGACCTCTTCGAGCTAGCGTTCGAGATCACCAAGGTCGGCGGCCAGCCAGTGATTCATACCGACATCGACGGTGCGGCGTCCAACGGCACCACCATGACCATCAAGGCGCTGACCAACATGTACCTGTTGCTGCACCTGATGGATCGCGAGCAGGCCGGGCGCATCCGCCTGCCCTACTACCTCGACGAGGCGGCGGACATCGACGAGCGCAACCAGCAGGCGCTGATCGAAACCAGCCTGCAGCTCGGCTTCGTGCCGATCCTCGCATCGGTCAAGCCGCAGGTCTCGGCCCATGTCGCCATCGACCTGGAAGGCGGCAGCGGGCCGGCCGGCATCTACATCGACGAGGCGGACTGGAAATACATCAGCCGCCGCGAACCGGTTGCCAGCGAGCACACTGCTTCAGCCCAACGGACCGAAGAACCAGCCTGATGTTCCACAACGAAAAAGGGCCCCGGAAGGGGCCCTCTTCATGTGTCGCAGGGGGCTTGGCCCTCCAGCAACGCCTGTCATCTGTCGCCGGCGGCTCGCTCCAGTTCGATCTTCGGTGCCCAGCCGAACCACTCGTCCTGCGGCTCCTTGAACAGCGCGAAGGTCTGTCCCGGCAGCGCCCGGCGTCCCATCTGCTCGCCCTCTGGCGTGGCGAAGGCGACGCCGCCCTCGAGCAGCGACTCCAGCGAATCGGTGCGCAGGCTGGCGCCCTTGAACAGGCTGAAGTCGACACCGAAGCCACTGGTTTCCCAGAAGCGGGTGCCAGTGTGCACCAGGGGCGCGTAGCGCGGCTCGATGACGACGCGGATCAGTACGCGATCGGCGTTCTGCCCCAGCTCATAACCGGTGACCTCACCGACTTTCACCTCGCGGTAGGTCACCGCGTTACCCGGCTTGATCGAACCCAGCCGGGCCGCGCTGAGCACGAGGCTCAACCCTTCACCAGCCTTCTGTGGCTCCCGCTCCTGGCCGGTGAAACGCGTTTGCACGCTCGCATCCGCCTTGCCCGGTGCCACCTCTAGGTACGGGCCGCTGACCAGCGTATCCAGATTCGCCGTACGCATGATGCCGAGCTCCGGCCGAACGACCCAGAACTGGGTGCCGGCGCGGGTGATGCGCGACTCCGCTGCGGTGATGCGGGCACGCAGCACGACACTCTGCAGGTCATCGCTCAGCGTGACAGTGTCCACCTGCCCCACGGCCAGCCCCTTGTAGCGAATGGGCGTACCGGCACTCAGTCCATCGCCACGCGCCAGGCAGATCTCGATCGGCGTCCCGCGCTGGATTGCACTGTCTCTGTCCTTGTGCAAGACGAAGCGCGGCACCTTCCTCGTCCCGGCGGCCTGCGGATCGGGCGTTTCGAAGGCGATACCGCCGGCAAGCAGGCTCTGCAGCGACTCGCTGCGCACCTCGATTCCAGACAAACCGCCGCTCAGCGAGATGCCGCTGGCATTCCAGAACCGGCTCGAGCTGTTCACCAGGTTGGCGTACGGCTGTTCGATATGCACGCCCACCACCACCTTCTGCTGGTCGCGAGAGAACTGGTAGCTCTGTACCGACCCCACCCGGACCTGCCGGTAGAGCACGGGACTGCCGACGTCCAGCGACCCCAGACTGTCAGTCGTGAGCACCAGATGCAGCCCCGGGGCACGAATATCCAGCGGCGGCGCCTTGGGGCGGGCGACGAACTCGCGCTTGGGCGAGCCACCTTTCTCGCCGGGCCGAACGGCGATGAAGTTGCCTTTCACCAATGCTTCGAGACCGGTGATGCCGCCCAGCGAGATGGACGGCTTGACCACCCAGAAATCGGTATCCTCGACAAGGTAGTCCTCGAACAGCGGATCGACCGAAAGCTCGGCGCGCGCCCCCTTGAGGTCCGAGTCGATATCCAGCTTTTTCAGCAGACCAACCTGCATGCCGTTGTACATCACCGGCGTGCGCCCGGCCTGCAGCCCATCGAAATCCTGCAGCGCGACCACGGCCTTGATCCCCGCCTGGGCTGCGTCGAAATCCTCGTAGAGACGGAACGGAATGTTCGGGTCGGTGGCCGGGCTGTCCTTGCGGTGCGCGGGCGTGGCGAAGGCGATCCCCCCGGCGACGATACTGGCCAGGGACTCGGTACGGAACTTCACGCCGGTCAGCCCTGCGTCGACGGTGATGCCACTGGCGTTCCAGAAACGGGTGTGCTTGCGCACCAGGTGCGCATACTCCGGCTGGATATAGAGCTGCACCTCCACGGTGCTGTCATCCTCGGCGAGCACATAGTTCTTCACCTGCCCCACCTGGATCTGCCGGTAGAACACCGGGCTGCCACGATTCAGCGAGCCGAGGCGCTCGGCCTTGAGTGTCAGGTGCAGGCCGATGCGACTGTCGGACATCGGCGGTTCCTCCGCCAGCGCGACGAAACGCTTGGTCGGCTCGCCATCGGCTGGGCTCATACCGATGTAATTGCCCGACACCAGCGTCTCCAGCCCGGTGATCCCGGCCAGTGTGACGCTGGGCTTGACCAGCCAGAAGCGCGTGCCGCTTCGCAGATAGCCGTCGACATCCTTGTTCATTTCGATATCGGCGACCACGACCTGCCGACGGTCGTCATCTTCCAGCCGCAAGTCGCGTACGACACCGATCGTCATGCCCTTGTAGAGCACGGACGTCTTGTTGATTTCGATGCCTTCGGCGCTGTCGAACACCACCTCGATATGGATGCCGCGTTCGCTATACGCCTGCCAGGCCAGCCAGGCGCCGATGGCCAGCGCGATCAGCGGCAGAATCCAGATGGCCGACCAGCTGGAGGCCGGACGTGTATTGGCTTGTGGCAGGTCAGTCATGCTTGTTCCCGGCTTCCGTGTTATCCCAGATCAGACGTGGGTCGAATGTGATGGCTGCGAGCATGGTCAGGATGACCACGCTGGCGAACGCGACGGCGCCAAATCCCGCTTCGACGCTGGCGAGACTGCCAAAATTGACGATCGCCACCAGAATGGCGATGACGAAGATATCGAGCATGGACCAGCGCCCGATCCATTCGATGAATCGGAACACCAGAATGCGCTGTCGCGGCGACATCGGGTGATGCCTTTGTACCGAAATCAGCAACATGGCGATCCCGACCAGCTTGAACGTCGGCACCAGAATGCTGGCGATGAACACCACCGCCGCAATCGGAAACATGCCGTGCTTGGCCAGCGTGACCACGCCGGACATGATGGTGTCGGGCGTCCCGCTACCGAGCATGCGCACCGTCATGATGGGCAGCAGGTTCGCCGGCAGGTAGAGCAATGCTGCGGTGATCAGCAAGGCCCAGGTGCGCGCGATGCTGTTGGGCCTGCGCATGTGCACACGCGCTCCGCAGCGGCTGCAATGCTGATGTTCGATACCTGGTGTGGTGCGATTCAGCTGGTGGCATTCGTGGCAGACCATCAGCCCGGCATCAGCAGCGCGCATCGCGACGCTCCGATAAGGCTTCCCAAACCTGGTGCGGTGACATAACCAACTCCAGCCACACCTGCACCACCAGGAGCCCGGCAAAGCAGGCCAGGCCGACGCCAAGGCTCAGCTCCGCCATGTCACGCAACTTGATGATGGAAACCAGGATTCCGAGCAGATAGACCTCGAGCATCCCCCACTCGCGCAGATGGTGATAGAACCGGTAGAGCAGCAGCCCCAAGGGCTTGGCCCGATCGATGGCCATGCAGAGCAACACGGCGAGCTGGCACAGCAGCTTCATCAACGGCACCGCCATACTGGAGAGGAACACCACCACGGCGATGCCCTGCATGCCGCTGTTGTACAGGCTCAACACCCCACTCCAGACGGTATCGTGGGTGACTCTGCCAAGCAGGTTCAACTGCATGATCGACAGGAAGTTCGCAGGAAAGTAGAGCAGCAGAGCCGCCAGCACCAATGCCAATCCCGGTCCGACGATACGATGGCGCAGACGAAACAGCTCACAACCACAGCGGGGGCATTCGGCCACCTCGCCAAGGTTGAGCGTCGGCTTTGCCATCAACAGATCACATTCCGGGCAGCCTACGAGCTGCTCGATCGGAAGCTCTTCAAGTCTTGGGCTAGCAGCCGATTCCGGCATGAGGGATATCCGAGTAAAGCGCTTATCTTAAACGAGCGATACGCACTGCGGTGAGCCGTCAGGCGAGAGGGAAGATGCTCTTGAAGGCAGTTCGATCCAGTGCAGCGGGCAGCCGTACTTTTACCTCAACCGCCGCAGCGCCTTCACAGCCACCGGCTGCATCGGAGTAGCCGGCCTCGGTTCAGGCTCAGTTATGCGCGCCCGCTTTTCCGCGCCCCAAAAGCAAACCCCCGACCCGCTTACGCGGATCGGGGGTTTGGTG
>NZ_JACBXH010000052.1:0-22783 GCF_041381355.1 Pseudomonas sp. LM13
GAAGGTCTGAAGTAGCTGGGTATTTCGCGCCAACTTCAGTCCTTGTCGATTTTGAAAGCGAGCAATCGATCAAAAACCAGCCAGATAGCCCACTCATTTCTCCTTTTTTGGCCGTCGCGAGCATCTCGCGGTGGCCATTTCCCGCATTACAGGCGCACCTCTCCTGCGGTGGCGATCAAATGTCGACGCGCCATCCACAAGTTCGACAGTGCGAACAGTGTCATCAGCTGCGCGGTGTTCTTGGCCAGGCCGCGGAAGCGTACCTTCACGTAACCGAACTGGCACTTGATCACCCGGAATGGGTGCTCGACCTTGGCCCGCACCTGCGCCTTGGCCTTTTCAATCTTGCGCTTGGCTTTGTAGAGCGGGCTGTTCTTGCCGAGTTTTCTGTAAGTGCTGCGACGCGCCGCGACCTGCCAGATCACTTCGCGGCCCGCATGTTCTGAGCGCTTTTCGACGCCGGTGTAACCGGCATCGGCGCAGACGACGTTCTCGTCACCGTGCAGCAGTTTGTCGACCTGGGTGATATCCGCCACGTTGGCTGCCGTGCCTACCACGCTGTGTACCAGCCCCGACTCATCATCCACGCCGATGTGCGCCTTCGTTGCAATGGCCTGCTGTAGTTGTTCATCAGGACTGGCTTTTCTAGTCGCCCGCACTGGCCACGCGGACCAATGCGGGGAGGTTTGGGGGCGGGCGGCGGTCAGTCGGCTTCGCTGGGGCGCTGGGCGCGCACCCCGGGGGAGGCGAAGCGCAGCAGGTGGGTGCGCTCGATCAGCAGGTACAGCACGGCGCCAGCGGCCAGGCCCCAGCCCGCGCCGTACACCGCCAGCACCACACCCATGGTGCCGGCGATACCGCGTTCGGCGTTGTTGTTGAGCTGCTCGAAGCCGACCATCAGGCAGATGTAGCCGGTGAGGATCAGCGTCAGCGACAGGGCGATCGGCAGCACCGGCTGGAAGAAACTCACCAGCGGCAGGACGAACAGCGCGAGAAAGCCGGTGATCCAGAAGGTGCCGGCGCCGCTGTAGATCGACTCCATCGCCTTGCGGCCGTACTTGTAGCGCTCGGCCATGGTCGCCGCCACGGCCGTCCACAGCGGGCCGGCCAGGCCCGGGTAGGGCGCGAAGAAGGCATGCAGGGCGTTGCGGATGGCGCACACCAGGTGGATGCGGTCGACGTTGATCTCGATCTTCTCGTCGGTGCGCAGCTCGTCGGCGCGCTGCATCAGCGACTGGCCGACGATGATGTCGCCGAAGGCGATGATGTAGGCGATCACCGCGGTGGGCACCGCCAGCATGAACACCTGGGCGTCGGGGAAGCCGGCGGTGAAGGGCAGGTACTGCCAGAGCTGGTCGAAAGCCGGCGCGGTGATGCCGAAGCGCACGTCCGGCATCCTGTACTCGCCCACCGCGATGCCGGCGACGATGGCCACGATCATCCCCGGGACCATGCCGTAGTTGACGATCTTGCGCGCCAGCGGCACCCGCTCGGTAAGCCCGCGGAACGACACCGAGAACATCAGGTACAGGCAGATCAGGCTGCCCAGCACCAACGAGATCGGCGTGTTGGCCAGGCGCCCGCCGGTCTCGATCTCGCCGATCAGCGCGGCGATGCCGGCGCCGATGATGATCCCGCCCTTCATCGAGTTGGGCACGATGCGCACCATCACGCTGCCCAGGCGCGTGACCCCGAGCAGGAAGAAGATGACGCAGACCAGGATCTGCAGCGCGAACAGCGCGCGGATCGCCTCCGGCCCCGGCTCGAAGTTGCCGAGAAACAGCAGCACCACCGGGATGCCGGGGGTGATCCAGCCCGGCACCAGCGGCACGCCGAGCAACGCCGGCAGCATGAAGCCGATGCCGCACACCACCACGTAGGCCAGCGCCACCTCGTAGGGCAGGCCGAGGTATTTCTCCAACAGCGGGATCATGCCCAGGCTGACCACGAACATGATCAGCGCCTGGAGCATCTCCGCGGTTTCCCAGCGGTAGTGCACGAAGGGCAGGCGAAGCTTGAACGGTCCGGCCTTCCAGCAGGGTTGTTCATCGCCGTCGTTACGTTTGTACAGTTGCATGGAGCCTCCGTTGACGCCGCGTGGCGCCTTCTTGTTGTTGTGAACGGATGCCGCCGGCAGCCGCCATCCCTGCAACGGGATGGCAGTACCAGGCAGAAAAAAGAGGGGTCAGGCCAGATTGCGCAGAGGTGCAGGCTGGGGTGGCGACAGGTCGCGTGCCCGTTCGCGCAGGACGTACTTCTGGATCTTGCCGGTCGAGGTCTTGGGCAGCGCCCCGAATATGACGGTGCGTGGCACCTTGAACGAGGCCAGGTGCTCGCGGCAGAAATTGATGATGGCGTCTTCGTCGACGGCCTGGTGATCGGCCTTGAGGTTGATGAAGGCGCAGGGGGTTTCGCCCCATTTCTCATCCGGTCGAGCCACCACGGCAGCTTCCAGCACGGCAGGATGGCGGTACAGCACACCTTCGAGTTCGATGGTGGAAATGTTCTCCCCGCCGGAAATGATGATGTCCTTGAGCCGATCCTTGATCTCCACGTAGCCGTCCGGGTGGCAGACGGCCAGGTCGCCGGTATGGAACCAGCCACCTTCGAACGCTTCGGCCGTTGCACTGGGGTTCTTCAGATAACCCTTCATCACCGTGTTGCCGCGCATGAAGATCTCGCCGATGGTCTGGCCGTCGCGCGGGGTCGGCTCCAGGGTTTTGGGATCGGCCACCATCAGCCCTTCCAGGGTCGGGTAGCGCACGCCCTGGCGTGCCTTGATTTCCGCGCGCTCCTCCAGAGGGCGTTCGTCCCATTCGGCATGCCAGGCGCAGATGGTGACCGGCCCATAGACTTCGGTCAGGCCGTAGACATGCGTCACCTTGATGCCCATTTCCTCGACTGCGCCGATCACCTTGGCCGGCGGCGCGGCGCCGGCGACCATGGCGTGCACGGGGTGGTCGATGGCGGCTTTGGCCGAAGCGGGCATGTTGACCAGCGCATTGAGCACGATCGGCGCGCCACACAGGTGAGTGACCTGATGCTCGCGAATCAGCCCGAGAATCTTCTGCGGGTCGACGCGGCGCAGGAACACATGGACGCCGGCCAGCGCGGTAATCGTCCATGGGTAGCACCAGCCGTTGCAGTGGAACATCGGCAGCGTCCAGAGATACACCGGATGGTTGCCCATCGCCCAGGTCATCTGGTTGCCCAGCGCGTTCAGATAGGCGCCGCGGTGGTGATAGACCACGCCCTTGGGGTTGCCGGTGGTGCCGGAGGTGTAGTTGAGGCTGATCGCCTGCCACTCGTCTTCCGGCCACTGCCAGGCGAACGCCGGGTCGCCTTCGGCGAGCAGCGCTTCGTAGTCGAGGCTGGAAACCGGCTCGCCTTCGCCGTACTCGGGGTCGTCCACATCGATCACGAGCGGCGGGTGATCGAGCATCCCGACGGCCGCGCGCACGACCGAGGAGAACTCGCGGTCGGCGATCAATACCCGGGCCTCGCCATGCTGCAGCATGAAGGCAATGGCTTCGGCATCCAGTCGTACATTGAGCGTATTGAGCACCGCGCCGATCATGGGCACGGCAAAATGGGCCTCGAGCATCGAGGGGATATTGGGCAGCATCACCGCGACGGTATCGCCCTTGCCGATACCACGCCCGGCCAACGCAGAGGCCAGGCGTCGGCAGCGCATGTAGGTTTCGGCCCAGGTGCGACGGATCGAACCGTGGATCACGGCGGGGTAATCGGGATAAACGCTGGCGGTGCGCTCGATGAAGCTGAGCGGACTGAGGGCAACATGGTTGACTGCGGCGGGCGCAAGGCCCTGTTCGTAGATGGTCATGCAAGACACCACTTGGCTGATTATTAGCTCTTGTTCTGCATCGCCTGGGAGCTTCTCCCGGGCGGCTTGCAAATCTTATAGATCAGTCGGAAGGCATATGGAAGTATTGCTGGGCGAATATGGTAATACTCCTATATCTATTTCCGTGCGGGCCAGGGGGTTTCTCCCGGCCAACCTTTCAGACGGATTGCTTATGAGCACAACTCCCGTTCGCCTTCACACCTGGCTGCGTCTGCAGCGTGAACAGGTAGCGCTCGACGCGCGCGCCGATGCCCTGTGCCGGGTGCTGCGCGGCTGCGCCGGGGTACGCCAGGCGTACTACATGACCTGGCAGGCCGGTGCCGGCATCTACACCCATGAGGGCAGTGGCGCACAGCTGCCTCCCGGCCTGGGTGATCCGCTGCAGGCCAGTGATCGCCTGCTGCATGAGCGGCTCGGCGGCGAGGGCCTGCTCGACCTCGCCGTTGTCCGTGGGCTGGACTGCTGGCTTGCCGGCCGCCTGCGCCGGGCAGGTATCGTTCAGGGCGCCGTGCTGGCGCTGGATCTGGATGAAGCCGTACCCGGGTTGTTGCTGCTTGCCACCGATGGCGATGTCGGTCCCTGCTCGCTGAGCTGGGTACGCGAGCTGTTGCTCAGCCTGCTCGCATGCGCGAGCGGCCTGGCGCGTCAGTCGCCGTTGCTCGGCCTGGATCCGCAACCGAGCCTGCTGCTGGACGAGCACGCGTATCCCGTCGAGCTGAACGCTGCCCTGCTGGCGCTGCTGGCCGATCGCCCTCTGGATGAGCTGCTGCGCTTTCTGCCCGTCAATCACGCCGCGCTGGTCGGCGCTTGTCTGGCGCAACAACGGGCTATCGAAGGGGTGGAGGCCGAATACGACCAGCGCATCCTGATCTGGACCTTTGTTCCCGACCCCGCGCAGAACCGGGTGCTCGCGCGCTGTCGAGAGGCGACCGCACAGGTCCTGGCCGAGCGGGATGCGGCACGCGCCCGGCGTCTGTATCGGCTGATCACCGAAAACACCACCGACCTGATCTCCCGGCACGCGCCCGATGGACGCTTTCTCGACGCCTCGCCAGCGGCCTGGCGGCTGCTCGGCTATTGGCCGGAGCAGTTGCGTGGCCAGCTCGTGGAAACGCTGTTCCACCCCGAAGACCGGGCCCAGTTGCCGGCGCGCAGCCGCGACGCGCTGGAGGTGGACGGCTATCACACGATGACCTACCGGGTGCGCCATCGGGATGGTCACTACCTGTGGTTCGAGACCGCCAGCCATGCCATCCGCGAGACCTATACCGGCGCGGTGGTCGAGGTGGTCAGCGTGTCGCGCGAAATCACCGCGCGGGTGCAGGCCGAAGAGAACCGCCGGCGTCTGGCCGAGGTGGTGGAAGTAAACACTGACCTGGTGTTGTTCATCGATGCCGAGGGGCGGGTGACGTATCTCAATCCGGCGGCAAGGCGAGCGCTGCGTCTGCAGGATGGGCAGATGCCGGCGCTCGATGCGCTGTTCGATACCGAGGTACTGGCGCTGCTGCACGGAACCGGCCGCACGACCGCCGAGCGCGAGGGCGTCTGGAGCTGCGATTCGCGTCTGCTCGCACAGGACGGCGGTGCCTCGGTGCCGATTTCCCTCGTGCTGCTGGCGCATCGGACGACCGGCGGCGAGCGTTATTACTCGCTGGTGGCCCGCGACATGAGCGAGCGTGAGCTGCGCGAGGCGCAGCAGCGGCGCCACCAGGACGAGCTGGCGCATACGGGGCGCCTCATCACCCTCGGCGAGCTGGCATCCGGCATCGCGCATGAGATCAACCAGCCGCTCGCGGCGGTGGTCAACTACGCCAGCGCCAGCCAGCGCTACCTGCAGAGCCTGGGGCAGAATCCGCAAGCAGCCGAGCGCGTGGCCCAGGGCCTGGAGCGGATTACCGAGCACGCCAACCATGCCTCGGAGGTGATCAAGCGCTTGCGGGCGTTCCTGCGCAAGGGGCAGCGGCGCATGCAGCCGCTCGATGTCGCCGAGGTCGCGCGCGACGCGGTGCGCCTCTGCGCGTGGGAGACCGCTGCCGCCCAGGTGACCGTCGAGCAGGTGCTGGCCGCCGACCTGCCACGGGTCTATGCCGACCGCGTGCTGCTCGAGCAGGTCTTGATCAACCTCTTGCGCAATGCGATAGAAGCGAACCGCGAAGCCCACCCGGGGCAGCCGTCGCGTATCGTATTGCGCGCCGAGCGACAGGCCGATGAGGTGGTCCTGGCCGTTGCGGACCAGGGCCGTGGGTTGGATGAGCAGGAACTCGAGCAGGCCTTTACGCCGTTCTTTACCCGCAAGCCGGACGGTCTCGGGCTCGGGTTGCCGATGAGCCGCAGCATCATCGAGGGGTTTGGCGGCGCGTTGCAGGGCCAGCCGGGCGAGAACGGAGGGCTCTGCATGCGCTGTTGCCTGCCGATCAAGACAATAACAACAGAGGAACGCTGATGAGCGATGCTCACGAGCAGGTGGTGTATATCGTCGACGACGACCAGGGCATGCTCGACTCGACGGTCTGGCTATTGGAGTCGGTGGGGTTGTCTGCCAGGCCGTTCATCGGCGGGCGGGAGTTTCTCGAAGCCTGCAATGGCGCGGATAACGCCTGCGTGCTGTTGGACGTCAGGATGCCGGGTATGGGCGGTCTGCAGGTTCAGGAGGCCATGCGCGCGCGCGGGCTGCAGTTGCCTGTGATCTTCGTCAGCGGCCATGCCGATGTGCCTATCGTGGTTCGCGCATTCAAGGCCGGCGCGGTGGATTTCATCGAGAAGCCCTACAACGAGCAATTACTGCTCGATAGCGTGCAGCAGGCACTCAGTCGTCAGGAACGTGCCGGCGGCACCGGCGAGCACGTCAGCCTGCAGGCCCGCCTGGACAGCCTGACCCCGCGAGAGCGCGATGTACTGCTGCCGCTGGTGCAGGGCTACACCACCAAGGAAATCGCTCGCCAGCTCGACATCAGCATCAAGACCGTCGACCTCTATCGGTCCCGGGTGATGAAGCGCATGCAGGCCGAGCGCCTGGCCGATCTGGTCGGCATGGCCGTAGCGGCACGCCTGGTGGATCCGCTGCGCTTGCGCGGCTAGGCGTTCAGGCCCGCGCTGCTTCCCGATAGGCGCGTGGGCTGTCGCCGGTCCACTGACGAAAGGCACGGGTGAAAGCCGAAGGTTCGGAGAAACCGAGACGCTGGGCGATTTCACTGATCGGCAGCCCAGCCTGACTGAGGTAGTGGATGGCCAGGTCGCGGCGCAGGCCATCCTTGAGCGCCTGGAAGCGGGCACCTTCGAGGGCAAGACGCCGCCGCAGGGTGCGCTCGGTGATATGCAGCGCCGCTGCCGCGGCTTCGATACCGAGGTCCCTGAACGCGCCATCGTATTGGAACAGGTCACTGACGCTGCGCGTGAAGGCGGCCTGGTAGGACGGGCGCGTGAACCATTCCAGCGGCGCCCGCCGCAGGTGTTCACGCAGCGTGGCGGGCGTCTGGACCACCGGCATGTCCAGGCATTGAGGGTCGAGCACCAGGCGGCAATCGGGCATCGAGAAGCGTGCCGGGCAGGGAAACATCAGCCTGTACTCGGCATGGTTGGCCGGTTGCGGGTAGTCGAAGTGCACCTCCCGCAATCCGATGCGCTGGCCCACCAGCCAGCTGGCGAAACGATGCCAGAGCAGCATGAACACTTCCCGCAAGAGATGCTCCGGGTCATGCTCCGGATCGGCCAGGCGCATCACGAAAGCGGTTTGCCCGCCATCGGCGGTCAGCTCCAGCCGCCCGCGGGTGAGCAATGACAACGCCTATGCCGAGGCCTTGTTCCGCACGGCGAAGTACTGCCCGCTGTGGCCGGAGCGGCCCTTCGACACGCTGGAGCAGGCCAGGAACTGGGTGAACAGCTTCGTGGCCTGGTACAACCATGAACATCGCCACAGCGCCCTGAAGTTCGTGACCCCGGCGCAGCGACATACTGGCCAGGCGGAAGAGTTGCTGCGCAAGCGTATCGAGCTGTACGAGGCGGCGCGTGCACGGCACCCGGAGCGCTGGAGCGGCAACATCAGGAACTGGGTGCTGGCACCAATCGTGTGCCTGAACCCGGAGCGGGAAGCGGTACTGCAGCAAACATCAAAGGCAGCGTGACACGCTCACGCGACAACTACCTTGAAAATCGCCGTCTAGCTCTCAGCGATAAGCGAGACTTGGGTCGTAGGTCTGAGGTCGCTGACGGCTGAGGTGATGTGATTCGTCTATTGGTTTGGTCATTTGTAAGCGCTCCATAACCACACCTTCAACTGAGCTATCCGTTTCCGGATGCTGGGCTCCCTGTTTTCCCCAGTGGAGCCCCGTCATGATGCGTCCCGACGCCAAGGTGCAGAAGGTCTACCTCTATCCCAAGCCCGTCGGCTTTCGCAAATCCATCAACGGTCTGGCCGCCCTGGTCGAGCTGAATATCAAGGTGGAGCGCTTACGGTCATTTCAGCGGACAACCCGGCTAAAGTCCTCTAGCGCTCATGCAGCTCCAGAGCAGCCCGCGACCGCTGAGTGATCTCATCTCGCAGCCCTTGTGGCTTATGAACCTGAATAGCCCCTGCGTGAGATAACACCCACCACTTCAGCTCCCAGCTGTCATTCACCGTAGCGGTCAGTTTTGAGCCGTCATCCTCTGCAACCAGCAGCATGTCATGTGAAATGGGGGCTTCTTGCAGAAGGCGGGCGAGGCTTTCGCTCACCCAGGCTTCAAGCTGAATCTTCTCGTGTGTACCAAACTGCATGGCGCCGCTTTCGACATAGTCCTGCAAATTAAATCCGTCGGGTTTGCAGCTGGCACTTGCGAGCAGGCGCGCTTCTTCGAAACGGTGAACAACGAATTGGCGGATGTCGTCGAAGGGTTCGGCGGTGGCAATGAGGTAGGTGGTGTGTGCTCGCTGTACAAGACCCAAGGGGTTAAGTGTGAAGTTGTGGAACTGATTTTTGTGGGCTGAGTAGTAGCGGCAGCTGAGCTGGATGTCGTTCATCAATGCTTGCTGAATAATTTCCAAGAGGTCGGCTTTGATATCGGGAGGGGTCTGGGAGAGTTCTGGCTGTACGCTTGCCACCTTGTCCAGCCAACGAGCTGAAGGATTTTCTTCGCTCATGGCTTCCAGCTTTTGCCGGGCCAGGTTGAAGCGCGGCTCTAGTGTTTTAAGCATAAAGGTCGGAATCAATGGCCTGATGCTGTCTTCCACCAGTCGCAAGGTAAGAGCTTCGCTAAGTGAGATGCCAGGAAGCTCGGCACTTTTGCCGGGCATCCAGTGCCAGCCGTAGGGCATGCCTTTGCTGTTGCATTGCAGTGGGAAAAGCCTGGAAAGCTCGACGAGGTCACGTTCGATGGTGCGCTTGGTGGTCGGGTGCCCTGCGTCACTGAGTAGGCTTTGCAACTCAAGCGTTGTGATACCCGGACCCTTGGGTGGCAGCAGCTTGAGCAGTTCCCATTGGCGGGTCAGTGTGCTGCGACTGGTGGCTGATGGCACGGTGTTCATCCATAAAATCGGCTGCATGCCAGCATCATGATGTGCCCAATCGCTTCAATCAACGTTGGGGCGGTGGGCCCACACAAAAATCAGCGCGATCTGGAGGGGTGTCACTGCGCAGCAAATCAGCCAGCTCTAATTTAGGTCGCGGCATCGTCTGCGGCTGTGAATCCGAGATGAGCTGCTGGCCGGCCCCTAGGAAAAATTCTGTTGAGGCCGTCAGCATCAAGCTGATGTCGTTTTGGTTTTCGTCGTTCTCGCCCAGCTCCCCGCTAAAAAACGCTTCACTAAATGCGCTGCAGATTTGCGTAGTTGTCGCCTCCAGCTCTTTTAAAATTTGATATCTCTTCCCCAGCAACCGCTCTGCAGCGCCTTCGAAATCATCGGCGTTGTAGGCTTGGCATGTTCCCGCCGCTGCATCAACCATTTCGCACTCCTGCCTTGCCGCTTAACTGATCTGCTTTGTTGGGTGTTTGAAGATGACCTTGGGGCAACGTTCTACCACTCAGCAAAACCAATCGCTCTCATGGTCGTGGCGGTTTTTAAGCTGCTTTCGGCCAGTAACGCATCAACCACCTGATTGGCATTGGTGAATGCTTGGAAGCGTGCACGTCGTGCGACCAGTGCAAAGTCACCTGGGGTCAGGCAGCTTTGCCGAAGTAGTCTGGCGAGCTTAAGGCTATCTGGCTTTTTCAGTCCCATTTGCCGCAGGTACCGTCGAAGCAGGTTGGTGATTTGTTCAGCGCCGAGGTAGTCGAAATTGATTTTCAAATCGAAGCGTCGCAATGAGGCCTCGTCGAGGTTTTCCATCAGGTTCGTGGAGGCTATAAACAGTCCGCGATAGCTCTCCATCTGCGTCAGCATTTCGTTTACCGCGCTTACTTCCCAGCTGTGGCGTGCTTTTCGACGGTCTTGCAGAAAACTATCAACTTCGTCCAAGAGCAATACAGCATCATCATCAGTAGCTTGCTCAAATGCTCGGGCGAAGTTCTGTTCGGTCATGCCGACGTAGGGCGAGATGAGATCGGATGCCCGGCGAGTCAGAAGCGGCTTACCGAGTTGAATCGCCAGCCAATGACCAAAGGCGGTCTTGCCTGTGCCCGGTGGGCCGTAAAAGCACAGACGCGCCTCGCCATGATTGCGCAACCCGGTAAGCAGTTCGTCGAGAGGCATGTTGGTATTCGCCAGGTCTGGGCTGTAGAACTCAGGCAATGCCTGCAAACGATTTTGCCCTAGGCGCGCAAACCCTTGGGCTTGCAGTGTGGCGTTGACCAGAAACTCGACTGTAGTGTCCAAGGTCGCAGATGCGTCCTGAGCCGGGCTGTTTGCCACATCTATGGCCCGCGTGATGACGGCAGGCATGAGCTGTTCATGGTCGGCGAGCTTCTCGATTAACGACTGGCTCAGACGGTTGTCACTGGCATTGCGGATGATGCCTTCACGCTGAAGTCTGGGTGGGTTTTCCAGCTTGAGCACAAGGTCGAAACGCCGGATGTAGGCATTATCCAAGGCCCTGATGTTGTTGGTCAGCCAGAAGCAGGGGATTGAATTCTCCTCAAGCATGCGGTTGATCCAGCCTTTTTGCCGTTCTTGGCCCCCCATAAACATTGCCAGCTCATTGCTGCCACTGAATAGATCCTCTATCTCATCCAGCACCAGCAACGTTTTCTGCTGGTTGAGTACGCACATGGCCGACCTTAACGCGCACAGGCGTCCGCGCCGATCAATCGGATCACCACTGTTATCAGTGCAGGCAATTTCAAAGAGTTCAGCTTGTAGCTCGCTCGCAAGCAGGCGTGTGAGCTGGCTCTTACCGGTGCCGGGTGGGCCATAGATAAGAATGTTAACCCCGGATTTTTTCGCTTCGAGTGCTTGCTGCAGATAGGGGCGGGTAATGTTGAGCGGGGTGTCGAGGTGAATAAAGTCTTTGGCTTCAAGCCTGCTTTCGGGTGCAGGGCGAAAGGCACTCTGGAACAAACCGATAGCGCTACCTTGGTGGTGACGCACGGAAAACAGCAGATCCTTGTTGTTAAAGCCCAGCAGGTCGGACATGTGGTTGCGCACGCCGCTGCGCAGGTTTGCTTCAATTAAGCCTGACTTCACCAGGCGTCCCTCTGCCGAAAGACGCAAACGCAGGTCACTCTGTGGGATATCCAGCAGTGTGCTCAGCACCCTGACGAGGCGGTTGAATCCGATGTAGCCGAGCTGGTTGCAACAGTCATCTAGTAAGGCGTCTGTATTCATCAGTGAGCAGAAGCCGATCAGCTTTTGCTCGACTTCATCCAAGCCTATTAGCTGGGCTAGATTTGCCAGATTCGCCTGAAGGTTGTCTGGTAATTCTGGTTTGGGAAACGCTTTGTCGAACAGCTTGCGCTCTCGGTGGAGTGCAGCAAGGGCCAGCTCCCGGAAATTTGCTTCCTGGGTGTGATCCCTCTGCCTGAGAAACGCAGGTATAGGGAAATCGTCCTCATCATTACCCTCGGCAGCCTTTACCAGCCAGTAGATGCCAAGCTCGCGAGCGACATCATCATCACTGAAGCAGCTGTGGTTGATGAAATCCCGATGGCCGCCGCAGTCGATCACCAGCTTGAACATCCAGTTCAGGGCAAGCGGGCATGTGTCCTGGTTGTGTGGGCCAGATTTGCGAGTGACTGTGGGCATATTGAGTCCTCCAGAGAGTGTGGAGGTATTGTGAGGAATGCCTGCGACGCAATGTGTCGCAGGTTGTGTGCGCAGAAGCCCTTTGTTCGCTTACAAGGGCTTTAGGGTTCCAACTCTCCCAAGAGCATCACCACGGGTGGATTGCTTGCGTGGTAGTTGGCAGCGAGCATCATGCAGTCGACGTTTGGGCTGATTTCTTCAAGAGCATTTCCGAGGTCTGAGTACATTTGCATTGTTAAATCGTGGCTAGCAAACAACGAAGCAAAGAGATTTCTAAAGCGGAAGCGTTGTAGTTGTTCCCAGGGGACTTCGAGAGGGTCGTCATAGGGGATGATCTCTAAAAGTAGCTTCTGGCTTTCGCAGGCTCGCAGAACACGTATCAAATCCGTAATGTCGATGCAGACAAAGCCGGTGTGCATGAAGGCGTGCGTAAGCATATGGATGCCTTGCTCAGCCCATTTCCTAAATTCATGCGTACTTATGTGATGGGGGCATGTGATCTGATAAGCATTCTCGGGCAGTGCGCGTGAGCAGTCACTTTGATCGAAATACACCGTGGCACGCTTGTCATCCGCAGGTGGGTAGTAGTCAAGCGGTGCACTGATGACAAAGAGCAAGTCGCTTAACTCAAAGTTGGGCACCGGATTGTCTGGATAGAAAGTTGCCCGCATGGTCTCTGTAAACGTAAAAAAATCCATGACACTAAAGCTTGGGCCGTACTTCGGGAGATTGGTTTTTAATGGAGGCATTTCGTGCCCTCACTCGGCAGTTTTCAGGCGAATGATCTTGCGGCCTACGGCCGAGCTGACCAACCAGCTGATAAGTTGGGCGTAGTTGATATCCTCCAGCGCCGCGATTTGCTTGCGCGCCTCTTCCAGGCTGGCGAGCATTGCGCGCATGGCGTGAGCATCCAGCGTGTGAGTCAGTCCCGCTCTGGACATCAGCGTGACGGGTTCAAGCAAGGCATCGAATGCATCTTGCTGAATCAACAGGCGCGACAGATTGCTCAGTTGCTCCTGCAAATGCGCCGGTGGTTCAGAAGGGCTGAGAAAGCCGGCGAGGCTGATAATTCGACGGCCCAGGCGTTTGGTGTTCGAGGTTTCCTGCAGAAGAGATTCGAGGTTTTCCTTGATGAGGCTATCCATGGTGCGTCCCCTAAATACAGTGAGCACCAATCGTGAATCATGCTTGCGACGAAATGCGTCGTAAGCGTCGTGCGGCAATTTCTGATGATTGACTCTCAGCCGAGCCGAATTCGCCACATACCCTTTGCCCCTTCCTCTACCCAGCCGCCTTCCAAGATGTTCGAACCCTCGAACATATGAAGAGTGGCCCTGCCATCAAAGCCATTGCCATGTAGTTCGAAGTGGCCTGGCCCCTGTTCCTGACCGCGGTAGGACGTGTGCTCGCCGTCAGCTAAATACTCGATGGTGAGGATTCCAGCCTCAACTCGCACCTTGCATGGCTGATCCAGGGTTACGTGATCAGCTGCATAAGTTTCCATGTAGGAGTTTTCGTAGAGCATTTGAACCTCACTTGAAGTTTGTGGATGTTGAGACCAGCTAAGTCGGTTTCAGTCTGGCTGAAACGAAGCTACTTGCTAGTACAGCCACCCCTGTAACTCATCCAAATTGACCACCACAATTTGCTGCGCCATCGCTTTGGCATGCACTTTGGTCGTGTCGATCCGATAACGCTGCAGCACGTATTGCACCAGCGCACCGCGGGTCTCGATAACCAAGCGGCCATCCTGCATGCCGTAATCAGTCTCGATAATTGCCTGCTGCTCGGGTTTCAGGCGTGAGTCCAGTTCGATGATGACCTGCACCTGCGTACTCCAACCCGGATCCTGCTCGCGTGTATTTTCGGTCCCATCGTCCATCAACTCCGGCACACCGCGAAAGCGGCTAAGCACGAAGTCACGGTAATCCTTGTTCTTCTCGCAATAGGCGCGCACATGCCAGCGCATACCTGTGTAAATCAGAGTGTGTGGTGCGATCAGCCGAGTTTCAGCCTCCGGCGTGGTGAAGGACACATAGTCGCACTCCAAGCGCAGGCCTTCGCGGAAGGCCCGAAGGAGGGGGGGCGTAGCAGTTCCGGGCGTACCGTGCGATCAGGCACTTGCAGCACCTCGGTATGCGCATAGGCCAAGGCCAGTCCTTCAACATGTGGGGCGCGGTCATGGTTTTGGTTGGTGCAGGTAGGCACTGGCGCTGTCGTCGATAAACAGTGGAGCGAACTGCTTGCTCGGCACATACCCCTTCAAATGCTTGTCATATTCCAGGTTCTGCGGAGCGTGTTCATTGATATAGGAGTTGATGTCCTTGGACGCTTGCTGACGGCTAATGCCAAAGCTTTGCATCAGGTGGTTCGTGGTCAGCCGACCCTCCCACCAGGCCACCGTCTCGATGAGGCAATAGCGCAGCGCCAAATCCCAGCGTACCGATTCGATTTATTGCTTGCGTTTCATAGCCACTCCATCTGCTCGAAAACTTTACCTGTACGAGTAAACACTAGATGCGTAATAAAACATTACATATCATGATTGCAGCGTTCAAGTTGGTTTCAACGAGCCATCTGGTGCAAGGAGGATCAAGAGTAAGTGTGATGATGCTGTCTTGGGGAGTGATCGGAGTCAGCATATTGCTGGTGGTCATTGCTGGCATTGCTTTGTGCTGGCAAGTGCTGCGACGTCGTCAGGTGATCTCTGCCTTGCAGGGTTGCCAGGGCCAAGAAAAAGAGATGCAGGCTAGGATCTATCAGCAGGAGGATGAGATACGTGAGCTAACTGCAGGTCTGCGTGCAGAAAAAGCACATGTCGAGTAGCTGCAGCGGCAATTGAAATTTGCTGATGGGTTGAGGGTACAGTTACAGCGTGACTTGTGATCAGCAAATAGGTGCAGGTAACCCAGACCGTCAGGCATAGCTTTCCTGCAAGGAGTTCGAGATGACAGACAGCACAGCCTTCACGCCAACGAGGCGTAAACCGAAACAGATCAAGGTGTTTTTCGTTATTGATATGTGGGGTATCGAAGGTCCCTATGGTGACGGTAAGTGGCACAAGCTAATTCATCAATTTGCCAGTGAGTGGGCTTCGCAAAATCCAGCTCAGGAACCCGCAACGTTATGGTCGGTAGTCAGACCTTGCGATATTTTTGACAACGGCACTTCTTGCTACATGACCTCAAGTACGAAGCTTCCCGGTGGGTTTTTTGATCGCCTGGCTGGCTTTATGGAAAAGCATTTTGGTGCCCATGTACAAGTGCTCGATGTGGATTTCGACCTGCCATTTGGGGCGATTGAAGGGTGGAGAGCCTACCTGCATTTTGAGCAGGGTAAGTTGTGGCTGCCTGACGATGAAGGTGGGTGGTGTGAGGCTGCTGATTGATCTGGTCACTTAGCTCTAGAGCCTTTACCGCGGGTTTTTGAATGGCTATGGTGGCCGGATAATGTCAGGGATGCCGTGTGCTCAGGGATAAGCCTGTTGAGCATCCGCCCGCACAGGCGCACTCAGTTAAATCATCGCGTAGCACCAGCAGAAAAAGCTGCAGCATTGGTCCTCGGCCAAATGGCGTAAGGCGTGCTGTGCAAGCAAAAGCACAAGGATGCAACATGCAACTTACCCAAGCCCCAGCCCCCGGTGCTCGCGCGGTTATTCGTGACGAAGAGTGGATCATCCAGAATGCAGACCAATGCAATCTTGGTGGCTGGCAGCTCTCCTGCATTGGTGTGTCGGAAACCGTGCGCAATCGTCATGCGTTGTTCCTCACCGAGCTGGAAGACGTCACCCTGATTGATCCGGCGAAAACCGAGCTGGTCTACGATGAGTCCCCCACATTCATTGCCTCGCGTCTGTTTATCGAGGCGCGTCTGCGCCAGTCTGCGCTGCAAAACGAATCGGTAGTGATTGGTCAGCACGGTGTCATGGATGCGCTGCCCTTCCAATTGGAGCCTGCCCATCAGGTGCTGCAGCAGCTACGTCCGCGATTACTGATCGCCGACACCGTCGGCTTGGGTAAAACCCTTGAGGCCGGCATCCTCACCGCCGAGTTGATGCGCAGGGGCAAGGCCCGGCGCATCCTCGTAGTCACCACCAAAAGCATGATGCGCCAGTTCCAGCAGGAATTCTGGAACCGCTTTACCATCCCGCTTACCCGCTTGGACTCGGCCGGCATCCAGCGCATCCGCCGTGATATTCCGGCCAACCACAACCCGTTCAACTACTACGACCGCACCATCATCTCGGTCGATACACTCAAGCGCGACAGCGAGTATCGCCACTACTTGGAAAAGGCGTGGTGGGACCTGATCATCATCGACGAGGCCCACAACGTCTCCTATAAGGGGAACCGCACCCAGAGTAATCGCCTTGCCGAACTGCTTTCACAGCGCTCCGATGCTCTGATCCTGCTCACCGCAACTCCGCACAACGGTAAGAAGGACAGCTTTGCCAGCCTGATGCGCATGCTCGACCCCACCGTGCTGCCATCCGGTGCGGACTACACCCGTGAGGATGTCGATCACCTCTTTGTTCGCCGCTTCAAGAAAGACGTCCGCGAGCAGATGAAGCAGGAGTTCCCTGAGCGAGAAGTCTTCCGCCTGGCATGCGCCGCCAGCCCGGCAGAAAATCTCGCGTTCGATGCCCTGGCCGAGCTCAAGCTCAATAGCGACGGTACTGGTGCGCGTGAAGGCGCCATGCTGTTCCGCACCGTGCTGGAAAAAGCGCTGTTCTCATCCCCGGCCGCCTGCCTGCAAACGCTGAAAGAGCGCATCCGCAAGCTGGAAGCAAAAGACGCGCAGCATCCTGATCTGGACGGCCTGCGCGACCTGCAAGGTCTGGTGCAAGCCATCAGCGCCGACAAGTTCAGCAAGCTGCAGCACCTCATCAGCCAGCTTAAACAAGGCCAGCACTGGCAGTGGGATGGCAAAGACCCAAGTGACCGCCTTGTGATCTTCACCGAGCGGGTGGAAACCCTGAAGTTTCTCCAGCAAGAGCTGCCCAAGGCCCTCGGTTTAAAACCCGAGGCCGTAGAAATCCTGCACGGCCAATTGCCTGATCAGGACATCCAGCAAACAGTCGAAGACTTCGGAAAGACCCATTCGCCGCTGCGCTTGTTGATTGCCTCGGATGTCGCCTCCGAAGGTCTTAACCTGCATTACCAAGCCCATCGCCTGATCCACTTCGACATTTCCTGGTCGCTGATGGTGTTCCAGCAACGCAACGGCCGTGTGGATCGTTACGGCCAGCTGCAAGCGCCGAAAATCGGCTATCTGCTGACCGAGCCACGTCACGAGCGTATTCGCGGTGACTTGCGCTACCTGGAAATCCTCATCGACAAGGACGAGCAGGCTGCCAAGAACATCGGCGATCCATCCGCCTTCATGGGGCTGTACGACGAGGAGCTGGAAACTGTCGAAGTGGCCAAGGCCATCGAAGGCAACAGTACGGTAGATGAGTTCGCCGCGCTTCTGGCCGGTGATGATATCGACCCCTTCGAGGCGCTGTGGGGCGCGAGCGTACCCAGCAGCGCGAGCCCTGCGCCTGCTAGTACCGCAGCGTTGGCAGCGCCTACTGCTGAGCTCACCAGTCTGTTTAGCGACAGCTACATCTACCTGCGCGACGCCCTGCGCTGGCTGGCGCAACAGTCGCCGCGCGAACATGCTGAAATCAAAAGCGATGACGCACGCCGCACACTGAGCCTCCAGCCCAGTCGTGACCTGGCGTTGCTGCTCAAGCGCGATCTGGCCAGCGAGATGTGGCCGGAGGACAACACCTTCGCCCTGAGTGCCGACAAAACTGTGGTCGAGTCCGCCATCCGCCAGGCCCGTGATACTAACGCCTGGCCGCAGTTGCACTACCTCTGGGCGCTGCACCCCATTGCCCAGTGGCTCGACTACAAGCTGATGGCTCTGTTCGGTCGTCAGCGCGCTCCATTACTGCGCGTGGCGCAGGGGCTGAATGCTGGCGAGGCCATCGTGCTGGTCCTGGCGCAGGTGCCCAACCGGCGCGGCCAGGCCGTGCTCGCCGAGTGGATGGGCGTGCAACTCAATGCCGCCGGGCAGGTACAGGGTGTGCTCCGTCTGGAGGATGCCCTGCAGCGCACCGGTCTGGCCGGCAACCTCGGCAGCGGCGCCAACATTCGCGCCAACGATGGCAACGCCCCGGATGCCCGCGCCCTGCAAGCGTCTCTGCCAGACGTGATTCAGGCCGCCCAGCAGCATATCAGGCCGATCAAGCAGGCCTTCGATGCCGACTCCCGGGCACGCCTGGACCGCGAGCTGAGCAAGCTGAAAACCCTTCAGGACAAACACACCGCCCAGCTGGAGCTGGATTTCGCCAAGGGCATCGAGCAGGTCAACGCGGCCAAGCGCAAGCAGAAGGAAAGCGACACCGCCGAGCTGTTCAACAACTACCAGCAATGGATACGCGACACCCTGCAACTGGACGACCGCGCCCAGTTCACCGTGGTCGCGGCCCTGATGGCGTAAGGAAGGAAACCCCATGAGTTTTGCCATTGCCGGCCTGACCAACGCCAACGAGTTCTACAGCCAGCACTACCTGGACGAGATACTTGAAAAAGACCTCAAGCCCCTGTTCGACCAGTGGAAGGAGCAGGGCGCCGACAGCCCCATCGCCCGCTTGCGCACGGCCTCGGGCGCCAACGGCTACTTCCGCGCCCGCCAGCGCTTCCTCACTGAGCGCAAGGCCAGCGATCGTGCCAGCCTGTTTATCGATCTGGTGCAGCCACTGCTGCAGGCTATCGGCTACCAGCTGGCGCCGGAAAACCTCGCCCTGGCTGATGGCGAGCTGCCGGTGCTGGCCACCTACCGTGATGCCAAGCACCAGCCGCTGCTGGTGATCGCCGCCGCCATTGCCGGAGTGGATGACGAAGAACTGGGGCCGCTGCAGCTCAAGCCGCAGGCGACCGACAGCCACGGCAAAAGCCGCCAGGCCGACAGCGATTGGGAAGAAACCCTCAGCCGTCGTCTGTTCGCCGACGACCACCCGCCGCGCTGGGTGCTGCTGGTGCACCACGAGGAGTGGCTGCTGATCGAGCGCAGCAAGTGGGGACGCAAGGCGCTGCTTAGCTTCAAATTGCCCGATCTGTTCGGCCCGCGTGACGACAAACTGCTGCGTGCCCTGGCGGCACTGGCAGGCAGCCAGTCGGTACTGCCCGCCGAAGGCGGCGTAGCCCTGCTCGACAGCCTGGACGACAACTCCCACAAGCATGCCTTCGAGGTCTCCACCGACCTTAAGTACGCCCTGCGTGAATGCATCGAGCTGATCGCCAATGAGGCCATCTGGTACAAGCGCACCGTGGCCAAGGAGAAGGTCTACGAGCGCAACGACACCGACCTGGCCGACCAGCTCAGCCGCGAAAGCCTGCGCTACATGTACCGCCTGCTGTTCCTCTTCTACATCGAGGCGCGCCCCGAGCTGGGCTATGCGCCCATCGACGCCGAGGCCTACCTCAAGGGCTACAGCGTCGAGCACCTGCGCGAGCTGGAACAGACTCCCCTGACCACCAGCGAGGCGCAGGAGGGTTATTACTTCCATGAAAGCCTCAAGCAGCTGTTCGGCCTGATCTGGCAGGGCTTCCCACGTCGCGCGGACAACAGTGGGCAGATGGACTTCACCGCAGGGAACGACCTGCTGCTCGACACCGGCTTTACCATCGCCCCGCTGCAAGGCCATTTGTTCGACCCGGCGCGCACGCCGCTGCTGGGCAGCGTCAAGCTGCGCAACCGCGTGCTGCAACAGGTGATCGAGCTGATGTCGCTGTCCCGTGGCGGTGGCAAGCGTCGCCGGGGCCGTATCAGCTACGGCACCTTGGGCATCAACCAGCTCGGCGCCGTCTACGAGTCCCTGCTGTCCTTCCGTGGCTTCTTTGCCGAGGAAGACCTCTACGAAGTCCGCCCCGACCCCAAAGGTAAAAAGGCCAGCACAGGCGAGGAGGGGGAAGACACCGGCAGCGATGACGACCTCGACAGCGGCGACGAGCCGGAAAGCTCCGCCGCGGACAAGAAGAAGGACGCCGAACTCGACCCACTGGAAGCCGCCTATTTCGTCCCGGTCAGCGCCATCGGCCAGTACACCGACGCCGAGCGCCTGTTTGGCGGCAACCCGCGTAAATACGCCAGGGGCACCTTTATCTACCGCCTGGCCGGTCGCGCCCGGGAAAAGTCCGCCTCCTACTACACCCCGGAAGTATTGACCCAGTGCCTGGTGGAACATGCGCTGAAGGAAATTCTTCCCGGCAAAACGGCAGACGAGATTCTCCAGCTCACCATCTGCGAGCCGGCCATGGGCAGCGCAGCATTCTTGAACGAAGCCGTTAACCAGCTTGCCGAAGCCTACCTGCAGGCCAAGCAGAAGGAGCTGGGCCAAAGCATCCCGCACGAGCAGTACACCGAAGAAAAGCAGCGGGTGAAGATGTACATCGCCGACAGCAATGTCTTCGGTGTGGACCTGAACCCCATTGCAGTGGAACTGGCCGAGGTCTCGCTCTGGCTCAACGCCATCTTCAAGGGTAGCCATGTGCCCTGGTTCGGCTTGCAGCTGTACAACGGCAACTCTCTGGTCGGTGCTCGCCGTGAGGTATTCAGCACCGCCCAGCTTACTCCCGGCAAAGGCGAGAACGGTTTGCCCGAGCGCGACTGGCGCGCCGCTGCACCCAAGGCATTGCCGCTGACGCAGGCCCCGCAGGCCACCGAGATTTACCACTTCCTGCTGCCCGCAGAAGGCATGGGCATGGTCAGCGATAAGGTGGTCAAGGCGCTGGAGCCAGCCGCCTTCGAGCAGTTCAAGCAATGGCGCAAGGCATTTACCGCGCCGCTGACTAAAGATGAAGTGCGTCGTGTGCAGGCGCTGAGTGAGGCGGCAGAAAAACTCTGGCAGCAACACGCTGAGGAGCTCGCGCGGGTGCGCAGGGCCACCTGCGATGAGCTGCACGTGTGGCCCGACCCGGCGGCTAACCGTGCGCCCACCAGCACCGCGCAGAAAGACGCCATCTACCAGCGCGAGATGCTGAGCGAGGCGCAGAAAAATGCCAGTCCCTACCGCCGCCTTAAGCTGGTGATGGATGCCTGGTGCGCCCTGTGGTTCTGGCCGCTGGACAAAGCCAGCGAGCTGCCCAGCCGTGAGCATTGGTGGTTTGTGCTGGAGACTGTGCTGCTGGGCAATGCCAGCCTGGCCAGCCCCACTGCCGATGACCTCTTCCCGGAAACCCAGCCGCAACAGGGGCTGGACTTCACCCCCGAGCGCGACCGTTACGGTCATGTCGATATCGCCGCGTTGGTTGAGGCTTTGCCGCAGCTACAAGTAGCGCAGCAGGTAGCTGGTCAGCAGCACTTTATGCATTGGGCCCTGGAATTTGCCGATGTATTCAAAGCCCGTGGAGGCTTCGATGTGATCCTTGGCAACCCGCCATGGATCAAGCTGGAGTGGAACGAGCAGGCGCTGCTGTCGGACTTTGACCCGCGCTTTGCCATTCGAAAACTAAGCGCAAAGCAGGCCTCCGACCAGCGGGAGGCGGTATTTGGTGCACTACCGCAGGCGCGAGTGGACTATCTGATCGAGTGTGTTGCTATGGAGGGGCTAGGGACGTTTGTGAATGCTGAGCAGAATTATCCAATGCTCAGAGGGCAGCAGAACAATCTTTACAAATGCTTCCTGCCACTTGTCTGGAAGATTGGCAGCGGCGTACAGGCACTACTGCATCCTGAAGGGGTGTACGACGATCCTAAAGGCGGGATGCTGCGTTCCGAGTTGTATCCACGGTTACGGGCTCACTATCAATTTGTGAATGTGCAGCACCTCTTCTCCGAGGTGCTGCATTGGGTTACGTACAGCATCAATGTTTATGCGTGTGCTCAACCGCAGCCTAGATTTTCCACGATGGCAAATGTCTTCCTCCCGAGCACCGTCAATGCAAGCCTAGAGCATCCAGGTGGTGGAGTTACTCCAAGTATCAAGCATGATTTGGGAGGATGGAACTTCACGGGACACAAAAACAGAGTAATCAACGTTGACGGTGAAGTACTAGCTACCTTTGTCCAGCTGTACGATGCCCCCGGTACGCCACCACTGCAGGCCCGGCTACCTGCGGTGCATAGTCGCGAGCTGGTCTCGGTGCTAGAAAAGTTTGCCCGCGTGACGCGCCGGTTGTGCGATTTGAAGGGCGATTACTTCACCCTAGAAATGTGGCACGAAACCGGCGCGCAGAAGGATGGCACCATTCGCCGTCGAAGCACCGACGAACAGGGATTTGCCTCCGATCCAGACAAAGTCGTGCTCTCTGGTCCGCACTTCTTTGTTGCCAACCCGCTCAGCAAAACGCCGCGTTTAGTATGTTCAACGCCACTAGCCTACGACTCCCTCGACCTTGAAAGCCTGCCGGAGCACTACCTGCCACGCAGCAACTACGTCCCCGCGTGTTCCCTCGCAGAATATGCCCGTCGTGTGCCAAAGGTAGGCTGGCGAGAGGAGGGTCACAGCGATGCGAAAGCGGTAACAGAGTACTATCGATTAGTCATAAGGAAGATGCTTAGTCAAAGTGGTGAAAGAACCCTTACCCCTGCGATATCTGGGCGGCATGTCGCGCATATCGACGGTGCCTTCTCTGTGGTTTTTAAAGCGAGACACGCGTTACTCGATATGACGGGTTTGATGTGTTCTATCCCGTTGGACTATCTGACAAAAGCTAGTGGGAAAGCGAATTTTAGGGCGGAAATAGCGGAGCAATACCCTTACCCCAGGGGGTTAG
>NZ_JACBXH010000053.1:0-22298 GCF_041381355.1 Pseudomonas sp. LM13
TGACCCCGACATTACGATGCCGCAATCTCCTCGTAATACGACGCCGGCACTGGAGGAAGGTCCTACCGGAAGAAAGTGCCACTTCGGATGCCACTCTGTTCGCGTTCAAGAAGTGACAAGATGATTACGCAAATGTAATGACTGGGTCATTCAGCTGTAAGCAGGCCCTTCCTAGGCTGATATCGGGCGTTCCTCCCCTCAGCCACCAGGAGATTGTCATGAAATCCATCAAAGCGTCGTGGGTCATTTTGTTGTGTGCGATGTTCGCAGTAGCCGTTCCGGTCTACGCGCAGCAGCCCACCGAAGAACCGATCGTGAAGCTGCTCAACGATATGGCGGACAAGCCGGAGAATCATCTGGCCATCGCCGCGTACTACCGCACGCTGGCCGGCGACGCGCTGGCTGAAGCCGAGAAGCACAAGGCGATGCGCAACACCTATCGGCACGACCACCAGAACTTCAAGTCTGGAGCTGCCACGGGGCAGTCGATGGCACGGCACTGTGACCGGCTGACCAAGCTCCAGGAAGAGACCGCCGCAGAGTACGAGGCGCTTGCAAAGCTCCATGAAGCTGAGGCGGCAGCGAAATAACAGCGAGACGGTTAGACGTCAAATACCCCGCTCCACCGATCGACGGGAGCGGGGTATTTTTGCTCCATAGACGCCAACCTTGGAAGGAGCATGGCTGGCGCCAAGGCGAAGATGAAGGCGAAGCAGCGTTAACGGGAACGCTCTGAGAGCAACTGCTTCATCTGAGCGATATCCTGCGTTTGGGAGGCAATGATGTCCTGGCATAGCTTGGCCAGTTCGGGATCCTTGAGGCGGTTCTCCTCACACATCAGGATCGCTCCCGCGTGATGCGGAATCATGGAGCGTATGAACTGCCGGTCTGTGACGGCAGCCTGGCTGCGAATGCCCCACCAACAGAACAGCATGAATACCACCGCCGCGCCGGCAAGGATCAGGTTTCGCCGACGATCCGGGTACATTCCGGACATGAGCCACAACTCAATGAGCAGCATGGGAGAGGCCATCAGGCCTGCCATGTAGAACTGATTGATGTTGTTGTAGACATTGGCCCACTGATCGACCATGGAATACATCAAGGCGTACATGGCCAAGAAGGAGAGCGCCATCATCAACAGCAAACGGCCATAGTGGCCCTGATGTTGCGGCTGGGCGTTCTCGTGCTTTCCGTGCGAAGTGGACATCACGATCTCCGTGAGAACTCGGAGCGAGTCTATACCCGCCCCCTGATAACGGGAGGTGACCACCAGGACTTCATCTGCTGACGCTTCAATTCCGCTGCGTTCGCCAGGTTTTCTTGAATCTATGTTCGATGCGCAACGTTTCTCAGTGCTCATGGGCGAGAGTGCTGTCAGGCGATAAGCCCGCCGAGCGGTTTACCCAAGGAAGTGACTTCAACTGCAGCTACCTAGAGCGATCTGGTTATTTCTTCCGACTGACGGTTCTAACTTGATACCGACCGACTTCGACGTCGGCGTATAGCTGCGCGCGCCGAAGCTTTCCAGTGGCACCAGCGGGTTGGTTTCCGGGTAGTAGGCGGCAGCCTGACCCGGCGGCGTGTCGTAGGCGAGCAGGGTGAAGCCGCTTACGCGCCGTTCGATGCCGTCGTCCCATAGCGAAACCAGATCGACCTGCTGGCCGGCTTCCAGGCCCAGCCGCTGGATGTCGGCCGGATTGACGAACACCACCTTGCGCATCCCCTTGACGCCGCGGTAGCGGTCGTCCAGGCCGTATAGCGTGGTGTTGTACTGGTCGTGGGAGCGTAGTGTCTGCAGGATCAAATCGGCCTTCATGCCCGGCCAGCGGGCCTGCTCGGGCAACAGGTCGGCCGGCAGCGCATGCGCCTTGAACTCGGCGCGGCCGCTGGCGGTGTTCCATTCCCGGCGCGCGGCCGCGTTGCCCAGATAGAAACCGCCAGGGCGATGCAGGCGGTGGTCGAAGCCGGCGAAACCCGGGATGGTCGCCGCGATCAGCTCGCGGATTCGTGCGTAGTCCTCCACCAGCCAGAGCCAGTCCACCGGGCGCTTGCCCAGCGTGGCGGCGGCGATACCGGCGACGATGGCCGGCTCCGAACGCATCTGCGTCGACAGCGGCTCCAGCTGGCCCCGGGAGGCGTGGATCATGCTGAACGAGTCCTCCACGGTAACCGCCTGCGGGCCGCAGGACTGGCGGTCGATGTCGGTGCGGCCGAGGCAGGGCAGGATCAGCGCGTCGCGGCCCATGGTCAGGTGGCTGCGGTTGAGCTTGGTGCTGATCTGTACGGTCAGCGCGCAGTTGCGCAGCGCCTGCTGCGTGCGCGGGCTGTCCGGCGTGGCCTGGGCGAAGTTGCCGCCCAGGCCGATGAACACCTTCACCTCGCCGGCCAGCATGGCCTGGATGCACTTCACCGTGTTGTGCCCTGGCTGGCGCGGCATCGGCAGGCCGAACTGGCGCTGCAGTGCATCGAGCAGCGCAAGCGGCGGCCGCTCATTGATGCCCATGGTGCGATCACCCTGCACGTTGCTGTGGCCGCGCACCGGGCAGGCACCGGCCCCAGGCTTGCCGAGGTTGCCGCGCAGCAGCAAGAGGTTGGCGATCTCCTGGATGGTCGCCACCGAATGATGGTGCTGGGTGATACCCATGGCCCAGCAGACGATGGTCCGCCCGGCGTCGCGGTAGATCGCGGCGGCCTGGCCGATCGCGTCGCGTTCGAGCCCGGACTGCTGCTCGATCTGCGCCCACGGCGTGGCATCGATCGCCTCCAGATAGGCATCGACGGCATGGGTGTGCTCGGCGATGAAGTCGCGATCGAACACCGCCGGTCCGCCGCTCCCCAGCGCTTCGCGTTCCCATTGCAGCAGGTACTTGGCGATGCCGCGCAGTATGGCCAGATCGCCGCCAAGGTTGGGGCGCAGGTAGAGGCTGTGGGTTGGCGCGTCCTGGTTGGCGAGCATCTCGATGGGCTTCTGCGGATGCTGGAATCGTTCCAGGCCGCGTTCGCGCAGTGGATTGAAACAGACCACCTGGGCACCGCGCTCCAGCGCCTGGCGCAGCGGTTCGAGCATGCGTGGGTGGTTGGTGCCGGGGTTCTGGCCAAGTACGAAGATCGCATCGGCGTGGTCGAAATCTTCCAGCGTTACCGTGCCCTTGCCGACGCCGATGGACTCGGTCAGGGCGACGCCGCTGGCCTCGTGGCACATGTTCGAGCAGTCGGGAAAATTGTTGGTGCCGAAGCTGCGGCCGAATAGCTGGTAGAGATAGGCCGCTTCGTTGCTGGCCCGACCGGATGTGTAGAAGGCTGCCTGGTGCGGGTTGTCCAGGCCGTTCAAGTGTCGTGCGATCAGCGCAAAGGCATCGTCCCAGCTGATCGGCCGATAGCGGTCGCTGGGGGCGTCGTAACGGACCGGTTCACTCAGGCGGCCCTGGTATTCGAGCCAGTAATCGCTCTGCTCGCGCAACTGGCTGACGCTGTGGCGGGCGAAAAAGGCTGCATCCACGCGGCGGCGCGTGGCTTCCCAGTTCACCGCCTTGGCGCCGTTCTCGCAGAACTTCACCGCGCCGGCCTCCGGCGAATCGCCCCAGGCGCAGCCGGGGCAGTCGAAGCCGCCGTTCTGGTTGGTCTTGAGCATGGCGCGGATGTTCTTCAGCGCATTGCCGCTGTCGAGCCAGGCGCTGGCCACGCTGCGCAGGGCGCCCCAGCCACCAGCCGGGCTGGCGTAGGGCTGGAAGCGGGTGGCGGGATGGAAGCGGGACGTGCGGCTCATGGGTGGCATCCGTTCTGGTCGGGCAGAGCGGGAGCGGGGCTGTAGACCCGCGGCGCGCTGTGGTGGGGCAGATGAATGAGGTTGAGGTGGTGCTGGCGCGCCCACTGCACGGTGAGCTGGGTCGGTGCCGAGAGACTGACCAGCGTGCCGATGCGGGCGCGCACGGCCTTGTGGATCAGTTCCAGGCTGCAGCGGCTGGTGACCACGACGAAGCCTTCGCTCGGCCTGCGGCGTTGCAGCGTCAGCGCGCCGATCAGCTTGTCCAGCGCGTTATGCCGGCCGATGTCCTCACGGCAGAGGGCGATCTCTCCGTTGCCGTCGACATACAGCGCCGCGTGCAGCGCACCGCTGTCGTGAGCCAGCACCTGGGCGCTGGCGATGCGCTGGCGCAGCTCATGGAAATGTCCTTCGGGCGGCAGTGCTGCCGGCTGCAGCGGCACCAGCCGCGGCAGTGCCTGATCGAGCGCATCCACCCCGCAGAGCCCGCAGCCTCTGGTGCCGACGAGCTGGCGACGCTGCTGCTTGAGTGACCAGAACGCCCGCGGGCTGACCTGCACCTCCGCGCGGCGGGCGCTGCCGTCGCCGAGCAGGCGCAGGTCACGCAGGTCATCGAGCCGCTCGATCAGCCCGCCAGCGACACTGAAGCCGACGACGAACTCCTCCAGATCCTGCGGCGTCACCATCATCACGGCGTGGTTCAGACCGTTGTAGCTGATGGCCAGCGCGCATTCCTCGGCCAACAGCGCAGCGCGTGCGTCGTGCGGTTCGGCGGGATCGGTGGTGTTCAGAGTGGCGTAGCGGTCCAGGCTGCGCAGGCGCATCGACAGGGTCGGCTGGCTAACGTGGCGGCGCGCCGCCGCCTGGCTGAAATGCCGCGTTTCGTCGAGCGCCACCAGGAATTCCAGCTGCTTAAAATCCATTTGCCGACATCCAGCACAAGGTTTGTTCAAAGGCCGAATCAGTCTCGTCTCCAGGGGAAAGCCGACTTCGGCGCGCATGGCCTCGTTTCGCTAACGCTCCTAGCGTTCTGAACCGCAAGGCCGTCACCATAACCACTGCCAAGCTGCGTGGAAATCTCGCCTGCTGTATGCAGAAGCAACTGCAAGCACTGTGATCGCACCGCTTCGTTGTCCAGGACTGCCTCGGGACCCGAGAGGTTGATCGCCGCGACGATGCTGCCGGTATGGTCGCGCACCGCGGAGGCAATGGCGGTGGAGTAGTCCGACCGATGCAGGACCCAGCCGCGCTCGCGGTCTTCGCCAAGCAACTGCGCCAGTTCCGGCAGGGATTTGGGCGCGGGTGGTGGATAGTCGTCCAGGCGCACGCGCTGGTAGAGCTGATCCAGGGTGTCAGCGGGCAGTTCGCTGAGCAGGATGCGGCCCATCGCCGTGCAGTGGCAGGGGATGCGCGTGCCGATGGGGATGTTCACCGACAGGCGCTGGGCGGCGAAGGCGCGGTAAAGGTACAGCGATTCGGTCTGCTCGCGGATGGCCAGGTGGCAGGACAGGGAGGTCTTGTCACGCAGGGTGTTCAGCAGCGGCATGGCGACATCGACGATATCGCGACTGGCGAGATAGCTGAAGCCGTTGCTGATCAGCTGGGTGCCCAGTTCGTAGGTGTTGCGGTCGATCTTGCGCAGGTAGCCCATCTCCGAAAGCGTGAAAAGGATCCGGTAGATCGCTGAAACGCTGACGCCGAGGCGGGCGGCGATTTCGTTGGAGCCGAGGGTGCGCTGCACGCCATCGAACATTTCGAGGATGCGCAGGCCGCGTTGCAGCGCAGGCACCCAATAGTCGTTTTCCGGTAACTCGGCGTTTCCGGCTGTCATGGGACCTCCGTGTGATGGCTGTGAGATGGACGGCAGATGGGTTCCTCGGGCCGGTTGGCTTGGGTGATCAATACGGCGCTTGCTGCCGCTGGGTACGGTCGCCGGGCGAACGAGCTTGGCCATGGCCCGCCCGGCGACAGCTGCTTCATGCCAGGGCGTCCATGCCTACCGGCTTGCCACCGAACTCGGCCATGGCGTCGAGCAGCGCGTCCCAGAGATAGCTCGCCGAGGCACGGTCGCAGAGGATATGGAAGCCGGGCAGAGCGCAGCTGCCGGTGTTGAGCACCAGCACGTTGATCCGCGCCGCCGAGGTTTGCGCCACCGCACCGCGCGCAAAGGCTTCGGCACGCAGGTCGACGCCGCAGAGCTTGGCCATCACCTCGGCGACGTGCGCTCCAGTCTGCAGCAGCCAGGCATGGCTGTCCTGGCGCGGCAGCAGGTAAACGGCGCTGGTGCCGAAGGTCCAGTCGGCTTCCGCACGCGCGACGCGCTTGCCGGCGTCCGTCAGGCTGCCGAGCAGCAGGTACTCGGTCTGCGACAGCCGCGCCACATGGCTGCCGTCGGCCTGGGTGACGACCCGGTTGGGTGCGGACGGCAGGCTGAAGCCGCAACGCTCCAGCCAGGCGGCAGCTTCTGCCCCGCGAAAGCCCACCCGTGCCAGGTTGGTGAGGTCGACCAGGCCGCAGCGCTCGGCCTGGGCGGTTTCGTCGCCGCCGTAGCTGGCAACGATCGCGCTGTCGCCGAGCTGACCGAAACAGGCGCCGGCATGCTTGCGGTAGAGCGGACTGCGTTCCGTGAAATGCTGGGGATCGAGTGCCTGCATGCTTACAGCTCCTGACGTTGGTTCTGGGGATCGAAGAACGGCAGCTTGACGACGGTCGCCTGGACCACTTCGCCGCCTTCGACGCGAATGGGAATGAGACTGCCGGGCTCGGCCTGGTGCGCGCCGGCATAGGCCAGGCCGATGATCTGGCCGAGGGTCTGGCTGTATTCACAGGAGGTGACGTTGCCGGAGATGTCCGGCCCGTTCAGCACCAGATGCCCTTCCAGTGGCTGGCTGGCGCCCTTGGGCAGGGTGAAGCCGACCAGCTTGCGGCGCAGCGGCTGCTTTTCCAGAATCTCCACCGAGCGTTTGCCGACGAAGAACGGCTTGCTGCGGGCGATGGCCCAGGTCATGTCGATCTCGGCCGGGGTGGTCATGCCGTCGGTGTCCTGGCTGATGATCACGTGGCCCTTTTCCAGACGCAGCAGGCGCTGGGTCTCGACGCCGAACGGGCGGATGCCGTCCTTCTCGCCGGCCTGCATCAGCGAATCCCAGAGGTACTCGCCGTAGCGCGCCGGGACGTGAATCTCGTAGCCCAACTCGCCGACGAAGCCGACGCGCATCAGCCGGGCGGGGATGCCGAGCACGGTGCCCAGGCGCACGCCGAGATAGGGGAAGGCGTCGGCGGACAGGTCGACGTCATGACAGACCTTGCGCAGCACCTGCCGGGACAGCGGGCCGGCCAGGTTCACAGCCGCCAGCGCGGCGGTGACGTTGGTGACGTCCACGTTCAGCCGCCATTGGGCGTTCCACTTGAGCATCTGCTGGTAGATGCGATCGACCCCGCTGGTGGTAGCGGTGACGTAGAAATGGTCGTCGGCGAAGCGCGCGCAGACGCCGTCATCGATCACCACGCCTTGCTCGTCGGTCATCAGCGCGTAGCGCGAGCGACCGACCGGCTGCTTGAGAAAGGCGAAGGTGTACAGGCGGTTGAGCAACTCGGCGGCATCCGGGCCGCGCACGTCCAGCCCGCCGAGGGTGGAGACGTCGATCAGGCCGACCTGCTCGCGCACGTGGCGCGCCTCGGCCTGCATGCAGGCGTCGCGCTCCTCGGGCTTGCCGTAATAGGCGGGGCGCTGCCAGACACCGGCAGGCATCATCTTGGCGCCCAGCTCCAGGTGGCGGTGGTGCATCGGCGTCTGCCGGTAGGGATCGAAACCGCGGCCGGCGACGTGGGCGAGCTTCTCGGCCACGAATGGCGGCCGTGCGGTGGTCACGCCGGTCTCGCTGACGCTGCGCCCGGTGGCTTCGGCCACCAGGCGCGCGGTGGGCAGCGCCGAATGGCGGCCCTGGGACGGACCCATGCCGACGGTGGAAAAGCGTTTGACCAGTTGCACGTCGCGATAGCCGTGGCGGGTGGCGTTGACGATGTCACGCACCTGCAGGTCTTCGTCGAAGTCGACGAATTCCTTGCCCTTGGGATGAGCAAAGATCGGCCAGGGAAAGTTCGGCGATACCTCGGCGAGCGGGCTGCCGGTCACCGTTGGCGGGTTCAGGCCCAGGGCGGTGCAGGCCCTGGTCGCAGCCTCCCGGGCTTCGAGCAGCAGGTTGTCGAGGCTGTGGCGGCCGTTGACCGAGCCGGCGGCCTGTAGCCCGGCGGCCTGTAGCCCGGCGGGCAGGCCGCTCAGGGTGAAGGTGGCGCGGCTATCGTCGTAGGCCAGCTTGCCGCCGGCCTGGCAGAGCAACTGGTAGACCGGCATGTAGCCGGCGGACATGCAGACGAGGTCGCAGTCGAGCTGAAGGCTTTTTTCGGCCACCCGGCCCTTGCCGACGATGCGGCGGATGTCCACCCCGCTGACGTGGCGCATGCCCCTGGTGTGCAGCGCCTCGTACACCGTGCTGTTCAGCTCGCATCGAATGCCTTGCGCCTGCACCGCAGCAAGCAGGCTGCTGTCGCTGGGCTGCGGGCGCATGTCCACCAGTGCGGCGACCTGCACGCCGGCCTCGATCAGGTCGAGGGCGGCCAGGTAGCCGTCGTCGTTGCCAGTGAGCACCACGCCGCGGTGGCCCGGCTGGACCGCGTAGAGCTTGATCAGGCGCTGGGCGGCGCTGGTGAGCATGATCCCTGGCAGGTCGTTGTTGCGAAACACCACCGGCTGGTCGAACGCGCCAGCGGCGACGATGCATTGCCTGGCGCGCACCTTGTACAGGCGCTTGCCCTGAATCACCGGCAGGTAGTGCTCGGTAAACCAGGCATTGCAGGTGGCCTCCAGCATGATCTGGATGTTCGGATGGCTCTCTACGGCGCTGACCAGCTTCTGCCGCAGGCTTTCGGCGCGCTTGCCGTCCACATCAAAACGACCCCAGGCCAGGGCGCCGCCCAGATACGCCTGCTGTTCGATCAATAGCACCTTGGCACCGGCGTCGGCGGCGCTCAGCGCCGCTTCCAGGCCGGCCGGGCCGGCACCGACCACGGCAAGATCGGGGAACAGGAACGCCTTGTCGTAGTACTCGGGCTGGAAGTTCACGTCGAGCACGCCGAGACCGGCCTTCTTGCGGATCAAGGGCTCCCAGCGATTCCAGATGCCCTTGGGCTTGTAGAAGCTGCGGTAGTAGAAACCCACCGGCATGAACCGGGAAAACCTGCCGAGGTACGCATCACGGTCGTTGTCCAGGCTGCCCGAGACGTTCTGCGCGGTGACCTGCTGGCCGGCCGCAAGCGGCTCCATGTCGGCCAGCACGTTCGGCTCGTGGGGCAGTTGCACCAGGGTGTTGGCATCCTGGCCGGCGAGGGTCAGCGGGCCGCGCGGGCGGTGATACTTGAACGAGCGCGAGAGCAGCCAGCGGCCGTTGGCGAGCAGAGCGCTGGCGATGCTGTCGCCCTTGAGGCCTTGGTAGGTCTGGCCATCGAAGCTGAAGCTGACCGGCTGCCCGCGGTCGATCAGCAGGCCCAGCGGGGCGGGTAGGCGATTGAAGGCCGTCATGCGTTGACCTCCTGTCTGGCCGGGGCGGCGCTGAACTCAACGCGGCGGGTGAAGAGTTCCTTCGGGTCGAAGGTGCGGAGGATTTCGTCGCTCACCGTGTGGCGCTCGGCGAGGAACCAGTAGCTGGAGGCGTTGTGCATCCACCACTCGATGACCACGCCGGCGCGGTTCTCCTTGTTGAACACATAGTCGGCCCATTCTTCATCGGAGCAGGTGTTCTGATCGGGCATGGCCTTAAGTTCGCCGCCATAGGTGAATTCGCTGATGTTGCGTGGCCCGTTGAGCGGGCAGGGCATGATCTTCATCGGGATGTCCTCAATGGCTGGCGGCGGTGGCGCCCATCTCGTTGACCTGCTGGAAGCGCGAGAAGCGGGCGAGGCTGAACGGCGCGATCAGCTCGGGCACCTTGCCGCCGTTGGCGACCAGTTCGGCCATGGTCTTGCCGCAGATCGGCGTGGACTTGAAGCCCCAGGTGCCCCAGCCAGCGTCCAGGTAGTAGTTGTCGATCGGCGACAGACCCATGATCGGGCTGTAGTCGGGGGTCATGTCGGTGATGCCGGCCCACTGACGCATCAGCTTGGCGTTGGCGAGGAAGGGGAACATCTCGATGGCGTGCGCCAGCAGACCTTCCTTGAGCTCCAAGGTCGAGCGGGTGTTGTAGAGCGGGTAGGGGTCGGAGCCGCCACCGATCACCACCTCGCCGCGGCCGGTCTGCTGCACGTAGCAATGCAGGGCGGACGAGCTCACCAGCGGATCGAGGAAGGGCTTGAACGGCTGGGTCACCATGGCCTGCAGCGGGTAGCTGTGGATCGGCGCGCGGATGCCCAGCTTGTTCAGCAGCAGCGAGCTGTGGCCGGCGATGGCCTGCACCACGCAGCCGCACTTGATCGTGCCGCGGTTGGTCTTCACCGCGGTCACCCGGCCGTTCTCCACGACGAAATCCTGCACCTCGGTAAGCGGGTGGATCTCCACCCCGCGCTTGGCGGCTTGTTTGGCGTAGCCCCAGGCCACCGCGTCGTGCCGCGCGGTGGCGCCGTCCATGTGCCAGAGGCCGGCGAGTACCGGAAGGTGGCCGGGGTCGAGATTGAGCGTCGGCACCAGCTCGCGGATCTGCTGGCGATCGATCATCTCGGTGCGCCCGCCGAAGTGCTTGTTGACCTCGGCACGCTGGCGGAAGGCACGCACCGTGGAGTCCGTGTGGGCCAGGGTCAGCTGGCCACGCTCGGAATACATGATGTTGAAGTCGAATTCGTTGGAAAGGCCCTGGAACAGCCGCACCGACTCGGCGTAGAACTTCACGCCCTCGCTGGTGAGGTAGTTGGAGCGAATGACCGCGGTGTTGCGCGCGGTGTTGCCGCCGCCCAGGTAGGACTTCTCCAGCAGCGCGACGTTGGCCACCCCGTGGTAGCGGGCCAGGTAATAGGCGGTGGCCAGGCCGTGGCCGCCACCGCCGATGATCACCACGTCGTAGGCCGGCTTCAGCTCCGTCGGCGGCGGCAGGTCGACCTCCGCCGGGTACTCGGAGGACAGCCCGTATTTCAGCAGGTTGAAAGGCATGTCGACTCCTCGGCGGACCGTGCGGCCGCCTGTTTGCGCTGCTGGCGCGCAGCAGTGACGGTGTTCTGCATGAGCAGGGCAATGGTCATCGGGCCGACGCCGCCGGGTACCGGGGTGATGGCCGACACCAGCGGCAGCACGCTGTCGAAATCGACGTCGCCGACCAGCCGGGTTCGGCCGTCTTCCTCGATGCGGTTGATGCCGACATCGATCACCACGGCGCCGGGCTTGATCCAGGCGGCGTCGATCATCCGTGGCCGACCGACCGCGGCGATAAGGATGTCTGCCTGCCGGCTCAGCGCCTGTGGCTCGCGGCTGCGCGAATGCAGGACGGTCACCGAGCAGTCGGCCGCCAGCAGCAGTGCGGCCATCGGCTTGCCGACGATGTTGGAGCGGCCGACCACCACCGCGTGCTTGCCCGCCAGGTCACCGAGTCGATCGCGCAGCAGACGCATGCAGCCGGCTGGTGTGCAGGGCGTCAGCACCGGACGGCCCTGGCTGAGTCCGCCGACGTTGTCGCTGTGGAAGCCGTCGACGTCCTTGGCCGGGTCGATTGCCTGCAGCACCAGGCGTTCGTCGATGTGCGCCGGCAGCGGCAGCTGCACCAGGATGCCGTGCACCCTGGGGTCGGCGTTCAGCCCGGCGATCATCTCCAGCACGGCCTCGGCGGAGCTGTCGGCCTGCATGCGGAACTCCAGCGAGCGAATACCGGCCTGCTCGGCGCGCAGCACCTTGTTGCGCACATAGACGTGGCTGGCCGGGTCGTCGCCGATCAGCACCACCGCCAGGGCAGGCTCCAGGCCTTCGGCCTTGAGCGTCGCGACCTCGGCGGCCACTTCCTCGATCACCTGCGCGGCGGCGGCCTTGCCATCGATGAGTTTGTCGCTTTGCTGAGTGTTCACCGGAAGATCACCGTCTTGTCGTGGTTGAGGAATACGCGGTGCTGGAGGTGGAACTTGACCGCCTTGGAAAGCGCCACGGTCTCGGTATCGCGACCGATGGTCACCAGATCGTCCGGCTTGTACGCGTGATCGACGCGCTGGACCTCCTGCTCGATGATCGGCCCCTCGTCCAGGTCGCTGGTCACGTAGTGCGCCGTGGCGCCGATCAGCTTGACCCCGCGGTCGAAGGCCTGGTGGTAGGGCTTGGCACCCTTGAAGCCGGGCAGGAAGGAATGGTGGATGTTGATCGCGCGGCCGGCGAGCTTCTTGCAAAGGTCGTCCGAGAGAATCTGCATGTAGCGCGCCAGCACCACCAGTTCGGTGCCGGTGTCCTCGATGATGTTCATCAGCTCGGCTTCCTGCTGCGCCTTGTTGTCGCGATTGACCGGCAGGTAGATGAAGCGGATGCCCTCGCGTTCGGCCATGGGGCGCAGGTCGAGGTGGTTGGAGACGATGGCGGTGATCTGCATATCCATCTCGCCCTTGTGGTAGCGATACAGCAGGTCGCTCAGGCAGTGGTCGAACTTGCTCACCATCAGCAGGACGCGCATGGGTTGCGCGGTGCTGTGCAGTTCCCAGTCCATGTCGAACTTGCCGGCGACATCGACGAAGCCGCGCTCAATCAGGTCGATGTCGCCGTCCAGGCCGGTGTTGAAGCGAAACACAGCACGCATGAAGAACCGGCCGCTGAGCTCGTCATCGAACTGGGACATTTCGCTGATGTAGCAGCCGTGTTCGGACAGAAAGCTCGTCACCGAGGCGACGATGCCAGAGGTGGCCGGGCAGCTGATCTTGATGATGAATTGTTCGTGTTGCATGTCGAGTCCTCAGGAAGGGGCGGCAGAGGGCAAGTGCAATGTTCATCGGTGAACAATGTGTTCAGGTGCGAATATTTTTAACTGCTAGGAATATATCTTTCGCTTGAGTGGTTTTATAAGCGAACGGATCCTTCAGGCCCATACCGTTAGGAAAAAAAATATCTCACCAGGAATTTTTCGGGTGCGGCTCTGGGAGCGCAGAAGGCCGGCGGGGCTTGAGGCGAGGAGGGCCAGGAAGGCAGGGCGGGTGCAACCCGCCGACGGGGCGCCGTCCTGAGATATGTCGAGCGGGTGTTACCCGCCCGACGACCGGTAGGGTTCAGGCGTTCCAGCCCATTCCTACTCCTTGTCGTAATTCATGATCGAAAGCAGGCGAATCGGTACCTGGACCAGTTTCTCCGGGCCGTGGGGGACTTCGCCGTCGAAGGTCAGGCTGTCGCCGGCTTGCATCGGATAGAGCTGGTTGCCGTGGCGATAGACGAGTTCGCCATCAAGCAGGTGGATGAATTCGGTGCCGGGATGGGCGAAGGTCGGGAACTCCTCGCTGGCGTCATCCATGGTGATCATGTACGCCTCGAAGCTCTTCTTCGGGCCGCGGGTGTGATTGAGCAGGTGATAGGTGTGGCCCTTCTCCGTGCCGCGTCGCACCACTTCCATGCCTTCCCCCTTCTTGACCAGCAGCGCACTGCCGCCTTGCTGGTCGTACTGGCTGAACAGCTTGGACATGGGCATCCCCAGCACGTCGCAGAGGCGGCTGAGTGAATCGAGGCTGGTGGAGACCTGGGCGTTCTCGATCTTGCTGAGCATGCCCTGGCTGATGCCGGCAATGCGTGCGACATCGGCGATCTTCAGGCCCTGGGCCTGGCGCTGCCGCTTGAGCTGGATGCCTAGGTACTGCTCGAGCTTCAGGCGCGGTTCGTTGTCGGTCGATCTGGTCATGTGAGGCCGTGCGATTTCAGTGCTTCGAATGATCGGCGCGCACCATCAGTGAGCGGTCAGGGCCAAGCCCGTTCGGCCTTTGCAGGCGCCGGTTTCGTCCAATGAAAACATTTTTCCTCTGTATATAGAAGAAACACGGGTTCCAGCGGCTTTTCGCGCGCAGGCGAATCTTGGCAAGCGGCTTTCATTTCCTTTAGCGAAATAAAAATTCTCTTCCGGAATATGTTGGCGATACCAAGGAGCGAACGACGATGTTGCCCAGTGAAACCCAACGAATCATCGATCAGCACGGCATCAGGTATGTGCTGGCTCAGTTTGTCGATATCCACGGTTCGGCCAAGACGAAGTCCGTACCGGTGTGTGGCCTGGAATCGGTCGCCGAAGTCGGCGCCGGCTTCGCCGGTTTCGCCATCTGCGGCATGGGCATGGAGCCCCACGGACCGGACTTCATGGCGCGCGGCGACTTGCAGACCCTGACGCCGGTACCCTGGCAACCGGGTTACGGCCGCGTGCTGTGCATCGGTCATGTGGATGGCAAGCCCTGGCCGTACGACAGCCGCTACGTGCTGCAGCAGCAGGTGCGCCGGCTCAGCGAGCGCGGCTGGACCCTCAATACCGGGCTCGAGCCCGAGTTCAGCCTGTTCCGCCGTGATGGCGAGGGCCATCTGCAGCTGGTGGACGCCAGCGATAACCTGGACAAGCCCTGCTACGACTACAAGGGCCTGTCGCGCTCGCGGGTCTTCCTCGAACGCCTGACCGAGGCGCTGCAGGCGGTGGATTTCGAGATCTACCAGATCGACCACGAGGACGCCAACGGCCAGTTCGAGATCAACTACACCTACAGCGACGCCATGACCTCGGCGGACCGCTTCACCTTCTTCCGCATGGCCGCCGGCGAGATCGCCAACGAACTGGGCATGATCTGCTCCTTCATGCCCAAGCCGGACCCCAAGCGTGCCGGTAATGGCATGCACTTCCACCTGTCGATAGGCAGCGCCAGCAACAAGAACCTTTTTCACGACGCCAGCGACCCGAGCGGCATGGGCCTGTCGAAGCTCGCCTACCACTTCGCCGCGGGCCTGCTCGCCCACGCGCCGGCGCTCTGCGCCTTCGCCGCGCCGACGGTGAACTCCTACAAGCGCCTGGTGGTGGGGCGCTCGCTGTCCGGTGCGACCTGGGCGCCGGCGTTCGTCGCCTACGGTGCCAACAATCGCTCGGCGATGGTGCGCATTCCCTACGGGCGCATCGAGTTCCGGCTGCCGGATGCCGGCTGCAATCCCTACCTGGTCACGGCCGCGATCATCGCTGCCGGCCTGGATGGCATCGATCGCCAGCTCGACCCCGGCGCGCCCTGCAACGAGAACCTCTACGACCTGGGGCTGGAAAGGATCGCCGCGCGCGGCATCCAGACCCTGCCGCAGTCGCTGAAAGAAGCCTGCGACGCGCTCCAGGCCGACCCGTTGTTCCGCGAGGTGCTGGGCGCGGAGATCGTCGACGAATTCCTCAAGCTCAAGCGCATGGAGTGGGTGGAATACAGCCGGCACGTCTCGGACTGGGAAATCCAGCGCTACACCGAATTTTTCTGAAAGCCGCTGGATGCCGGGGAAGGTGACGCCGGACGAAGCATGTCTGCGGCAGCCGATCTCGACCCTCCAGCCTCCCGAATGCAGTGAGGACATCTATATGTGTGGAATCGTGGGGCTCTATTTGAAGAACCCGGCGCTGGAATCCCAGCTCGGTGCGCTGTTCGAGCCGATGCTGCTGGCGATGACCGATCGCGGTCCGGACAGCGCAGGCTTTGCCATCTACGGCGATGAAGTCAGGGAGGGCTGGGTCAAGCTGACCCTGCAGAGCAATGACGCCAGCCTTGACTGGAAAAGCCTGATGGGCGCGCTGGAAGGGCGCCTGGGTTGTTCGCTGGACTGGTTCACCAATGCCAGCGCGGCGGTGCTCAAGGTCGCCGCGGAGGAATCGGCGGTGCGCGCGGCGCTCAGGGAGCTGGCGCCTGGCGTGCGCATCATGAGCGCCGGCCAGAGCATCGAGATCCTCAAGGGCATGGGCCTGCCGCGCGAAATCGCCGAACGCTTCGGCCTGGCGAAGATGAAGGGCAGCCACATCATCGGGCACTCCCGCATGGCCACCGAAAGCGCGGTGACCATGGAAGGCAGCCATCCCTTCACCACCGGCGACGACCTCTGCCTGGTGCACAACGGCTCGCTGTCCAACCACTTCCGCCTGCGCCAGGAACTGCGCCGCCACGGCATCGAATTCGAGACGGAAAACGATACCGAGGTCGCCGCCGGTTACCTGACCTGGCGCCTGCAACAGGGCGACAGCCTGCAGCAGGCGCTCGACCACGCCCTCGAGGAGCTGGACGGCTTCTTCACCTTTGCCATCGGCACCCGCAACGGTTTCGCGGTGATCCGCGACCCCATCGCCTGCAAGCCGGCCATCCTCGCCGAGACCGACGACTACGTGGCCATGGCCTCGGAGTACCAGGCCCTGGCCAGTCTGCCCGGTATCGACAAGGCCCGGGTCTGGGAGCCGGAGCCGGCCACCCTGTACATCTGGGAACGCGCATGAAGCGAGCTCGCCCACAGCCCGCCATGTGCACTGCAAGTGCAACGGAAGGCTGTGTACGACTCCCGACCCTCGGAGTTTGAAACCCATGAAAACCATCGATTTGTCCGTATCCGCCGTGCGCGATCTCAATCAGGCCCTGCATGAGCAAGTCAGCCAACTGGACGACCGCGAATGGGTGGTCACCCACCCGGATGGCAAGCACAACCTGGCCGTCGGCGTGAATGCCGCCCTGTCCATCGATATCCAGGGGCATGCCGGCTACTACTGCGCCGGCATGAACCAGAAGGCCACCGTCACCGTGCATGGCAACGTCGGCGTCGGCGTGGCGGAAAACATGATGTCCGGTGCTGTACGCGTGAAGGGCAGCGCCTCCCAGGCTGCCGGCGCCACCGCCCACGGCGGCCTGCTGGTGATCGAGGGCGATGCCGGCGCGCGCTGCGGCATCTCCATGAAGGGCATCGACATCGTCGTCGGCGGCAGCATCGGCCACATGAGCTGCTTCATGGGCCAGGCAGGCCGGCTGGTGGTCTGCGGCGATGCCGGCGACGCGCTGGGCGATTCGCTCTACGAGACGCGCATCTACGTGAAGGGCTCGGTGAAGTCGCTGGGCTCGGATTGCATCGAGAAGCCGATGCGCGCCGAGCACCTGGAAGAACTGCAGGAGCTGCTCAACCGCGCCGGCTTCAAGGAAGACCCCAAGGCCTTCAAGCGCTACGGCTCGGCACGCCAGCTCTACAACTTCAAGGTCGACAACGCCTCGGCCTACTGACCCCCGTTTCGCCGGAAGCGGCGGTGCAGCTGACGCCTGCCTCTTCCTGCCAAGGAGTACATCCATGAGCGAGAAATTCCCCCCGGTGCTGCGCGAGTCCGCCACCTTCGATCGCCTGACCATCCAGGAAATCCAGCGCGCCGCGGAAACCGGCATCTATGACATCCGCGGCGGCGGCACCAAGCGCAAGGTCCCGCACTTCGACGACCTGCTGCTGCTCGGCGCCTCCATGTCGCGCTACCCGCTGGAAGGCTACCGCGAGAAGTGCGGCACCGACGTGGTGCTCGGCACCCGCTTCGCCAAGAAGCCGATCCACCTGAAGATCCCGGTCACCATCGCCGGCATGAGCTTCGGCGCACTGTCGGCGCAGGCCAAGGAAGCCCTCGGTCGCGGCGCCAGCATCGCCGGCACCAGCACCACTACCGGCGACGGCGGCATGACCCCGGAAGAGCGCGGCCAGTCGCAGCACCTGGTCTACCAGTACCTGCCGTCGCGCTACGGCATGAACCCGGACGACCTGCGCAAGGCCGATGCCATCGAGATCGTGCTGGGGCAGGGCGCCAAGCCGGGCGGCGGCGGCATGCTGCTGGGCATGAAGGTGACCGAGCGCGTCGCCGGCATGCGCACACTGCCGATCGGCGTCGACCAGCGCAGCGCCTGCCGCCACCCGGACTGGACCGGCCCGGATGACCTGGCGATCAAGATCGCCGAGATCCGCGAGATCACCGATTGGGAAAAACCCATCTACGTGAAGATCGGCGCCAGCCGCCCGTACTACGACGTCAAGCTGGCGGTGAAGGCCGGCGCCGACGTGATCGTGCTCGACGGCATGCAGGGCGGCACCGCGGCGACCCAGGAAGTGTTCATCGAGCACGTCGGCATCCCCATCCTCTGCGCCATCCCGCAGGCGGTGCAGGCGCTGCAGGAGATGGACATGCATCGCAAGGTGCAGCTGATCGTCTCCGGCGGCATCCGCACCGGCGCCGACGTGGCCAAGGCCATGGCGCTGGGTGCCGACGCGGTGGCCATCGGCACCGCCGCGCTGATCGCCCTGGGCGACAACCACCCACGCCTGGACGACGAACTGAAGAAGATCGGCTCGGCCGCCGGCTTCTACGACGACTGGCAGAACGGCCGCGACCCGGCCGGCATCACCACCCAGGACCCGGAGCTCTCCAAGCGCCTCGACCCGGTGGAGGGCGGCCGCCGGCTGGCCAACTACCTGCGCGTGCTGGTGCTGGAAGCGCAGACCATGGCCCGCGCCTGTGGCAAGTCGCACCTGCACAACCTCGACCCCGAGGACCTGGTGGCGCTGACCGTGGAATCGGCCGCCATGGCGCGGGTGCCGCTGGCCGGGACCCACTGGATACCGGGCCAGCAGTTCTGACCGGCAAGGAGGCGCCGGCCGCGTAGCGGCGCCTCTGCACGGTTCTATCCCGCCGTGATTGGGCATCGCACGACAGGATGTTCACGAATTCCGATGACGTTTGAGGAGCTACACCATGACGACCACACTTCACGCTTCGCTCGCACCCGCTTCGCCGCTGCTGCGGCGCCTGCGCGCGGCCCTGCCGCTGCTGCTGATGGCCTTCGCGCCACTGGCGCTGGCCGAGGAGGCGACGCTGGATACCGGCGTCACAGCCTGGATGATGACCGCCACGCTGCTGGTGCTGTGCATGTGCCTGCCGGGCCTCGCCCTGTTCTACGGCGGCCTGGTGCGCGCCAAGAACATGCTTTCGCTGTTCTCGCAGTGCTTCGCCATCGCCGGCGTGATCGGCGTGCTCTGGGTGCTCTACGGCTACAGCCTGGTGATCGACACCAGCGGCATGGTCGAGGGTGAATTCAGCTTCAACAGCTTCGTCGGCGGCCTCGATCGGGCCATGCTGGCGGGCCTGAATGGCGACAGCCTGGTGCTGGGGATGCCGGAAGGGGTGTTCATCACCTTCCAGATGACCTTTGCCATCATCACCCCGGCGCTGATCGCCGGTGCCTTCGCCGAGCGCATGAAATTCGTCGCCGCGCTGCTGTTCATGGCGCTGTGGTTCACCTTCGTCTACGCGCCGATGGCCCACATGGTCTGGGGCGGTCCGGGCGCGCTGATGCACAACTGGGGCGTCCTCGATTTCGCCGGCGGCACCGCAGTGCACATCAACGCCGGCGTCGCGGCGCTGGCCGCCTGCCTGCTGCTCGGCAAGCGCAAGGGCTATCCGCACGAGATCCGTCCGCACAACCTGCCGCTGGCGATGACCGGCGCGGCGCTGCTGTGGGTCGGCTGGTTCGGCTTCAACGTCGGCTCCGCGGCCGGGGTTGGCGGTATCTCCGGCATCACCATGCTCAACACCCAGTTGGGCGCCTGTGCCGGCATCGTCGGCTGGATGCTCGTCGAACTGCTGAAGACCGGCCGCCCGAGTGCCCTGGGCCTGGCGTCCGGCGCCATCGCCGGGCTGGTCGGCATCACACCTGCCTGCGCCTACGTCGGGCCGGGCGGTGCGCTGGCCATCGGCCTGCTCAGCGGCGTGCTGTGCTACCTCGCAGTCACCTCGCTCAAGCAGCGCCTAGGCTATGACGACAGCCTGGATGTGTTCGGCCTGCACGGCGTCGGCGGCGTGGTCGGCGCCATCCTCACCGGCGTGTTCTGCGTGCCGGAGCTGGGCGGCTACGTCGAAGGCAGAGAGATCATTCCGCAAGTCTGGGCACAGCTAAAGAGCGTGCTGTTCACCTTCGTCTACTGCTTCGCCGTCAGTTGGGTGCTGCTCAAGCTGGTCGACAAGCTGGTCGGTCTGCGCGTCGACGAACAGGCCGAGGACATAGGCCTGGACCTCGCCGAGCACAACGAGACGGCCTACAACCACTAGGGGGTACGCAACGCCGGGTTCTGCCCGGCGTTGCGCTTTGGCGGTTTCGTAGCCCATGGACGGAGCCGCTGCGGAGTGAAGCGCGCACGGCGCGGGTTTCCGCCACGATCAGTACCAGGCGCGGCGCAACGGTAGCCCGGTCGCCGACGAGACGGCTCCAATCGCAGGCGGAGGCTGGGAGCCGCGAGGCGCGAACAAAAAAGGGGGGCGCCGATTCGGCGCCCCCCTTTTTCTACCGCAGTCCCGCTTACAGGGTCTTGGAAACCGAGACCACTAAGGTCGCGTCGCAGTAGTCGTCCTTGCCGACGAAGCCTGCGCATTCGCTGCCGCTCAGGCTGGTGTCGCTGTAGGTCAGGCCGAAGTCGAGGCCGACCAGCGTCTTGCTCAGGCCGATGGACCAGTCGTTGTAGGAATCGTCGTTGCCGAAGGTGGCGTCCTTGAAATCGTACTTGCCGTACTGCAGGGCCAGGCCGACGTCGTAGGGCAGGGCGTACTCATAGTAGACGTAGGAGTAGAGGGTGGTGTCGCTGCCGCCGAAGTCATCGGAATAGGCCGCACCGACCGTGAGGCCGTAGGCGCTCAGGCTGCCATAGTACTCGCTCAAGTTCAGCGCGCTCTCGCCTGGGTAGTCGTACTTGATCCAGCCCAGGTCGTAGGAAATGTTCTCGGTGATGTCGTTGCCAAAGCCCAGGTAGTAGTCGAACTCCACCGAAGCGTCACCGCCGAAGTCGACGTTGGAAGCCCAGGTGCCAATGTACAGGCCATTTTCATGGGCCACGTCCAGACCGCCCTGGATCGCGCCGTTGCCCTGGGTCTGCGAAATGCCACGGAAGATGTAGTCCGAGGTCAGGCCGACGTTCATGCTGACGTCGAAGTCGCCAACAGGGCTGGAGAGGGTTTCGGCGACGGCGAAGCTGCTGGCGGTCACGGCGCTGGCGGCAGCGGTGGCGAGAGTCAGTTTCTTGAGCATGGTGGTATTCCCTAATGGTGGCGCCGGAAATTCAGTAGCCCGGCGGGTAAGTCGGCAACAGCTCGGAAGCAAGCTGAACGGGCTTTGCATATCCCTTGCCACTTCGAGAAATGCGTCTGTTTTCAGCGGCTTAGCTAATTTTTTCAGGGCTTGGAGCCAGCCTCCGTGGCACGCCTGGCATGGTCCTGCACTTTTCTGGAGCGCACTGGCGCGAAGGGTGACGCCAAAGGGCGCACAGGACATCGGCCGCGTGCCTCGTGACGGTGCGGGCTGCGCGGCGTGGCGGGCGCCATATGGGCAGGCGAGGAGTGCCCCCTTCCGATCCACGCCGCCCGAACCTTGTGCAGTAAAAATGCAGAACAGCCTGTCGGTCGTCACTTACAGCGCACTGTTCCGCCAGTAACTCCTTCCACATCAGCAACTTGAAAAATCGTGGCATGCAATGTGCTTTCCCTGTGAGAAGAAAATGTTCTCGATAGTAAATTTATGAGGGTGCGATAGCCTTTGGCGTCCGCCTTCGCAGACACAGGGGAGCTTGAGAGATGAGTGTCGAAGAGGCAGTCGCGATGTACAGCAAACCGGCCTACCCGGCGCTGCCATCGCTATTGGGTGCGGGGAGGCGATTGCTGGTGATCCAGAACGCCAGTCTGGCGGAAGCGGCGCGTCTGCATGAGCAGCTGAGCGCCGACGGCCAGCCACTGGAGCTGGCTAGCCTGCACGGCGAGGCGGCGTGGACCGGCCAGCAGGTCAGTTGTGGTGCGTTCGCGCTACTCGAAGTGCGCCTACTGATCCTGTTGTCATCAGCGCCCGTCGGCACCCGCCTGTATATCTGCGGTGACGAGAGCTTTCTCTGGCAGGTCAGCCGCCTGGCACGCGAGAGCGGCCTGCTGGATGAAGAGATCGAGCGGGTCAAGGTGGGTAGCGCCCGCGAGCTGTATTGCGTGCACTGCGCCACGCAGCAGTGCATCGGAACGGAAACTACGGTGATCTGCAGCGGCTGCGGTGTGCATCTGATGGTGCGCGAGCACTTCTCCCGCCGGCTCGGTGCCTACATGGGCGTCTGCCTCGATGCGCAGCGGCCACATGGGGAGGGCCGGCCATGAGCGCAGCGATAGCTGTCCGCGTCGCGCGGATTCGCCAGCTGACGCCGCTGGTGCGGGAATTCACCTTCGAGCCCGTGCACGGCAGGCTGCCGGGCTTTTCGCCCGGTAGCCATGTGCTGGTGCACATGCCTGACGCGCGGCGCCCGCTGAAGAATGCGTACTCCCTGCTCGGTGACCCGGCCGATTGCCGCCAGTACCGCATCGCCGTGCGGCTCGCCGAGCGGTCGCGTGGTGGGTCGCGCTACCTGCACGAGAAGGTCGCTGAGGGTGATGAGCTGCAGCTGTCGCCGCCGGCCAACCTGTTCGCGCCGAGCAAGCTGGCGCGCCATCACCTGCTGATCGCCGGGGGCATCGGCATCACCCCGTTCATGGCCTACAGCGCCGACCTGCAAGCCCAGGGCGCCAGCTTCGAGCTGCAT
>NZ_JACBXH010000054.1:0-17263 GCF_041381355.1 Pseudomonas sp. LM13
CTAACCCCGCTGATGCATTGCCGATTGGCATTCCTATACTGCGACATAAGGTCGCACGCGCCGTCCTCGATGACGACCGCCAGGCGAGGCGACCTCCATAAATTGAGGAGACGCTGGCATGATCAATCACGTTTGGGGTTTGTTCACCCACCCCGGTCAGGAGTGGACTGAAATCCGCGGCGAGGAAGAAACCGTCAGCCACATGTACCTCACGCATGTGCTACTGCTCGCTGCGATACCGGCGATATCGGCGTACATCGGCGCGACCCAGGTGGGCTGGAGCATCGGCGGTGGAGAGCCGGTCAAGCTGACCCAGGCCAGTTGCATGCAGCTGGCGATACTCTCCTACTTCGCCATGCTGGCCGGCGTCGCCGTGATGGGCGGCTTCATTCACTGGATGGCGCGGACCTACGACGCCAATCCGACCCTCACCCAGTGCATCGTTTTTGCCGCCTATACGGCGACGCCGCTGTTCATCGGCGGGCTGGCGGGTCTCTATCCGCACCTCTGGCTCGGCATGCTGGTGGGAACTGCGGCGGTCTGCTACACGGCCTACCTGCTCTACGTGGGGCTGCCCAAGTTCATGAACATCCACGAGGACGAGGGATTCATGTTCTCCAGCTCGGTGCTGGCGGTCGGCCTGGTGGTGCTGGTGGCGATCATTGCGCTGTCGGTCATCACCTGGGGCATGGGCATCGGTCCGGTCTACGTTCGCTGACCGACATCAGCTCCAGAGGCCGCCTGCGGGCGGCCTTTTTCGTATCCCCGTGCATCATCCCGCGACGAATCGTCTGGATCGACGAGGGAAACCCTCACCGCATCTGCCGTTCTAAAGCCATAACGCCGCTGCAACTGCATTCCTGAGCGGCCCTCAAAGCAGACGGAGACTCGGTATGATCCCGCACTTTGTAACACTGCTCACCCGGCCTGACCGGGCGTGGGCAGACATTCGCCGCGATGAAGAAAAGAACAGCTCCAACTACCTTGTCCATCTGCTGCTCTGGGCATTGCTGCCGGCGGTTTGCATGTTCATCGGCACGCGCTATGTGGGCTGGAGCCTGGTCGAAGCCGAACGGATCTGGCTGGATACCCGCAGTGCCTTCCAGCTCAGCGCGCTGATCTACATCACCATCGTCGCCGGCACCTTCATCATGGGGTTCTTCCTGCGCTGGATGTCGCGCTCCTTCGATGCACGCCCGACCTTCAATCAGTGCGTAGGCTTCATCGCCTATGTCATCACGCCGTTCTTCCTGGCCGGACTGGGCGCACTCTACCCGTCGCGCTGGCTGGCCATCCTCGTTCTGGTGGCGGCCGGGGCATACTCGACCTATCTGTTGTTCGTCGGCTTGCCAACGTTCATGCGCATCGATAACCGCAATACCTTTCTGTATGGCGCCTGCACCTGGGGAGTCGGCCTGCTGGTACTGGTCAACCTGAAAGTGCCGATGATCCTGTTCTGGATGCTTGCGCTCGACCCGACCTACGAGCGCGATACGCCGCAGAACCAGAGCTACGGCTTCGAAGAGAACCGCCCGCAGGAAGAACCGGGCGGTGTAGACAACGAACGGCGCTTCAACGAACGGCCTAACGAGTGACCAACGAAGCTGTCCGGCCAGAGGCGGTTTGGCATAATGCGGCGCTTGCAGGAGTACCCCAATGCCCGAGCGCCTCAATGCCCGCGTCGAAGCCTGTTACGAACTGGCCGAGCAGTTTTTCAAGCGACGCTTCACCCGCCCCCAGGTGAGCCTCAAGCTGTGCGGGCAGAAAGCTGGCGTGGCGCATTTGCAGGAAAATCTCCTGCGCTTCAACGAACAGCTCTATCGGGAGAATACCGAGCACTTCCTGCGTCAGACCGTCGCCCATGAGGTCGCGCACCTGATCGCCCATCAGATGTTCGGCGCACGGATTCAGCCTCACGGCGAGGAGTGGCAACTGATCATGCGTGGCGTTTACGAGCTGCCGCCGGATCGCTGCCACACCTATGCGATTCGTCGCCGGACCGTTACCCATTATGTCTATCGCTGCAGCTGCGTGGATCAGGATTTCGCTTTCACGCCCCAACGCCATGCGCTGGTGGCGAAGGGGCGCCGTTATTACTGCCGTCGCTGCAAGACCACCCTCGCCTTCAGCGGCGAACAACGCATCGAATGACGGCAGCGCCTGCTAGAGCGCCCTCGCCCGCCAACCGGCGATGACGAACAGCGCTGCGAGCAGCGCCATCAACGGCAACCAGCCGGCGTGATCCCAGACATAACCGGCACCATAGCCAACCACACTCGATCCCAGATAGTAGGCACACAGGTACAGCGCCGATGCCTGCGCTCGAGCACCCCTGGCATGGCTGCCAACCTGCCCGCTGGCCACGGCATGCGCGGCGAAGAAGCCGAGGGTGAACAACCCGAGACCGAGCACGATGCTCACCAGCCACGGCGTCGCGCACAGCCCCACGCCAAGCAGCATCAGCGCGACCCCGCCGCGCAGCACCTGCCGCGCACCGAAGCGCGGCACCAGACGCCCGGCCCAGCCGGCGCTGAAAATCCCGCCGAGATAGACGACGAACAGCAGGCCGATGAAGGTGGAGGACAAGCCGAACGGCTCGCCTGCCAGGCGGAAGCCAATGTAGTTGAACAGCGCGACGAAGCCGCCCATCAGCAGAAAGCCCTGCAGGAACAGTCCACGCAGCACCGGGTTGCCCAGATGCAGCCGGAAGTTCGCCAGCAGAACGCGCAGCGAGAGCGGCTGCGCCTTGAAATGGCGAGACGCCGGCAGCAGCCACACAAACAGGACCAGGGCGAGCAGCCCCAGCGAGGCAATCCCGCCGAGTGCCAGCTGCCAGCCACCCAGATCGCTCAGCAGGCCGGAGAGCAATCGCCCAAGCATCCCGCCCAGCGCCGTGCCGCCGATATACAGGCCCATTGCGGCAGGCAGCGACTCGGGCTCGAACTCCTCGCCGACGTAAGCCATCGCCAGTGCCGGCAATCCACTGAGTGCCAGCCCGAGTAGCGCGCGCAGCGCCAGCAATAGTTGCCAGGAATCGACCAGTACGCTGGCCAGCCCGAGCAGGCTGGCCAGACCGAGCGCCGCGGCCATCACCGGCTTGCGCCCCCAGCTTTCGGCAAGCGCACCCGATATCAGCAGACAGACGGCGAGCGACAGCGTCGTCAGCGACAGCGCCAGACTGCTGCTGGCAGCCGATACGGAGAAATGCGCGGCGAGCATGGGCAGCAACGGCTGAATGCAATACAGCAATGCGAACGTGGCGAAGCCAGCGCAGAAGAGTGCAAACGTGGCGCGCCGGTAGGCTGGCGTGCCTCTTGAGAGGTGTGCGTGTTCGGCGATCATCGGCGCCCTCGTCTCATGCGCTGACTTGAGAAAAAGCCGCGCAGGCTAGCATGGCTGTTCGCTCTGCCGCTTGCCGGACAGAAAAGCGGTCCGCTGATCGGCCTAACCTCAAGCCACCGCAAAGAACCGAAACGAACATTGCCCTATGCTGGTCTGTGACTAGACTCCCTATATGCCTGTCGGAGTAGAACAATGACAGTAACGCCGAATGACACCCGCCCCACGGATACCTCGATCAAGCGGGACGAAACCCGCCTCTTCATATTCCTGATCGTCTTCCTGTTTCCCATCCTCAGCGTCGCGCTGGTCAGTGGTTACGGTTTCATCGTCTGGATCGTGCAGATGATCTTCGGGCCGCCAGGTCCGGCTTAAGCCGCCCCTGCCGATCTAACCGGGCCTGCGCCCTGCTGCCAACGGAAACGGAATCACTGATGGGACACCCTCTGCATATCGCCAGCCTGCTGGTGCACTGCCGCCCCGAATGGCTGGCCGCGGTAAAAGCCAACCTGCAACTGTTACCCGGCCTGGAAATGCACCAGGAGAATGCCAGCGGCAAGCTGGTGGTGGTGCTGGAAGCCGAGCACGAATCACGCATCCTTGCCTCGATCGACCATATCCAGCAATTGCCCGGCGTGCTCAATGCCGCATTGATCTATCACGAAGAACTCCTCGAAGGAGACGCCTGATGAGCCTTACCCGACGCCAATTCGCCAAAGCCAACGCTGCGGCCATCGCCGCAACCGTGGCCGGCATGCCGATCGCTTCTAGCGCAAGCAACCTGATTACCGAAGCCGACGCCACCAATCTGAAATGGGACAAGGCCCCTTGCCGCTTCTGCGGCACCGGCTGCGGCGTCATGGTGGCGACTCGAGAGGGCCGCGTCGTCGCCACCCATGGCGACGTCAAGGCGGAAGTGAACCGCGGCATCAACTGCGTCAAGGGTTACTTCCTGTCGAAGATCATGTACGGCTCGGATCGCCTGACCCAACCCCTGCTGCGCATGAAAGACGGCAAGTTCGACAAGCAGGGCGAGTTCCAGCCGATCAGCTGGGAACAGGCTTTCGACATCATGGAAGAGAAGTACAAGGCGGCGCTCAAGCAGGGTGGCCCTGAAGCCATCGGGATGTTCGGCTCGGGGCAGTGGACGATCTGGGAAGGCTACGCCGCCAACAAGCTGATGAAAGCCGGTTTCCGCTCCAACAACATCGACCCCAACGCCCGTCACTGCATGGCCTCGGCCGCATTCGGCTTCATGCGCACTTTCGGCATGGACGAGCCGATGGGCTGCTACGAGGACATCGAGGCGGCCGACGCCTTCGTGCTCTGGGGCTCGAACATGGCGGAGATGCACCCGGTGCTGTGGACGCGGGTCACCGATCGGCGATTGAGCGCGCCCCATGTGAAGGTCGCGGTGATGTCGACCTTCGAGCATCGCAGCTTCGAGCTGGCCGACATCCCAATGATCTTCAACCCGCAGACCGATCTGGTGATCCTCAATTACATCGCCAACCACATCATCCAGAGCGGCGCGGTGAACAAGGAGTTCGTCAACAAACACACCCGCTTCGCCAAGGGTGCGACCAACATCGGCTACGGGCTGCGGCCGACCGATCCGCTGGAACTCAAGGCCGAGAACGCCGCGGTCGCGAACACCTGGACCGACATCGGTTACGAGGACTACGTCGAGTTCCTCAAACCCTACACCCTGGAACACGCCGCCAAGGAATCGGGGGTACCGGCCGAGCGCCTGAAGGCCCTGGCCGAGCTGTACGCCGACCCCAAGGTCAAGGTGATGTCCTTCTGGACCATGGGTTTCAACCAGCACACCCGCGGCGTCTGGGCTAACAACATGATCTACAACATCCATCTGCTCACAGGAAAGATCAGCGAGCCGGGCAATAGCCCCTTCTCGCTCACCGGCCAGCCGTCGGCCTGCGGCACCGCACGCGAGGTTGGCACCTTCTCCCACCGCCTGCCGGCGGACATGGCGGTGACCAATCCCAAACACCGCGCCACAGCCGAAAAGATTTGGAAGCTGCCCCCGGGGACCATTCAGGAGAAACCCGGCTTTCACGCCGTCGACCAGAGCCGCAAGCTCAAGGACGGCGTGCTGAAGGTGTACTGGACGCAGGTGACCAACAACATGCAGGCCGGCCCCAATGTGATGCAGGAGATCCTGCCGGGATGGCGCAACCCGGAAACCTTCGTGATCGTTTCGGACGTCTACCCCACCGTCTCTGCCCAGGCTGCCGACCTCATCCTGCCCAGCGCCATGTGGGTGGAGAAGGAAGGCGCCTACGGCAATGCCGAGCGCCGTACGCAGTTCTGGCACCAGCTGGTCAGCGCACCCGGCGAGGCGCGCTCGGACCTCTGGCAGCTGGTGGAGTTTTCCAAGCGCTTCCGCGTCGACGAGGTGTGGCCAGCAGAGCTGGTCGCCAAGGCGCCAGCGCTCAAGGACAAGACGCTGTTCGATGTGCTGTTTCGCAACGGCCAGGTGGACGGCTTCCCAGCCAGCGAGATAGCCGAGGGATACCGAAACCAGGAAGCAGAAGCCTTCGGTTTCTATCTGCAGAAGGGCTTGTTCGAGGAATACGCTGAGTTCGGCCGGGATCATGGGCACGATCTGGCGGCATTCGACGTCTATCACCGCGAACGCGGCCTGCGCTGGCCCGTGGTGGACGGCAAGGAAACCCAATGGCGCTACCGCGAGGGCTATGACCCCTATGTCGAAGCCGGCAGCGGCGTGCAGTTCTACGGCAACGCCGATAAGAAAGCGATCATCTTCGCGCTCCCCTACGAGGTGCCCGCGGAGGTACCGGATGAGGACTATCCGTTCTGGCTCAGCACCGGGCGGGTGCTTGAGCATTGGCACACCGGCAGCATGACGCAGCGGGTCGACGAGCTGCACAAGGCGGTGCCGGACGCGCTCGTCTACATGCACCCCGAGGACGCGCGCAAGCTCAACGTGCGCCGCGGCAGTGTAGTCAAGGTGGTCAGCCGGCGCGGCGAAATGCAGGGCCGGGTCGAGACGCGCGGCCGCAACAAGCCGCCGATGGGGCTGGTATTCGTGCCGTTCTTCGATGCCAACAAGCTGATCAACAAGGTCACGCTGGATGCCACCGACCCCATCTCCAAACAGACCGACTACAAGAAATGCGCCGTGAAGATCGAAGTGGTCAGCATCGCCTGAGGAGAGCCGCCATGAAATTCCGCCTACTGCCGCTGACTCTGCTCGCGGTGTTCGGCCTTGCCATCGCTGCCGAAACCAACTACCCCCTGGATGCCCCCGCGCCCGATGGCCGCCGCCCGGGTGGCACCATCACTCGGGAGTTCACGCCTCCCCCTCTACATGACGAGGAAAACAAGGACATACGCCGCGAGCGCAACTATCCGGAGCAGCCACCGACCATTCCACACAGCATCCGCGGCTATCACGTCGACAAGAACGCCAACAAATGCCTGACCTGCCACAGCCGAGCGAACAGCGCCCGCGCCCAGGCGCCGATGATCAGCATCACCCACTACACCGACCGCGACCAGCAGACCCTCGCCGCGGTGGCGCCACGACGTTACTTCTGCACGCAATGCCACGTGCCGCAGCAGGATGTGAAACCGCTGGTGGAGAACCGCTTCAAGAACATCGACGAGTTGCTCTACCGGGAAACCTCACCATCGACCAACGGAAACTGAGGGGGCCTGGATGAAGTCGATCAAGTCGTTCTTCAAACGCTACTGGGCCGTCCTTCGCCGTCCCAGTGTTCACTACAGCCTCGGGGCGCTAACGCTAGGCGGCTTTATCGCCGGGATCATCTTCTGGGGTGGTTTCAATACGGCGCTGGAGGCCACCAACACCGAAGCGTTCTGCATTTCCTGTCACGAGATGGAGAGCAACGTCTACGTCGAGATCAAGGACACCATCCACTACAGCAACCGTTCCGGCGTACGCGCCACCTGTCCGGACTGCCACGTACCGCACGAGTGGACCGACAAGATCGCGCGCAAGATGCAGGCGTCCAAGGAGGTCTGGGGCAAGATCTTCGGCACCATCAATACCCGCGAGAAATTCCTCGAAAAGCGTCGCGAGCTGGCTGAGCATGAGTGGGCACGCTTGAAGGCCAATGATTCTCTGGAGTGCCGAAACTGCCACGATTTCGACTTCATGGATTTCACCCGGCAGGGCAAGCGTGCTGCCGAATTCCACTCCACCGCACTGGCCAGTGGCGAAGCGACGTGCATCGATTGCCACAAGGGGATCGCACACAAGTTGCCAGACATGCAGGGTGTGCCAGGCTGGTAACCCGAACTCGCGCCATAACGAAAAAGCCCTGAACGGACGTCAGGGCTTTTGTCGATCAGCTATCGCTACGGCGTCACGCCTTGGGTAGCGTCACTCCGCGCTGACCCTGGTACTTGCCGCCACGGTCCCGATACGAGACTTCACACTCTTCGTCCGATTCGAGGAACAGCATCTGCGCCACGCCTTCATTGGCGTAGATCTTGGCGGGCAGCGTGGTGGTGTTGGAAAACTCCAGGGTCACATGCCCTTCCCACTCCGGCTCGAGCGGCGTGACATTGACGATGATGCCGCAGCGCGCATAGGTGCTCTTGCCCAAGCAGATGGTCAGCACGTTGCGCGGAATGCGGAAGTACTCGACGGTGCGGGCCAGGGCGAAGGAGTTCGGCGGGATGATGCAGACATCACTCTTGATATCGACAAAGCTCTTTTCGTCGAAGTTCTTCGGGTCCACCGTCGCCGAATTGATGTTGGTGAAGACCTTGAATTCGTCGGCGCAGCGCACGTCGTAACCGTAGCTGGAGACGCCGTAGGAAATCAGCCGGTCATTGCCCTCAGTGCGCACCTGGCGCTCGACGTAGGGCTCGATCATGCCGTGCTCCTGGGCCATGCGGCGAATCCACTTGTCCGATTTGATGCTCATGGCTGGCGTCCTGAATAGGTTAATGGGCCTGCGAAGAGGCGCATCTTACCGAGCCTCGTGCGCGTGTAAAAGCATGGTCGCGGTGTGCGCCGCAGAGCAGGTCCCAGCTCGAGCGCGCCGCTCGGTGAAGAAATCCAAAATAAAGCTCGCTTTGCTGCAGAAAACCGGTATTGTTACTGGGCTGCTGCTGCATGTGTCACCGTGAATCGCTACATGTTTAGATTTCGATCCAAATATCGATACGATCTCCTATCTCCTTGCACACAGTGATGTTCGGGCCCCTTTAGCCCGCACTTTATTCTTCAAAACTTGGTTCAAGGAGACATCAAATGTCCAATCGCCAAACCGGTACCGTTAAGTGGTTCAACGATGAGAAAGGCTTCGGCTTCATCACTCCGCAATCCGGTGACGACCTCTTCGTACACTTCCGTGCCATCCAAGGTGACGGCTTCAAGAGCCTGAAAGAAGGCCAGCAAGTCTCCTTCGTCGCTACCCGCGGCCAGAAAGGCATGCAAGCTGAGGAAGTTCAGGTTATCTAACCTGAGGCTTCTCTGAAAAAGCCCCGCTTCGGCGGGGCTTTTTTGTGTCTGCGATTTCGTCCAGGCTGCAGGCGGGCGACAGCTGGCACCGCCTGCAAACTACCGGATCAGTCCTCCGATACCACAATCTTCGGCATCGACTGCGCGATGACCTGGCCACTCTGGGCGATACGGGCACCGACGGTGCGGGCAACCTCCTGATAGATCATCGCGATCTGGCTTTCCGGATCGGCAATCACGGTTGGCTTGCCCGCATCCGCCTGACTGCGGATCGCCATCGACAGCGGCAGCGAGGCCAGCAGATCCACGTTGTACTGCGCGGCCAGCCTCTCGCCGCCACCTTCGCCGAATAGATGCTCGGCATGGCCGCAATTGGAGCAGATGTGAATGGCCATGTTCTCCACCACGCCGAGCACCGGGATATTGACCTTGCGGAACATCTCCACGCCCTTCTTCGCATCCAGCAACGCCAGATCCTGCGGCGTGGTCACGATCACCGCACCGGTCACCGGGACCTTCTGCGCCAGCGTCAGCTGGATATCGCCGGTGCCTGGCGGCATATCCACCACCAGATAATCGAGGTCGTTCCACTCGGTCTGGGTGATCAGCTGCAGCAGCGCGCCCGAGACCATCGGCCCGCGCCAGACCATCGGCGTCTTGTCGTCGGCGAGGAAAGCCATCGACATGATCTGCACGCCATGGGCCTGCAGCGGAATGAATGCCTTGCCATCGCGTATCTGCGGCCGGCTGCCCTCGGCAATGCCGAACATGATGCCCTGGCTCGGCCCGTAGATATCGGCGTCCAGCACCCCAACCCTCGCACCCTCACGAGCCAGCGCCAGCGCCAGATTGGCCGCCGTGGTGGACTTGCCGACGCCACCCTTGCCGGACGCCACCGCGATGATGTTTTTCACATTGGCCAGTGCCGGCACCTGATCCTGCGCCTTGTGCGCACGGATCACGCAGTCCACCTGCACATCGGCCCGGCTGACGCCGTCCAGCCCTTCGATGGCCATCGCCAGCATCTGCGCCCAGCCGCTGCGAAACAGTCCGGCGGCGTAGCCCAGCTCCAGCTGCACGCTGACCCGGTCGCCCTGGATGTCGATCGAACGCACACAGCCGGCACTCACCGGGTCCTGATTCAGATGGGGGTCGGTGTACTGGCGCAGTACGGTTTCCACAGCTTCGCGGGTGACGGACATGGGTACTCCTGGAAAGACCGAGCAAATCAGACAGGCATCTTACCCTGCCCTGTAGTTCCGAGCCCACCGACGACCGGGAGCGATGGCGACCCCGTTCCGGCGGTGCGGATGAAAAAAGCGCGCCGGACCTTTATAGTTGCAAACTTTCCTTCGTAATTCCGACTGCCGAGTCCCCATGTCCGAAGCCCGCCAGATCCTCGTTACCAGCGCCCTGCCCTACGCCAACGGTTCGATCCACCTCGGCCACATGCTCGAGTACATCCAGACCGACATGTGGGTGCGTTTCCAGAAGCTGCGCGGCAACCAGTGCATCTATGTCTGCGCCGACGACGCTCATGGTTCGGCGATCATGCTACGCGCCGAGAAGGAAGGCATCACCCCCGAACAGCTGATCGCCAACGTGCAGGCCGAACACAGTGGTGACTTTGCCGACTTCCTCGTCGACTTCGACAACTTCTACAGCACCCACTCGGAAGAGAACCGCGAGCTGGCCGAGCTGATCTACACCCGTCTGCGCGACGCCGGGCACATCGCCACCCGCTCCGTGACCCAGTACTTCGATCCCGAGAAGGGCATGTTCCTCGCCGACCGCTTCATCAAGGGCACCTGTCCCCGCTGCGCGGCCGAAGATCAGTACGGCGACAATTGCGAAAAATGCGGCGCCACCTACGAGCCCACCGAGCTGAAGGATCCACGCTCGGCGATCTCCGGCGCCACCCCGGTGCTCAAGGACTCCAAGCACTTCTTCTTCAAGCTGCCCGACTTCGAGGCGATGCTCAAGGAGTGGACCCGCGGCGGCGCGCTGCAGGAATCGGTGGCCAACAAGATCGCCGAATGGCTCGACGGTGGCCTGCAGGAATGGGATATCTCCCGCGATGCGCCCTACTTCGGCTTCGAGATCCCCGGCGAGCCGGGCAAATACTTCTACGTCTGGCTGGACGCGCCGATCGGTTATATGGCGAGCTTCCAGAACCTCTGCAAGCGCCGCCCCGAACTTTCCTTCGATGCCTTCTGGAGCAAGGAATCGAGCGCCGAGCTGTACCACTTCATCGGCAAGGACATCATCAACTTCCACACCCTGTTCTGGCCAGCCATGCTCGAAGGCGCGGGCTTCCGCAAGCCGACCGCGGTCAACGTGCACGGCTACCTGACGGTGAACGGGCAGAAGATGTCCAAGTCGCGCGGCACCTTCATCAAGGCGCGCACCTACCTCGATCATCTCAATCCCGAATACCTGCGCTACTACTATGCGTCCAAGCTCGGCCGTGGTGTCGACGACCTCGATCTGAACCTTGAGGACTTCGTGCAGAAGGTCAACTCCGACCTGGTCGGCAAGGTGGTCAACATCGCCAGCCGCTGCGCCGGCTTCATCCACAAGGGCAATGGCGGCGTGATGGTCGACGCCAATTCCGAGCCGGAACTCTGGGCAGCCTTCCAGGCCGCCGCGCTGAGCATCGCTGAGGCCTACGAAGCGCGCGACTTCGCCCGTGCGATGCGCGAGATCATGGCGCTCGCTGACCGGGCCAACGCCTGGATTGCCGACAAGGCGCCATGGGCGTTGAACAAAGTTGAAGGCAAGCAGGCCGAGGTACAGGAGATCTGTGCCTTCGGCGTTAACCTGTTCCGCCAGCTGGTGATCTTCCTCAAGCCGGTGCTGCCGAACCTTGCCGCCGCCGCCGAGCAGTTCCTCAATGTCGAGCCGCTCAGCTGGGACGACCATGCGACGCTGCTGGCCAACCACCAGCTCAACGCCTTCACCCCGCTGATGACGCGTATCGAGCCGGCGAAGATCGAAGCCATGATCGAAGCCTCCAAGGAGGACCTGGCCGCCAGCGAAACTGCTGCACCCGCGGGCAATGGTGAGCTGGTCAAGGCGCCGCTGGCCGCCGAGATCAACTTCGACGCCTTCGCTGCGGTAGACCTGCGCATCGCCCTGATCGAAAAGTGCGAGTTCGTCGAAGGTGCCGACAAGCTGCTGCGCCTGACCCTGGACATCGGCGATGCCAAGCGCAACGTGTTCTCCGGCATCAAGAGCGCATACCCCGACCCGAGCAAGCTGGAAGGCCGGCTGACCCTGTACGTCGCCAACCTGGCGCCGCGCAAGATGAAGTTCGGCATGTCCGAGGGCATGGTGCTGGCGGCAGGCCCTGGCGGCAGCGAGATTTACCTGCTCAGCCCGGATAGCGGCGCCAAGCCCGGCCAGCGCGTCATGTGATCCGCGCTTCGCGTGCCGGTCCTTGACCGGCACGCGAAGCTCGCCGTTAAACGGAAACGCCATGAGCGAGCCTGTAGACCCGTCCCGCTGCCCGCTCTGCGGCCAGCCAAACCAGTGCGCCGAGTGCGACACTCGCGCGGACCAGCCATGCTGGTGCATGACCGCCACCATTCCCCAAGACGCGCTCGACGGCATTCCCGCCGCCGTCAGAAACCGGGCCTGCATCTGTCCCCGCTGCGCCCGCAGTGAATCCGCAGAAAAACCCTGATGCGCCTCGATCGTTACCTCGGCAGCCGCGCGCAGCTCAGCCGCCAGGTCGTCCGCCGTCTGGTGAGCGACTGCCTCGCACGGATAAACGGCGAGATCACCCGGGCGATGGACCGGGAGGTGCGCATATTCGACTGCGTGGAGCTTGATGGGCAGGTCCTGCAGCCAGGCAAGGCCGCCCGCTACCTGATGCTGCACAAACCGGCCGGCTGCGTCAGCGCCACTCGTGATGCCGCGCACCGTACCGTGCTCGACCTGATCGATGAGCCAAACAAGGATGACCTGCACATCGCAGGCCGACTCGACTTCAACACCACCGGCCTGATGCTGCTGACCAACGACGGGCAATGGTCACGCCGCCTGACCCAGCCGACTAGCCTGCAGGGCAAGGTCTACTTGGTCGAAACCGAAGACGAGATCGATCCTGGCTGCATCGAGGCCTTCGCCCAGGGTCTGTACTTTCGCTTTGAAGATCTCACCACCCTACCGGCCGAACTGGTGCTGCTCGGCCCACGCCGCGCCCGCCTGACCCTGCATGAAGGCCGTTACCATCAGGTCAAGCGAATGTTCGGGCGCTTCAACAACCGGGTCACCGCCCTGCACCGCGAAAGCATGGGTCCGCTGCGGCTGGACGCCAGCCTGACACCCGGCTGCTACCGAGCATTGACGGGCGATGAGATCGCACAAGTCTGACCGCCCATAGCCGCCCACCAGAAAAACCTGCTGCCGCGCTTCATTTCACCCCAGCCTTCTGGTAAAAAGGCACCCCTGAGCGGGCGTCGTATAATGGCATTACCTGAGCTTCCCAAGCTCATGACGAGGGTTCGATTCCCTTCGCCCGCTCCAGACACCTAACGTTAAGGCTCTGTTTTTACAGGGCTTTTTCGTTTCTGGCTTTTGGTGGTGTCGAAGAAGTGTCGAAAAGGTCCAGCCGTACAGGCCGAGATCAGACCGAAGAAAGCGCCTGGATGACGTGCTTCGGATCGTTATGGATGGCGCGCAGCAGCGCTTTTGCGGGTCCGGTCGGTTCGCGTCGGCCTTGTTCCCAGTTACGCAGCGTACCCAGTTGAACGTCGATCATCGCCGCGAACTTGGCCTGGGTCAGACCGGTCGCTTTGCGGATCTCTTTCACCTGCAGCGAGTCGACGACGAATTCCCGCGAGGGCTGACGTTCGCCACGGTGAATCTCGTCCATCTGCTGGACGCTTTCTAGAAGGTCTTCGAAGAATTTGCTCATGGTGATTACCTCCACCGCTCGATGATTTGCTTGAGCACCTTGCGCTCATCTGCCGTCAGGTCGTCCTTCTCGTTCTTCGGATAGATCAGCAGTAGTGCGATCTGCGAAGCCGCCGTGAAGTGGTAGTAGATGACCCTAGACCCGCCTCGCTTGCCGTGACCGCTAGACGCAACGCGGACCTTGCGAATGCCGCCAGTACCTTCAATCACATCGCCCATGTCCGGCCGGTCAGCCAGTTGGCGCTGAAACTCCGCGTAGCTGTCATCGCTAAGCAGATCCCGCAGGCGCTTGGTGAAGATCGGTGTCTCGATAAAGATCATAGCCGCATAGTACGCCAGTGGCGCACCTCCTTCAATTGATTCGATTACTGGCTGGCGAGCGGTAACGTGAAGCCGGCCAATGGTCCCAACCTGATCGCATCATGCAAATGCTCTGGCGCAAGGTGCGCATACCTCATCGTCATATTCAGCGAGGCATGGCCCAGGATCTCTTTCGACGTCACGATATGGCCCCCGCCCATGATGAAGTGAGCTGCGAACGTGTGGCGCAGGATGTGGCTTGCTTGCCCGCGTGGCGGCTTGATCGAGGTCGAGAGCAGGACCAGCCGAAACACGCCAATGCAGTTGGTGAACGGCCCGTAGGTTTGCCAGTGCTTCTTGATCGCCGCCACCAGCTCGGGCGTTACTGGGACCATCCGCACCCGCTTCGACTTGGTATTGGCAAACACCAGGGCGTTGCCTCGAATCCGCTCCGGTCGAAGCGCTTGAGCCTCACCCCACCTCGCCCCGGTCGCCAAGCAGATCCGCGCCACCATCGCCGGATGCGGAGACGTGGTCCGCGCCTGGAGTGCATCGAGCAGCTCGGAGATCTGCGGCTTGGTCAGGTAGGCCAAGGGCCGTTCCTGCAACCGAACCGGACGGATACGTGTGAACGGACAGGGATAGTCGATCACGTCGAGTTTGTGCAGCTCGTTGTAAACCGCTTTCAGGTAGCCAAGGCGATTGTTCGCCGTCTTGCCGGTGACGCCAGCTGACATCCAACGCGCGCGTGTGGCGGCGATCTTCGCGCCATCGACCATACGAGCTATCGGATCGCCCATCGCCTTTGCACACACCCGCAGGATCGCCACACGTCGAACGCCATCGGAGAGCGAGACGCCGTGGAGATCGAACCACAGCTCGACCAGCTCTGACAGCCTGCGCTTGTCCTTTGGCCGTGGTGCCCAATCGTTCGATTCGCTGCACTTGGCCCGACAAGTCGCCTCGAAGCGCATCGCCTCGGCCTTGGTCTTCAGCGTCTTGCGAAACCGCTTGCCTTTGACCGGCTCAACGTCGACCCGCCAGCGACCGTCAGAGAGCTGCTGGATCGCCATCAGACCGCTCTACCCCATCGAACGTGGCGCTCCTGAAGCAACGTCTTGATGTGCTTGTACAGATCACGCTCGCTCATGTCCTTGGCGGCGTAGTGGTCACGAATGACCGGCCAGCACTCCCAATCCTTCAGTCGATCAAATGCGAACGGCGGAATCGACTATCTAGCCGAATGGGTATCCGTCAATAACTACATCGACGGAACCAGCGTATGCGCCAACCACCGCCGAGGCTCAATCGACTACCGCGAATGTCGCAAAGCCGCCAAACAACACTTCCATGAGCAATGCCTTGCATGGCGGGCACGCTTCGACAGCGACCGCAAAGATCATAGCGACCGAATGAAGACGCGCTATTGTGGAGCGGCTAGTAGCTTTAACCCGATGGGATAAGCGACACCGCTACCAACTAAACAGCGATGGATATTGCTCCGCACCACATAAGCGTATTGCAAACAACCAGCTGATTAAGGAAGAAGCCGACCAGCGTTCCAGTGAAACCAAGCGCCAACACTGAAATCGGTCTGCGCAGACGCCGTGATAAGAAAGCACCAATTAGCGTTCCCGCCGCCGCACCCGGCAACGAGAAAAGGTGGCCGAGAGCAAGCAACCCTTCAGGTCTGGCTAGCGTTAGATTGATTGAGGCATATATCAGAAGCGTTACAGAAACGGCTAAGGATGTGCCCAGCAAAAATAGTGGTTTTGCACGTGCCATGACGCCGATGGCAATAGCCGCTGCCGGTACCACAAAGTAGTACCAAGCCCCCATGTAAAGTTGATCGCCATATAAAAGCTGGGCAACGCCAACTATAAAGGCAACCAATAATGCTACCGCCGCATCTGTATTTCGTGAAATTTTCATTTACATTTATCGCTTACTGCGAAATACAAAACTAGCAACTTTAAATCGACCGAGCGGGTAGTTTAAGTTACCAAAACAGGAATGACAACCAATCCTCGCTGCCTATTCGATTTGTGCTTGCTGCCAATACGCTTTTGCTTGTGCTACAAACTCATCAAAAGCCAGTGATGACTCGAAGCTTCGTCTAGGCATAATGTGATACAAGCAGCTGCCTATCTGTATCAGCAAGCAAGACCCCATTGACCGCACACTAACCACCCCACTCCACCTAGTTAGACTTTCGTTAGTGGCTATACTTTCATGTAATCCTTCTGGAGTTAAGGTATAAATATGCTCACCTAAAATCCCATTTTTAACACTAGACAGCGATAGAACCGCCATTACGTTAAAAAGAAAGCCGAAGACCAACCCTGTTAACCCACCAATAACTGAACTAGAAAGATGAACGATCAGTTTATGTGAGCTTTCCGGCAGGCCTTTACTCCACACCAAAAAAACAAAAGTAAGACACGCAAAGATGAAGAAGGCTATATATGTCGACTTCATTCGCAGCACGGCTGAGACGTTTAATCGAATAAGGTCGCTTTTTTGAATATCTGTTTTTACTTGCATGCTAATCCTTGCATCTGACGTGAAGGGTGACGGAACAAAAGACCGAGGTCAGATATCCTAGTCACCTCCACTGCGCCGAGTAGTCGACACTCTCACAAAAGCTAGCGCTGCACATCATCTTGGAGCCAAGACGGAATATCGCTCATTCCGTGCAGTACGCGCCAAATTTCAATGTGGCCCGGACGCTCTACGTAGAACACCACATAGGGATACCGCTTGAGCGGCCAGGACCGCAGCCCGGGAAGATCCAGCTCATGTGCGTAGCGGCTGGAACCTGATTCAGGGTGGCCGCCGAGCTGTTTATAAGCATGCTCCAGTGCATCAATCAGCCCCAGCGCAGCCTTATCGGCCTCTTGCTCTAGGTAGTAGGCAATCGCCCGATCAACGTCCTCGCGCGCGAGCGCTCTTGGAATGACTGGCTTTTGCTTCATCCGCGAGAGCTACGAACCGATCACGCAGAGAAAAAAAGGGGACAGATTTATTTCTGTATAAACCATAACAACCAAATGAAGCTATCCCTAACGAGTCTTTCCATGCGTGCGCGGCGGCATATCTACCAAGGATAGCACTTCGAAAAACTTGCCCGTTTAACCTGGCAGAAATGCTCTCCAACATAAGGCCTCATATAATTCGCAGCGGAATGCCCAACCGACGCCATTGCAATTAGAAATATAATTGCAA
>NZ_JACBXH010000055.1:0-17221 GCF_041381355.1 Pseudomonas sp. LM13
ACTACATTCCGGTGCGTAACGCGGTGTCACTGCCCTTCTCCTGCCGTGAGCAGAGCAAGCATCTACGGGCCGAGGTTGAGGTCATCATGCAGGCCCTTGGCGGCGTGCTGACGCCATGCACGGAACAACCCAGGATTACATACTGGCAATTCGATTTCGATGCGTTGGACTTGATCCACGAGACTGCAGCGCTAGGGGTTATTCCCGACCAGAAGGCGCATCAGTTCTTCCCAACCCCCGAGGCGGTAGCACGCGAACTGGTGGAATGGTTGGATATTGGCCTGCTGGATACCGTGTGTGAGCCCGAGGCTGGCCAAGGGGGCATTGCGGATCTACTGCCAAAGGATCGCACCCGGTGCGTTGAGATCAGCCCCCTGCACTGCGAAATCCTGCGCAAGAAGGGACATCAGGTCATCGAGGGCGATTTCCTCGCCTGGAGTCCAGGAGACCGCTTCTCTGTGATCGCGATGAACCCACCCTTTAGCGAGGGGCGCTGGCAGGCGCATCTGCAGCATGCGGGCACTCTCTTAGCCCAGGGCGGACGTATTGGTGCGGTGCTCCCTCTGAGTGCTCGCGGCAAGGCTGCGGATCTCCTTCCAGGCTTCGGCCTTGAGTTTTCGCAGCCAATCGATAACGCATTTGCCGGTACGTCTATCAGCGTGATCCTTCTCAAGGCAACTAAGCGCTAAGAGTTGGGATTCGCCAAAGCTCGGTCATTGTAATCGAGCACGAACTTATCGCGCCTGTCAGCGGATAGGCGCAGATATTGGGCTAAGAGAAAAATCGGTGCTTTATTAAATGGTGTTATTGGCTAATAGTGCTGTGCCTGATGATTGGTCTTTATGGTGCAGTAAGGTCACAGAGTCATTGGAATGCCGTCAGTATCATCATTCAGATACTGATCTGGACCTACATGTATCGAACTCACTAACAGGAAATAGCATCTAACGAAGGAAATGACATATGAGCAGATTTACTATCAATCGTGTTCCGGGTGGCGACTATATGAACCCAGCACAGAAAGAATTCTTCGAGGGCGTGCTGCGGGCTCGCCTTGGAGAAGTGGCTGATTCAGCGCGTGCGGCCAAAGAAGCATTGGCAGGCCTTGGCAGCGCAGCGGACGCGTTAGATCAAGGCCTTATCGAAGAGGAACGTAACACGCTTTATCGCACCTTGGAGCGTTTGAATACGCAGAGTGCGGAAATCACACGAGCTATCCAGGCAATCAAAGATGATGAGTATGGATGGTGTGAAGATACCGGCGAGGAAATTGGGTTAGAGCGACTGATTGCTCAGCCCACTGCGAAGTTAAGCGCTGTGGCACAGGCGCGAATGGAGTCTGCAGCGGCTCACTATAATCGGTAAATTAAAGGTTTGACTATTTTGATTGTTGTTATATTGTTGGCGTAGAGCTTGAATTGATATGAGGTGGGTATGCTGGTAAGTAAAGAAATTAACTTTGACTCCCTGTTGCGCTTCGATGGTAATGACCAGGTTAAAATGCACACGGCACTCCGGGGATGGATGGAACTTGCCCACGAGCAAAGAGCCCTGCTGTGGCATTTTTACAATCTATCCGAAGTGCTCACGGTACAAGACGTTCCGCGTGTAGAAAGTGCGCTGATGATTATTCGTCAGATTCGTGCGCGCATTGCCAATCTTGTTGAGCAATTTGCATTTACCCCGTGCGTTAATGTTCTAAAGAGTGCACTTGAAACATTGGACTCTAATGTCAATGATGCTGAGAAGTACGCGATGTGGGTTCTTTCGTTCTATTACGAGCGCAACAATCTCATGCTGTAGGGCGCAGGAAGCACGTACCGTAGATCAAGACCTGCCTTCAGCAGGTCTTTTTTTTGGGGTGCTGCTTGGGTTATTACGATCCTGAGGTAGAGTCCATTGAATAACATTCAGTGGGAAAAGCAATGATCGGTCGGACGCCAGTTGTTTCGGGTAACGGGCTTTATCACGAGTACGGTGCCAATCGTGTTGGTCGTGACTTTGTAGTTGGCGACCTTCACGGAGAAGCTGAAAAGCTCCATGAACTGCTCTGCAAGGTGCGGTTTGACTGGGATTCTGACAGGGTTTTCTCTACTGGCGATCTGGTTGACCGAGGCCCGCTCTCCCTCCGGGTGGCATTGATGACCGGCCAACAGGGCTTCTTCGCAGTGCGCGGAAATCATGATCAGTGGTGTATCGATGCAGGCTTAGAAGGTGATGCGCCGGGGCATATCAATAATGGCGGCGACTGGTTTTATGAATTAAACGTGCTTGAGCGAAGTATGGTTGCAAGGCTTTTAGCTAAACTTCCAGTTGCACTTTCGTTTATTGGGCCGTGCGGAAAGAAATACGGGTTAGTTCATGCCGAATGCCCTCATCACGACTGGACCCACTTTGAGGAAATACTTCGTGGTGAGTGGGGGAATAATGTGCGCGCCCACTTCGCCTCCAAGGCTATCTGGAGCCGAAAGCGCTACCAGCAACTTGACGCTTCCCTGGTGCGCGGTGTTGAAGCGGTGTTCGTTGGCCACACGCGGGTCGATCAGGTCAAAACCATTGGCAACGTCTGTTACCTGGACACTGGCGCCTGCTTTGAGGGCGGCCGGTTGACCATGATCGAGCTGATGCCGAACGGCGCCCGGCACGTCTATCAGGTGTAAATGTGGGAGAGGCTGTGGGACAGATTGAGCCGGAACGGGCAATGGGCTGTAAATATGCGCTCTACAGGTCGTTTGTACGCAGATACTATATCTGCGTACAAAGCGTGAAATCTGACCCTGCTGCTGGCCCTGCGGTGCCGAGATTTGAATTTTGCATAAAAGGATCAGCATGGAATCAGTAGTTGCAACCGTCAGTGCAGTGATCGAGGACGGCATATGCGCAGCAGCCATCAGCATGGCCTTGGATCAGGACTTCACCCAGGTGCGCGCGGAGATGGAGGTGCGCGCGATATACCTCAGCGCATCGCAGCGTCCGTTGTTCATAAAGGATGCAGTCGCTCACCTGGTCATCGAAGCCATCGGTGCGTTTGCTGAGTCCGAGGGGTTCACAGGCAACCGCCGTGCAGGTTTTGTCCGCGCCTGGCTGGGCTGCCCGGTTGGTGCGCACGGATCTTCCGACACGCTCGCCGGCTGGCAGGCAGGCTTCAGCCACCCGGCCAAGCCGCAACTTGAAACCTTCCTTGGAATCGAACCATGAGCAAACTGACCCCGAAGTTTGTGAAGGACACGACCACACCCGGCGCCTATCAGGATGGGCGGGGCTTGATACTGCGTATCGCGGAGACAGGGCGGAAAAGCTGGGTGTTCCGATATTCATTCCACGGGGATCGGCACGACATCTCGTTGGGTACCTACCCTGCCCTCTCTCTGCGTGATGCCCGGCTTGCCGCCGACGCTGAGCGAGTGACGATCTCGCAGGGGAAAAATCCGCTGGACCAGCGCTACGCCATTCGCCAGAAATCGGCTGCCAGCAAAAAGGCGGGAAAGACGTTCAAGTCTGAAGCCAAGCAGTACGTCAGGACTCACTCTGCCTCTTGGAGCCCGGCGTATGCTCAGGATTGGGAATCGAGCCTGGAGAATCACGTATTCAATGTTATCGGCATGCTGCACCCACGCGATGTACACACCGATAACGTCCTGGCTGTTCTCGAACCCATCTGGCTGCAGATTCCAGCTACCGCAAAGCTGGTCCGCAATCGCATCGAGCTGATTCTGGATGCTGCCAAAGCCAAGGGGCTGCGTGAGGGCGAGAATCCGGCCCGCTGGCGTGGCCACCTCGACAAGCTGCTGGCCAGGCAATCAAAGAGTAAGCGGCCCTTCCCCGCCTACCCTTGGCAGAAGATCCACGGGCTATACAGCGATCTCATCACCCTGGATGGGAGTGCTGCCCGCGCAATGGAGATGGTGATTCTCACTGCCTGCCGAAGCGGTGAGGTCCGTAATGCCCAATGGCATGAGTTCGATTTTGCAGAGCGCATCTGGACGATCCCTGCAGAGCGCATGAAGTCTGGGGTAACACATCGGGTACCGCTCACCGAGGCAATGATCGAAGTTCTCGACAGTGTGAAAGGGCTCGATCCTGTCTGGGTTTTTAAGAAGGGTCGGGGCTCAGGCCCTTTGGCGGGGAATGCATTGGGCCGCGTGCTGAAGAAGATCAAGGCCGGTGATTGCGTCCCGCATGGGTTCCGCTCGACCTTCAGGACGTGGGCGGCAGACGCTACCGATTTCCCGCGAGAGGTCTGCGAAATGGCTTTGGCGCACGGTCTGAGTGACAGGGTAGAAGCAGCGTACAACCGCGCGGAGTTGATCGATAAACGCCGGCTGCTTATGCAGCAGTGGAACGATTTCTTGATGGGTACCAGAGAGCAGCAAGAGGCTGCTTAATGCAAACACGCTGGGATAGGCATCTCATGGGAGGCCTCCATTTGAGCAATGGTGGCCGTCATGTAGATGACTGTGGTTGTAGGCCGGAGCTGGGCAATGGCGGGTTTAATTCTCTGCCCCAGGCAATGAGCAGCAGCTGCATCTGCAGCAGCGTGCCAAAGTAGCTAGGTCGGCGTTGCACCATGCATCAGGTAGCCTGCTGCATGTGCATTGTTGAGCGAACCAGTGCGATAGCTGAACTGGCATCCAACCATGGAGAGATTTTACGGATCTGCAAGAGAAACAAGCTCGTGACAAAGAAGGCGTCTGCAGCCTCAATCGGTACAGCTTTCACACCCCCGCCCTTCTCGAAGACCTTCGTGAACACCTTAGTACCCTGGCGCTCCATCGAGAAACCTTTCGTTTTATCGGCGCCGTGAGAAGAGAACTCGCAAGATTGGCGAGCGCCGAGCAGTACGGCCGCAACCACGGGTAGCTCAGCTCGCGTCATCTGAATGCGAGTTTTCTGCCCCCAGTTGTAGGATCGCGGTCCCGTTGAACTTGCAGCATCGAGTGCAATGGTTGGCACCCCACCACGGGTAACATCGGCTTCAAAGCATAGCGCGGCTTTGCCACCGTAGACGTGGAACTTCGCACGATCACTCAGCAGATTGTTCTCGTCACGTTGGCTACGGCCCTGGTCATCATCGTTAGTTTGGCCATCCATACCACCTTGATCATCTTCCTCATTGGCCGACAGTATTTGCGCGGCTGTTAGCGAGGATCTGACATATTCCAGTGCGTTCGGGTCATCGAGTTGGTTGAGCGAGGCGATCAGCTTACCGCGATCAGCATGTGCAAGAACCACCTGGATCTTATCGCGCGGGATCACTGGCAAGCTGAAGCGCATTAGCTGGTGATTGATCTGGGCAAGAGTTGGATTCTGATTGACTGCGACTGAGCTATTCATGGAACTCTCCGGTTTCTCTTTAATCTATCCTAAATGACCAGAACCCCAATGGCTTGGGATATAGCAGCTTGGCCGTACAGTCGATCTAGGCATTGACTGGAGAGCCTGTATGGAAAACATCTTAAAGCACATTTGCTCTGTAAAAGAGATATGCAATGAGTGCCCGTTTCTGAAAAGTAACCGTGATGCTGAAGCATTGAGTATTCGGCGGCATCATCTGTCTGAAATGAAAGGCGACCTATTTTATCGCCCCAACTGCCGGAAGCACGCTGACGTTGCTGACGGTGGCGATAACCCTATGTGTCGAGGTGCGGCGGTCTACATGCATAAGACCAATCAACTTAACGCTGCACTAAAGGTAGCGCTCGATAGCGGAGAGATCAAGGAGGATGAACTTGTAGCTGAGCACCACAAGGTTATATGAAACCTACTGAAAGCCAGTGAATGAATAGGAACAAAAAAGCCAGCTTAGCGCTGGCTTTTTTTGTTTCACCTTAACGGTCATTCGGTAACCCAGCTTTCAACCACATCGCTGCCGTGTTCGGCTTTCCAGGCCTTCAGGGTTTTGTGGTTGCCCCCTTTGGTGGAGATTGACTCGTTGGTGTGAGGGTTCACATAGGTCTTGACCTTGCGCTCTCCACGCTTCTTGGGGGCCGCAGCAACAGGGCGCGGGCGGGACACCGGGTCCAGGATTGCGATGATGTCCCGTAGGGACTTGTTGTAATCAGCCATCAGAGCGCGCAGCTTTTCTTCGAACTCCATTTCCTTTTTCAGGCGGTCATCATTGTTCATGCTTTCCAATCGGGCCTGAAGCTCTTTGATAGCTTCCTCGGTCTGGCGGTATTCAGTGATGAGAGACATTTTCGATCCTTTCCTTATGTTGGGAATGCGCAATTAGATCGCGTGTGAGCCAAACCCGACAAGAGTAAGGCATCCGTAGGTTGCAAGCGTACCGAAAGCAAATATGCCTGCATACCAAAATTTACCGCGTATGAGCTGAAATGTGTTCATTTGTGTTCACGAGTGCTACTCGCCCTCTTTGGAGTCAACTGGTGTGGTCGGTTCGTTCTATCTGTACAGCTTCATCTAACCACGGACCAGCAACAACCCAAGCGAGGTTTAACGCCTGAACGACATAGCTTTAAGGCGGGGGTATAGAAGACTCATGGCCTCGGAGGTAAACAGCAGTAATTGCATATCCAATCCTTGCTCTACCTCATCCAGAATCTGCCCGACCAATGTCTCTGCCTCAAACCCCTGTTCCATGGCTTCCTTAGCGAGTGCAAATAGCAACTCGGTGCTGGACGGAGACTTCACTTTTGGCAGAAGCAAATCGTCTGATGCGGCCTCTGTATCAAATGTAGATGCATCGAATGATGCAGGATTGGATTCGACTGCATCACTTGGCGATGGCGCAGTTATGGGTTTACTTGCAGCCTTGGGGGCCGGCCTGTTCTTCTCTCGTATTTGCTTCGCAGCTTTGCATATGGCTTTGGGTCCATCGTTGCAAAGTGTTTTTTGTTCCTGGTCTTCCAGTCCACTGATTCTTTCTGCAGCTGAAATACTGATTTCGCCAGACTTCACAGCGTCTAGCAGCTCGGGCACACCCTGGCGAACGACCTTGCAAGCTGAAGATATGGATCTGGGGCTAACACCCATAATGGTTGCTGCGTCCTCAATCGTAATGCTCGCCTCTTCATCTGCGGACTTCAAGGAGGAAACCTCTGCTGCGATCAATGCTCGCTGCGCAACGCTCAGTTGCCGACGATAGAGGTTTAACGACAGCACGAAGCCTAACGCGTCGTCGCCTGTGTACTCCTCCGTCGCTGGCTCAATATCGAGATCACAGCAGCTCCTATAACGATTACGACCGTCAAGAATCTTGCCCTGGAAAAGAACGATAGGATGTCGCAAGCCATTGGTGCTGATATCTGAGCGGAATGAGACGTATTCATCTTCTTGCATCATCGGGAACAGCTTGGCGTAAGGATGAATTTCGTACTGTGTGACCATGATGCGGAGCCTGGCTAGTTGATGGACTTACGTTATCAGTCATCGACATGATCCGGTGCTTTAAACCTACCAGATTCTGGTAGGTTTCCTGCCAACAAAAAAGGCCGCGTCGAGCGGCCTTTGATTGGTCTTCATTGTGCTTCGTTGTTTGTATCTACCCGTCAAACCCCCTCTTTCTCAAGGGCAGTGATCAGTGCCTCAAGTTCCTTAGGATCGGGGTTTGTTTCGACGATCCTCAGCGTTTTATCAGACAGGACCTCCATTACGCACCAGTCGATGCTTCGGAGATCTTGTCCCGGCGCGGGCGGTTCGACCCAATAAGGGAAAGAATGCACGACGCTAGGCTCTGACTTTTTCTTCATGGTGGCTAACCTCTTGCTCAGTCAGCAATATCAACAGTTGCGGCACGCTGGCTGATGTGACACTCAGCTTTGAAAGGCCACCTGTTGCGCGGGTGCTTTCAGACCAGGCGTATCATGTCAGATTGGGTAATATCAAAAATCTTTTGCATTAATTTGGCATTATCCCTGATGGGACTGCAGCTGGATTCTAGGAGTTCTCGTTTCGCGCAGGGTGTGCATTTTCTCCAGTGCTCCATCACGGCTGCGTACAGCTCAGCAGTGGATGCGTCAATAAGGTCATTACGGGTTAGGGTTTCCGCCAAGCGCATGCTCTCGAATCGAGAGATTGCCCGATGAGAAACTGGTGTGCTGGTTTTGGTTGGCTGTTCCATGTTCGCCTCCGAAATGCTCGGCTGGCATTGTGCCATCATGCAAGAAACATAGGCACATCATATTGATATTTTAGTACGCCGTTCGTTCCGATCACCTCACTCATTTATTCATATATAAGCGTCGATCTAGACATTTTTGCTAAATGAAACTTTCTGGTGCTGTAGCCAAGGGTCATTTCTTGGCTGAACAGCGGCGCATGAAGCTCCAGCTGCCCATCTTCGAGCTTGAAGAGCACGCTCCTGCTGCCTCTTATAGGGTCGTTGGTATTGATCACCTCCAGGGCCTGCGAAAGGTTCGTTTTCATTTGTTCGTACTGTGAAGCATCCAGCGTCAGCCAGGCCGCATCCAGGGTGCTTGTTTCGTCGAAGGCCAGCAGAATGTGCTGCACCTCTGGGTACAGATCATTCGCCGATATGACCTCTACTACTGGCCCATTCGTGAAGCTGAACCCTTGTTCGCTCGTGACTATGAAATCTTCCAAGACTGATTTCATTGTGCTCTGCCCTACACGCAATCCCAGCGGCAGGCTTAGGTCGCTGCAACGTTCCTTAGGTGCGAAGGCTTCTTCATCGAATTTCAGCGCGCTTTCCATGACTGTCCTCTTTGTGGTGAGTGAGGACATGTTGGAGTTTTTTTTCAGCTACGTGCGCTGGAATCCTGCAGCTTTGTTGTCGCTTTAAAAAATAGTTTGGCGTCGGGCGTCGTCGAATGCAGGCCACTATGGCAACGGCGGCGCTCGAAGTCCTTCACTATGAGTGCGCATGCTCAAAGCGCTGCCAATACGGCAATTGGCTGTCCACGCTTGGGGCGTTATGCCAGACGGCATCCAATTTGGCAGCATCAGTATTTCCAGCAGATGCTGATGTTTCACAGTGAAACATTGATAAGGCTTCATCTCCTGACTTCACACCAGCCCATTCCTATTCGTTTATCGCGGCGTAGGGGAGGGGCGCATCAACATGTTTCACGGTGAAACACGCAGACGATAGAGTCGCCTCACTCGCTCTCTATGTGATTGGAGTGAGATCTGGGTGACCCATCATAATCAGCATCACATAGTGGGCGCTCAAAGGCGCGGGCATGCGGCGCTCAGCCTGCCATGTTTCACTGTGAAACAACGGCATCAGCAGATCAGGGCGGGGCAGGGCAGGGCAGGGCGGTTGAATGTTGGGGGGGTGGCGATATGCCACTCAAGCTGAGGGCTCAGTCGATAATAACGGGCAGTGTTTCACAGTGAAAAAAAAGGCCCCGTCATGAGCAGGGCCAAGGTAGTGCTTCGATAAAGCTGGCTATTGGATCGACTCAATAGCCTTGCGGATCACTTCCTGAGCCGCGCTCATGTCCAGATCCTTAGGAAGCTTGAGGCTGATCGTGTTCTTCCTGACCGTCATTGATGCAGCGCGTCCATTACCCAGCGTCAATTCAGAGGTGCTAAAGCTAGGTGATCTCTGCTTGTTGCTATCGTCCTTAATGGTCTTCTCGATCCACCTTAACGCCGCCTCTTGGCTGATGCCTTCTTCTTCGATCTTCTGTAGCGCCTGCAAAACCAGATCTGGATGAGATTCGCCGGCCGTTACAAAGTCAGCAATGCTTCGGCCGCCAACCAGGGAAGGGTGGGTTTCGAGATACTGAATCGCCTGGGGAGGAAGCTTCATGAATGACAAGCAGCGGGTTACGGACGCTAGGCTTGCACCAAGCCTAGAAGCTAGCGCCCTTTGATTCTTGATCTTGCCTCGGCTCAGGATCTTCGCGTATTGCCGGCCCTTCTCGAAGTCCGTTAAGTCGGTATGACCTTCGTTGTCGGCGACCGCGAGTATTTCGGCCTCAGCGTCATCAGCTTCGATGATTCGGATTGGAACCGATATCCAGCCAAGATCTGCGGCTGCTCGGTACCTGCCATAGCCGCCAAGCAGTTCCAATTTACCGTCATCCAGCAACCTAACCAGAACTGGCCTGGTGATCTTGCCTGCTACAGCAATCGAGGTCGTAAGACGCTCCTGCTGATCGTCGGTACGCGCGAGGCGCGGTTGGATCTCAGGATTGACGACAATGCGGGAGAGGGGAGCTACGGTCGCGTCACCCTGATCAGCATGCTCATCAGCACTAGGATACTGGGGGAGGGCGGTAGCGCTTGCAGAATGTTCATCAGCGGGCTGCTGCTGATCTTTTGCCTTGAGAATGTCGTCAAGCGTGACTCCAAGGCTCGCCGGTGGAATCTTGCTTGCACTCTCCTGCTTCTGCAGTTGCTGCAGCTCCTCGACCGAGGGCCGGTCCTGGCCGAAAGGCCGCACCTTCTTGGGCATCTGAACCTCCGTTGTGGTGACCTGATTAGCTCAGCGCAATCAGTCGATCAAGAATTTCACTGTAAACAGACCGCATGGCGCCAGCGGAATTGTCAGAAGCACCCTTCCAGGTAAGGATCGGCAGGCCCAGTTCGAGGGCCTTGGAGTAGTCCTCGGACATATACAGCTTCGATTCCGTAACGCACCCAGGGAAAACATCTTCCAGCTTCGCCAGGTGTTCCATGGCCCGTGGGCGATTTTTGATAAACATCGTAGGAATGGCTGCTACGGCCGGGGTGCGACCGTACTCCTCGTGGGAAGCGCGAAGGCGGTCACCCAGGCGGGCGAGGGCGCGCGAGGAGAATTTATCCATCCTGATTGGGCAGACAATCAAGTCACAAGCGACAAGACTGTTGCGAGTCATAAGGGATGCTGTAGGGGCATTGTCGAAAATGATCACATCATAAGAGCGCAGGTCCACACCGGGGAACTCGCCTTTCAGCCCCTTCGAGATGAGGGTGGCGTAGCGGTAGTCGTGGTTCTGCGATGCATTGATGCCAATCTCCAGCTCTTCCAGCTGCTCCTCCGATGGGATGAGGTGAGGCCCATATTCACCAAAAGGCTTTTTGATGATCTCATCGAGGGATTTGGGGGCGAAAAGTCCCCGAATGCCCAGCACGTTGCCAAGGCTTCCGTCTACGCCGCGATCTGCCGGAATTCCAATGTCCTCCAGCTCTTCCGGGGTGAGGTCGGGATAGTAGCCGAGCATCTCCGTTGCATCGCTCTGTGGGTCATTATCGATGATCAGGACCTTCAGCCCCATGAACCCCAAATAAATGGCCAAATTCACGCAGTTGGTGGTTTTGGCCGTACCCCCTTTCTGCACGTATGTGGAGATCGTCATCGGCCGCTTGAGCGTCCGGGTAAGACCTTTGCTGCGGCGCAAGGCAGCGATCTGGAACAGGTCAGCAGGGGAGTACACACGACGCGCAACCGAGCCGCTATTGATCCGGCGAATCTCTATTCCTGGCTCGTCTTCGACCAGGCGCAATGCGCGCTGAGAGATGCCCAGGCAGTCGGCGGCAAACTGAGGCGCGTAAGCGATCTCATCGTAGTTAGGGTAGGGCGGTCGGGTGTTTTCCATGTCGATTCCTTGAGTGATTTTGGTGAGACTTTACACGGTGTGCGTTGTAAATCAAGTCTGCGTCATACGCGAGCGTTGATTAGAGCTAAAAAGCTTACGTGGAAAGACTTATAAGCATTTTTTACGGCAGGTACAAAAAAGCCCGCATAGGCGGGCTCAGAGAAGAGGGCAGCGTCATATCGCAACGGCATTCGGGAACAGTTCGATCAGGTCCGGGTACTGATCGAGTACATGGGCCGGGGGGAGGGTGGTTGTGCCGTAGAGCGAGCCAGACTGCACAGGATCGTTGAAGAAGAGAGCGTTATTTACGGCAGCATGGTGCACGTCACGAAGGGCAAGCTCTGCCGTTTCGGCGTCCGAGAAAGCCGAATAATGCTCTCCAAGCTCAACATTCCAGCGCCGGGCGTGGTTGCTCAGGAGAACGACCTTGGCCAATGCACAGAACTCCTCACGAAGCAGCTCATGCGGTGCAGCCTGGCTATCTGTAGTGGTCATGAATTCAACCCTCAGTCCTGGATGTTTGCGGCACGAGCGTGATCAGAGCGCGTCGGTACCGAGCAGCTTGATCCGAGCTGAGCAGGCCTCGGGCTTTCAATGCCTCAAAGATCGATACGGCGTACTTCATGGCCTCGCAATCGTCAGCGTGCTGATCGATGACGACCACCGGGAAGGCGGATGGCGTATCGTGAGTCGCGCCGATGGCCAGCGTTTGCACGATCCAGCCGTGATCTGTCTCCACTTGGTCAACCGTGAGGCGCGAGATTGCAATGATGATTCCGCGCTCGATCAGATCGAGCATTCGCAGCTTCGTGTGTGTAGCCTTGGGCTTGATGTCTTTGGCTTGCATGGGTGTCTCGTTGCAGCGGGTGATGTGCTCACATTAACAACGATCCAAGGGAACCCAAGCTGACCTGATGCCGGCCATTCATGTGGGGTGGCAACGGTCGGAGAGTGGTAATAGAGATGTGCAATATCCGATAATCACCAGACTCGGATATTGCACAGAAGGCCGCTGCACAGCAGAATCAGGACAGATTTCATCGCCTGGAATGTCCTATGCCGAGCCCAAACAAAACCGCGCCTGCGCCACTGTTCGAGACGTACCAGAGATTTCAGGCCCTCAATCACCTGAACCTCAACGCTGAGCTACCGGCCGTCCGCGATTACCTTCAAGCATTTCCGGCCGAGCTTCGCGCCGTAGATGGTTACCAAGTCGTTCGGAGCTTCCTCAACTCCTACGCCGGCAACGAAACCACGTTCAACTCCTACAGAACGCATGCCGAGCGCTTGCTGCTATGGTCGCTGCTGATCCGCCGCAAACCCATCCTGGATCTGACCCGCGTCGATGCCGAGGCCTTCATGGAGTTCTGTCTGAATCCTCCTTCTGGATGGGTCGGCCCGGTGGTCAAGTCACGATTCAACCGTATCGGCGGACGCAAGGCCCAAGACAGCGATGTCTATCAGGTCAACGAGGCTTGGCGCCCCTTCAATGCGGTCGCCCCGAAGCGCGCCAAACTCAATTCAGGAACGCCCTGCCAGGAAAAAAAATACACCCCATCTCAGGGCACCGTGGCGCAGATTTTTGCCGTCTGCGGCAGCTTCTATCAGCACGCCAATGACGAAGGTTTCACCGAGGCGAATCCTTTTCGGGCAATCAAACAGAAGTCGAAGTACAAGCAGCGAAATACCTGGGAGGTCGGTAGCAGGTCGCTTACACCCCTGCAGTGGGACTACGTGATCGAAACCGCCGAGAGAATGGCTGATGCCGATGACGCACATGAGCGCACCCTGTTCATCCTGGCCACCATCTTCTCAATGTACTTGCGGGTGTCCGATCTAGTCGGCCGGGATAACTGGGAGCCAACAATGGGTGATTTCCGGCGCAACGGGCAGGGGATTTGGTTCTTCCATGTAGTCGGCAAGGGTAACAAGGCTGCCAAAATCAGCGTTCGCGACGACTACATGAACACCTACATGGCTCGATACCGGCGCCACCTTGGCCTCTCAGCAACACCAGCCCCTGGAGAGCGCACGCCGCTTCTGCAGGCACTCAATGGGCGCGCCGGGTTGAGTGATCGGCAAATTCGTCTGCTCATCCAAGGAGTATTTGACCAAGCCATCGAACGGATGAAACACGACGCCTGGAACGAGGCGGAAATCGAAAGTCTCCGTGATGCGTCTCTGCACTGGCTGCGCCACACCTCAGCAACCTTCGACGCACCGCTGCGTGATGCAAAAGATCTGCAGGCTGATCTGCGCCACGAGAGCATGAGGACCACGGTCGATGTCTACTACAACTCTCTTGATGATCAGCGGGCCAGTTCCGTCAAAGGGCTGCCAGTCAGGAGGCAGTAGCTCACGGGTGATCGCCTAATCGACTGTGCTTGCCGCAAGCAGGCGTCGAGAGCTATGTGCGGGCCATACAGGGCTACCAATACCTCATTGGCATTGTCCTAGTTTTCTTACCAGAAAGTGGTGACCTTTCAGGCCTTCCATGTGTGCGGGCTATGGGAGAATGCCGGCATGGCATTGGGATTGCGCTAAGTGTCGTCATGCTGGACTCATATCAACCTACCTCAGCGAACAAACCACGGTAATCGACAATGGCCATCTTCGACGAGATGCGGGAACAGCTTCAGGAACTGCTGGATCTGGTAAAGCAGGACGAACAGTACACCGCAGCTGTCGCATACGGCGCGTTTAAGGCTGATGAGGGCTCCGCCCAGGCCCACCGAAAGCGCGTCCTACGCATCGTAGAGCTGAAGCGCAACTTCGGACTGAAGTGATCGAGGGCATCGACCATGGGCATCATTGCCGCTGACCCAATGGGTCGCATTCTGCGAGTTACTGCGGTGCTGTGCATCACCGTTGGTGTCATCGCACTTACTGACTATTTCAGCCTGTTCCGGGCTATCGGCGTCATGTGTGTTGCACTGTCGCCTATCGTTTTTGCCTACGGCTATTTCCTCCGTAAACCTTGGATTACTCGGGTAGCTTCAAGTTTGATCATCACTGGGATGATCTTATGGTTTATCAATGCTGACATGGGTTGGCAGGATCGTTACTGCATCTTATCTCCGATTGGCTGCTGAAGTTTTTGAGGAAATTGTATGAATGTTTGGGTACTTATTTTGTCCTTGGCGACTGGAAGCTCAAGTGGTGGCCAGGCAATAACACATATTCCAGGATTCTCCTCGCAGGAGAAGTGTAACGCGGCAGCTGCGGCTTGGTTAGAAAAGGCCGTGAGAGAGCACAGTCCGGTCCATCCAGCAGCCGTTTGCGTTGAGTTGCGATAGGAGAAGAATATGAAGCGCTACTTAATATGCTCACCTGACGAGTCGGTTACAAATTGGCCACCGCGGTCTGTATTTGCAGCTACAGCAGATGACGCGCTGAACAAATATCTTCATATGCCATGGTTCCCGTAGTGGCGTTTGGGTTGGTTGCCGCCTACAGCGTAGGCCTACTTGCAGACTGTGAGCAGCCGTTCTGTGTAAATATCGCGAAGCAATAATGGGTAATGCTTGGGTTTCCTTTTGGGCGAGGGATAATTTCATTCAGCCCAGGAGGAAGTAACCATGTCATTCGCCTTCACGCACGAGCAACAACCTGCAATTAACTCGCTTGCTCGCCTGATCAGGCTTGTCGCATTCGCCGGAACTGGCAAGACAACCACACTGGTTGGGTATGCCCAAGCTCATCCCCAACAGCGCATTCTCTACCTCTGCTACAACAAGAGTGTCGAGATAACGGCCAAAGAGAAATTCCCACTCCATGTGACATGCAAGACCTCACACGGGCTTGCTTATGGCTCGATGGGTGCGAAGTACCAGCACAAGCTCACCGGGAATCTCAGGCTGACTGATATCGCCCGCGCGATTTCGAGTCAGAGCTGGGATTTCGTGCGCGCGGTGCAAGACACTCTCAATGCCTTCCTGGCCAGTGCGGATGACAGCATCACAATCGATCATGTGCCATCGAGCAGGCTCAAGAACGAACGCATGAAGCGCGCCGCAGGAAAGATCGTCGCCAGCGCCGATCATCTCTGGAGTCGAATGCTCGATGTCCGCGATACGTCTGTGCTCCAGAATCATGACGGATATCTGAAAGCGTGGGCGCTCACCCGACCGGATCTGTCGAAGCGTTTCGATATTGTGCTGGCGGACGAGGCGCAGGATATCAACCCTCTGCTGGCCGGCGTCCTTGCTGACCAAGCGCGCTACGGTATGGGTGTTGTTGTGTGCGGTGACGGCCACCAGATGCTGTATCGCTTCAGGGGAGCCGTCGATGCGCTAGATGCTCACTGGCTCGACAAGGCCGAGACGCACTACCTCACCCAGAGCTTCCGCTTCGGCCCGGCCGTCGCGAAGGTGGCGAACATGATCCTGCACTTCAAGGGCGAAACGCGGCCGCTGGTAGGGCTGGGCGAGGCCACCCGAGTGACAAAAACCCTTCCCGAGGACCTGGAGCACCGTACCGTTCTCTGCCGCACCGTAATCGGCGTCATCGAGACGGCCCTGATTGCACAGGCCAAGAATGATCAAATCTTCTGGGTCGGCGGCATCGATAGCTACCACCTGCAGGACATCGAAGACCTGTATTGGCTCTATGCCGAGCAGCGGGACAAAATCAAGAACAAGCGCCTGATGCAAGAATATCCTACGTTCGACCTGTACGAGGAAATCGCAACAGAGAGCCAAGATGCTGAGATGCAGCGCACGCTACGAGTGGTCGAGCAGTACAAAAACGCCCTGCCCGACCTCTTTGCCAAACTTCGCCGCACGGCAGTCAAGGACGAGCTGGAAGCCACAATCTCGGTCAGTACAGCGCACCGTGCCAAAGGTCTGGAATGGGATGCGGTGGAGCTAAGCGATGATTTCTCCTTCGAGCCGTTCAACCCAGAAAACACCCTGGAGCAGTTCGAGGATGAAATGAATCTGCTGTATGTCGCCTGCACGCGAGCGATGAAGGTTCTGGCTATCAACGGACCAGTGCTGGAAATCATGCACGAATTCGTGGGCCGGCGTGACGGCAAGCGGCCGAATAGCTGTACAGCGTGCTCTTGGAGATGTGCAGCTTCTCGCCGATCGCGCTGACGCTCAGGCGACCTTCGCGGTAGAGGGTTTCGGCCGCCATGGCGGTGGCCTCAGCCTTGGCTGGCAGGCCCTTGGGACGGCCACCGATCCGGCCACGCGCCCGTGCGGCCGACAGACCCGCCTGAGTCCGCTCGCGGATCAGCTCGCGCTCGAACTCCGCCAGCGAGGCGAACAGGTTGAACACCAGGCGGCCTTGGGCGTGGGTGGTGTCGATGGGGTCATTCAGGCTCTGTAAGCCGACCTTGCGCTCTGCCAGCTCGCCGACCAACTCGACCAGGTGCTTGAGGGAACGCCCAAGGCGATCCAGCTTCCAGATCACCACGGCATCACCCGGCCGCACGTTGGCCAGCAGTTTGTCCAACTCCGGCCGGGCGCTTTTCGCGCCGCTGGCGATGTCTTGGTAGATGCGTTCGCACCCGGCCTGTTTCAGGGCATCGACTTGTAGGTCGGCTTTCTGATCCCGAGTGCTCACTCGCGCATAACCGATCTTCATCAAAAGTACTGTTTACTCGACTACGTTAGTAATAGTTGAACTTTGATTAAGCGTACCAGTTATTTGAACCGTAGCGCGGGGAGCTTAACGAACCGAGCCATTCCTCGATAGAGTTCGGCAAAACC
>NZ_JACBXH010000056.1:0-16771 GCF_041381355.1 Pseudomonas sp. LM13
ACTTTCACGACACTCATCCGCATCTGTGACTAACCCCCCCGCCCAAGCCCCACGACAATGACCAGCTACCGGCCGATTGTCTAATGCAGCAACGACTAATGGGCATGTTTCACGGTGACCCGATGGCGACCGCACCGACCACCGACCACCGACCGCCTGTGAGACGGATAGGCCTAGGATGGATGATTACGCCATAGTGCAGCAAATGCGAGCTACTAGAAAAACAGGCCTGAAAGGGAGACTACTGGTGGTAGTGCATAAAAGCATGGGTGCTCGTTCGAACATCCAACACCCGCCGTTATCTCAACGGAAGTATGCACTTGCCGGCCTACCTGGGATGAAGTGACAAAAAAGCAGAAAGTGCTAAACATCGCAATACGCAACATTTTCATGGCTCATGCCCCTTTTATTCTGTGTGAGGGTGAATGTCCAAGACTCAAGATAGGCTTTAGCTGGCCCTAGCGCCACTACCACTCGGAGCTTTTTTAGGCGTTATCAACGAAAACGTTTAAATAATGCCGTCGCTTTAGCTGATCAAGGCTAAGCGGGCCAGCAATACCGATGCTTAGCCCATAAAATCAGGATTATCGACTAATCCATCCAATCAGCCAGTGTAGCGCCCAGCAATTCAGGATCAGTTACAAAAGGTTCATGTGGCGTATCGATTTCGATGAGGTGCTCACAGCCTAATCTTTCAGCGAACCTACGCTGCCATTCAGGCGGCAAAATGCCATCCCTGGACGTTAGGATGTAAACCGAAGGCACCGTATTTGCATAGCCTTCTCGGACCGCTGGCTCGGTGGCTACTGCAGGAGGCGTAACGTCGTCGGTAGCCTCTTCCAGCAACCATGCAAGCTGCGCGTCGGTCATATCGGCACCGAACATTGCTTTCTGCATGTCAGCTGGCGGGGTAGTGAGAGGATTCATAGGCCAACCAACCTCTTCCGAGTTCTGGCCATGCAAGGACGATCCGAGCAGTTGCATGATCGATTGACCTTCGGCCGGTATCGCCGTTGCGAGGTAGACAAGCCGCGAGTAGAGCGACTGATCTTCGATGACCATCATTGGCAACAAAACACCTGCAATCGAGTGGCCGAGCAGCACCGCGTCGCGAACGTTCGCAGCTCTCAACTCGTCGTTGAGTTCTTTGACAATGTCGCCGAGGGTCAGCGTCGTTACATCCCACCCACGCTTCGTGCCGCAACCAGGCATATCAAGGCAGATGACCCGCTCGAACAAGGCCTCGCGCTGCTTGACCGCATCGACCAAAAACTTCCAGCACCAAGATCCGTGTTGCCCGCCATGAAGCAATACTAGGTCGGTCATCGATACACCCTCCTTTTTACATCCTGCCCCACGCCGGTCGGCTATTAATCCAGTTTCATTGATTTCTCATACGAACCGACCGCGACGGCATAACCATCGACCTTTTTTAAAAGGGTCTTCTTGTACTCGGTTTGGCCGGTTATAGGGTTGCGCCATATATATGAGACTTCCCCTGTATCGCCCTGCGCCATAGCCCGCAGCATCTGTTTACCTATCGGCTGGCCGTCGGCAGAGCGTAACGCTTGAAAATCGGTGCCTACCAGGCGGCGTATGAAGCCATGAGCAATAAACTTCTGAGTGTTCAAATCAACCACGAATGCGTACAGGTCATCCTGGCTCAGCGCCTTGTCGTGCTTGTTGATTCGGTCGAAAGTCGTCTTCGGATCGGCTTTTACCTCGTTGGCGACTTTTTCTAGCAACTCTTCTGCCGCTTCACTGCTGGAGCGAGGCATGTAGTAGCCGACCGAAATGATGCGGTCGCCAACTCGCTGATAGAACACCTGCTTGCGTTCGACCTTGCCATGCTGCCAGTTCCACCAGCGGTAATCCGCGCTGCGCACCGTGCCGTCTTCCGGCTCTTTCAATGCGGCCTCGAACGCAGCCTTCAGGTCCTCGTCCAGAACATTGGTGACCTGCTTGCCAATCAGCGTCGCTGAAGGGCCACCACTGGCGAGCATCACCCCTGAGGTATCGACAACGTAGATGTAGAGCTCACCATCGATGTAATCGCCTTGCCGGCTGAACTTGGCCAACGCCTTGTCGCCTTCGGCCTGGTACGCCGCCACGGCCTTGCCCAGCAACGCCTTGGCGCGCTCGGCCTCGGCGCTATAGTCGTCCGCCTGACTGACGGGCTGGGCAACGCTCAGCATCGAAACCGCACTCAGGCACAAAACAAGAAAAACTCGATAGAAGCCCATGGGTGTCATTCTCCTGGGGTCCCGCTGGTTGGCATTCGGGGATGTCACAAAGCACGGCCAATAATTTCTTTCATGATTTCAGATGTGCCACCGTAAATACGCGCCACTCGGGCATCGACCCAGGCACGGCTAATCTTATATTCGCTCATGAACCCATAGCCGCCATGAAGCTGAAGGAACTCGTCGAGCAATTTGCCCTGCATTTCGGAGCCCAGCAATTTCGCCATTGCTGCGACGTCGGGTGTAAGCTCGCCACGCATGACCTTTTCCAGGCAATCATCAACGAATACACGCAGCATGGTCGCCTGCGCCTTGGCCTCCGCCAGCTTGAAGCGAGTGTTTTGGAACTCCAGCACCGGCTTGCCGAATACTTTGCGCTCGCGCGTGTAATCAATGGTTTCCTGCAACAAGGTTTCAATTGACTGCGCTGCGCGGATCGCAATAATCAGCCGCTCCCAGGCAAGCTGATGGGTGAGGTACTTAAAACCCATGCCTTCTTCGCCCAAGCGATTAGCGGCCGGGACTCGCACCTCATCGAAAAACAGCTCAGCGGTATCCTGGCCTTTAAGGCCGATCTTTTCCAGCCGCCGCCCTTTTGAAAAGCCCTCGCGCTCTTCTTCGATACAGATCAGCGTCAGCTCTTTAGCGGCCGGATCGAGCTTGGTTGCCGTGACTATCAGCCCAGCATTGCTACCGTTGGTAATGAAGGTTTTTTGTCCGGAAACGATGTAGTCATCGCCATCATGCCGGGCCGAGGTGCGCATCGAACGCAGATCGCTGCCGATGCCCGGCTCGCTCATGGCGATGACCCCAATCAGCTCACCGCTGACCATCCGGGGAAGCCACTTCTGTTTCTGCTCTTCACTGCCATAAGCAACGATATAAGGCGCGACTATTTCCGAATGAGTGGTGAACCCGACGGCGGTCGCATTGGCCCGCGCAAGCTCCTCGATCATGACGGCGGAGTGGCCGAAGTCGCCACCGGAGCCACCGTACTCTTCAGGAACGGTCGAACAGAGCAGCCCCAATTCGCCGGCCTTGAGCCAGACCTCCTTGGGCACAATGCCGTTCTTTTCCCACTCATGCAGGTTCGGCACGATTTCGCGATCGACGAAACGCCGGGCCATTTCGCGGAACATATTGTGATCTTCGCGGAAAACGCCACGCATCATTACTACTCCTAAATTCTTCGTTGCTTCTGCAAACGGCGCTGATCAGCGATCCAGGTAGTCAGGGTTACGCTTCTCGACGAAGGCAGCCACCGCTTCCTGATGATCTTCGGTGTGATGCGCCAAAGACTGGTACGCCGCGGACAGCTCCAGCAATGAGTCGAGTCGCATATGTTGGCCTTCGCGCAACAGGCGCTTGCACAGCCGTAGCGCATGCCCAGGATTGGCGGCGATTTGCTGAGCCAACGCCTGCGCTTCCGCCTGCAGCGTTTCATGTGTGCAGACTTGCTCCACCAAACCCCACTCCAATGCTTTCGCAGCATTGATGGTGTCGCCGGTGAACGCCATCAGGCTGGCCTTGGGGATTCCGATGATCCGCGGCAGCAACCAGGCGCCGCCATCTCCCGGCACGATGCCCAAGCGCACGAAACTTTCAGCAAAGAGTGCCGAGCTCGCAGCCAGACGGATGTCGCACATACAGGCCAAGTCGAGACCGGCGCCAATCGCTGGGCCGTTGACCGCGGCGATTATGGGTATGTCCAGCTCATACAGCGCGAGCGGAATCCTTTGAATACCGTCACGATAGGTGTTACGCAGCTCATACGGCGAACCAGCGAAGATACCCGCACGGTCGCGCATGTCCTTCACGTTGCCACCGGCGCAGAAAGCACTGCCATTGCCGGTCAGCACCATTACCCGCGCAGTGCGGTCGCTCCGCAACTGAGCACAGAGATCGACGAACTCCTGGATCTGCTCGGGGGAAGTTAACGCATTGCGGGTTTCGGGATGGTTCATGCGAACGGTGACGATGCCGCCATCACGCTCGATTTGCAGAAATGCACTCATAACGGTTTCTCCGCGAGGGTTGATAGCGACTGACTGGCATGCCCAGTGATCAGCGGCCAATAGCCTCCACTACCTGCTGCGCAGACCATCTGGCCGATGCGCTGGCTCCAGACGCTGGCCGAGCCGAACTCGCTGCGCCAGGCCCACAGCCGGCGGGAAAACAGATGCAGCGAATATTCCTGGGTAAAGCCGATGGCACCGTGCACCGAATGGGCAATGCCTGCGCCAGCGCTGGCCGCCTCGGCACAGCTGACCTTCGCAGCCGCAATGGTCAGCCCCGCAAGTCCGGCATCCGACTCAGCAAAGGCTGCCTCGGCAGCGACGTTCGCGGCTGCCGTCTGTTCGGCGAACACCGCAAGCTGCTGTTGAATGGCCTGAAATGCGCCGATTGGCCGCCCGAACTGTGAGCGCTCGGTGGCGTAGCCCGATGTCATGTCCAGCAGCGTATGCAAGGCACCTGCGATCTGCGCCGAGCGCAGCATGGCGCCACCCAACAACAACACATCGGCGGACAGCTCGCCAGGCAACGGAGCGCAAGCCAGTACCTGGGCTTTGTTGAAATGCAGGGAGTCGCGAGGCTCGCCCGCGACGTTCAAGCTGAGCGTCTGACCGGCCGCGCTGGCTACCGACAGCAACACGACGCTGGGCGTCTCGCTACCCGCGTCGGCTATAGCGACCAGCGACTCGACATGACGGCCCCACGGCACGTCTCGCACGGTGCCGTGTACCACCCCGCCATTCAGGCTCAGCTGCGCATTGGCTGAAAAGCTGATGGCTGCGGTCCTCGGCTCAAGCCCGGCCTTACCCAGCAACCAGTTAGCCAATAGCGCTTCGCCCAGCGGCACAGACGCGGCGTACCGTCCAGCAGCGCGCGCCAAGACATACACATCACCCCATCCCGCTTGTGCTCCGCCAAGGGATTCTGGAACAGCAGCCAGCGCAAACCCGGACTCTTCCACCGCAGCCCAAAGCTGCGCAGGCCACTCGCCGCCTTCGCAGCCTTGTACGTATTCAGGTGTCGCCAGATCAGCGAGCAGGCGCTCGATAGTCGATTCGAATAGTTCTCGCATGATTATCGCAACCCCAATCCGCGCGCGATGATCCCGCGCAGGATTTCGCGGGTGCCTCCGCGCAGTGAGAAAGACGGTGCCATTTGAGTCAGGTAGGCAAGAACCTGCGCGTGTTCGCTACCGCCGTTCTGACGAGGCTCAGCTTCGAGCAGCAATTGGGCGATCTCGGGTATTTCCTGTTCGAACTGGTTACCCAGGTCTTTCACGCATGACGCAGCCCAGGCTGGATGTTCGCCGGCAGCCAATTGTGCGGTCACTGCCAGCGACATGTTGCGCAACGTCAGCAGCTTCGCGGTCAGTCGCCCAATTTCGCGGCTTTGCAAAGCGTCCGGCGCTGTGCCCATCCCGGCGATCAACGTTTTGAGCAGCTCTATACAGCTGAGAAAACGCTCCGGGCCGCTGCGCTCGAAAGCCAATTCGGCCGTTACCTGATCCCAGCCTTTGCCCTCGGTCCCAATCAGCGCGTCTGCATCGAGTTGCACATTGTCGAAGAACACCTCATTGAAATGCTCGCCGCCAGCAAGATCGCGGATTGGCCGAATGGTGATGCCCGGCAACTTAAGATCGACGATGAACTGCGACATGCCTTCGTGACGCGCCGCTTGTTTTTCACCGGTGCGCACCAAGGCGATCATGTAGTGCGAGTGCTGCGCGTTGGTCGTCCAGACCTTCTGCCCATTGAGCAGCCAGCCGGCGTCATTACGCACAGCTGAGGTCTTGATCGAAGCGAGGTCAGAGCCGGAGTTCGGTTCGCTCATGCCGATGCAGAAGTAACTCTCACCACGGCAGATCGGCGGCAAATAGCGCTCTCTCTGCGCTTCGGTGCCGAAACGGTTGATCAGCGGTCCGCTCTGCCGGTCGGCAATCCAGTGCGCCGAAACCGGCGCGCCGGCTGCCAGCAACTCTTCGATGATCACGTAACGGGCAAACGGACCGGCCGCGGCGCCGCCGTACTGCTCGGGCAACGCCATGCCAACCCAGCCCTGGGCGCCTAGCTTGCGGCTGAAGGCAGCATCGAAACCCATCCAGGACTGCGCTCTGGCTGTCGCCGGGTAGTCGGCAAGATTGTTTTTGAGAAACTCCCGCACCTCCGCCCGAAGGGACTCGGCCTCGGCGGGAATCCTGCTGTAACTGAACTGAGTGATAGACATGTGCACGCTCATCAACTGGACGCAAGACTCTAGAAGTCGCCCCAAGGCAGGCGCACTTGCGAGGCGTTAGTACCTATCGCAAATGAACCTGCCCCAACGGAGAATTGCCGCGCCTTGCCGCTACTTTTTACGGCCTGTTAGAGAGCGGTTCCGGCATCAGCCTTCTCGAACATCGCGTTGATGTCCCCCGAAGTGACCGGCTTGCCGTCATTGCGACCGTGGTCTGCGCCGCCGAGCCCCAATGCGGGCTCGATCTTGACGTGCGCCGCTTTCTTGCGGAGTTCGCCTACTGTGCAATTCTCGCGCCCATGAATGGAGAATGGGTCGAAAGAGAACTCACGCATCGCATTGAGGTGGGTGACCTTGTCGATGGTTTCTTTAGATAGGTGTTGCAGCCCTTCCCATGCGGACTCCGGCGAGTTCGGCCAGGTGCAATCCGAGTGCGGATAGTCGCTTTCCCAGGTAACCATGTCCTCGTTCATGAATTTCAGGTTCTGCAGACCAAAGTTGTCCTCGATGAAGCAGGTGATGAAATGTTTGTGGAAGATGTCGCTGGGCATCTTCCCGCCGAAGTTAGAGTTGGTCCAGGCGTTGTGGTGACGGTGCGTGAAATCAGCGCGCTCGAGCAGATAGGGAATCCAGCCGATGCTCCCTTCAGACAGCGCCATGCGCAGGTTGGGGAATTTCTTCCACATCGGTGCCCAGATCCAGTCAGCCGCGGAGTTGGCGATGGAAATAGGCATGGACGTGATCCACGCATCAATTGGCGACAGGTCTGAAGCATGGTTAGCCTTTGCGCCGGTCCCAATATGGCAGCAGATCACGACGTTGTTGTCGGAACAGGCCTTCCAGAGCGGATCCCAGTAATCGCTGTGGATCGACGGGAAGCCGTGGATCGCCGGATTGTCCGACAGCGACAGCGCATGCACGCCTTGCTTCGCCAGGCGCGTAACCTCGGCGGCGGCCGCCTGCATGTCCCACCATGGCACCAGCATCAGCGGGATGAAGCGGCCCGGCGCAGCGTTGCACCAGTCGTGCAGATGCCAGTCGTTGTAGGCCTGGATCGCGGCCAGGGACACTGCGCGATCCGGATGATTCTGGAAACGCTGACCGGCAAAACCCGGGAACGTCGGGAAGCACAGGGAACCGAGCACGCCGTTAGCGTTCATGTCGTCAACACGATCCGCCACGCTCCAGGTGCCGCGGCGCATCTGGTCATAGCCCAACGGCTCCATGCCGTACTCTTCTTTTGGTCGGCCAACTACCGAGTTCAAGCCCATGTAGCCGGTGGCCTGCTCTTCGAAAACCCACACATCGCGTTCGCCGCGCTTGACGACATGGGGCTCGCGCCCTTTGAAGCGCTCAGGCATGTGGCGAGCAAAGGCGTTTGGTGGCTCGATGGCATGGTCATCAACGCTGACGAGAATGAGATCTTCAACCTTCATTGTTCTTCCCCTTCGCAAATGGGTTCGTTGTTGTGTTCGAAGCATAGAACACGCTGCGATCAAATTAAACACATATCTCTATTGTGTTCAAATACAATATTGAGAGCGAACACTTCTTTTACCGCTACCAGGCACCACGGGATTCAACGAGGGGAAAACAACAAGGCAGGCGCCCTTTCCTGCGGGGCAGGAAAGGGCTGGACGTGGCGTGAGGGCAATAAGCCCGTACCTCAATCCCAGAGGACGTGGAGGTAGTGAGGTCCGCGCAACTGGGCGCCGATAATCTCTGGTGCAGGCTTGGAAGGATCCAGGCGGATGTTCGGCATGAGATCGAGGATCGCGTTCAGTGCGCAGTTGAGCTCCGTCTTCGCGACGAATTGCCCGATGCACATATGCGGCCCAAAACCAAAGCCGAATGAGGGTTTTGGTCGTCTGTCGATGTCGAATACATCGCCGTGTTCGAAGGCATCCTCGTCACGGTTCGCCGAGGTAACGATGCACTGCACCATGGCCCCTTTGGGAATCTTCACACCGCGGATTTCCATATCCTGGGCAGCCTGACGCACCTTGAAGGTAGCGACCGGCTCCAGACGTACGGCTTCATCGATGGCCTTGGAGACTAGGCTGCGATCGTTGCGCACCCGCTCCAGCACCTCAGGGTTCTGGAGCAACAACGTCATCAGCGTACCGAACGTACGCGTAGTGGTTTCGCTGGCCGCCGGCAGCAACGAACGCACAAAGGTCGCGATTTCATGGTCATCTAGCGAGCGCCCCTCATACTCGGCACGTATTAACCTGCTGATCAGGTCGTCGCCTTCGGCACCGGACGCGCGGCGCTCGGCCACTACCACCTTGACGACGTCGTACAGCGCCTTAGCAGCTTCCATCGCGGCACCACGCGCGGCGGCGGCTTTTTCCGGATCCACTTGCGGGCCGGCAAGGATCGCCAGCGCCCAGGCAGCATATTGTTCGATCTCGTCCGGACGATCCTCAGGAAAGCCGATCAGGGAATAGATAACCCGAATCGGAAAATACAGGGCAAAGTCCATCAGATCGCCGCCTTTGCTCGGCACCAGCGGCTTGATGTATTCCTCGCGAATAACCCGATCGATCTTGGTTTCTTTCCAGCGGTTGACAGTTTCAGGCATGAACACCGGCTGCAGCAGGTTGCGAATGTTTTTGTGCGCGTCTCCATCCATCGCCGTGAGGATCAGCCCGTCAAAAAACGCGCCCAGGCCTTCAGCGATAAAGCCACTGGTGAAGTTGCTGGCATCGCGCATCACTGCCATGACATCGTTGTATTTGAACAAGGTGAACGTAGGACGGTTGGCGTCCAGCCCGGCGATGCTCGGCACCCCCAAACGCGCCATGAAGTTCTCTTCAAGAACCGGCGAATTCATGCGCATCTCGCGGTATATCGCATGAAGGTCCACATCGCTTCCACGATAGTTGCTGGCGACGTCTGCGAACGCCTTGCCCAGATTGTCCCGCGCCTGTGTAGACATTGTTCTTCTCCTTGTTATTGTTCAGGCATAAGCCGTTGCGTCTAAAAGCCGCCTGCATGGGCGAGATACTAGGCTTAACCGACTACTTATTGAACGGCTTTTTACATTTCGATCAAATTTACTGAACAGCGTGCTCCACATCCTTGCCAGGGCGTCGCCCCGCTCAATACGCCTGCTGCACATAGGTCATCCGACCGCCCGCCAGCATCAGCGCGCAATACATGTTCAGTTCGACCACTTGAGCCACGGAGAAGAACTCGGCGAGACGCGCATAGTGTTCGTCGCTGATGGCCATGTAATCGCTGGCGAACAATTCAGCGAAGATCAAAGCAGCTCTTTCAGACGGCTCGAAACGATCGCTATCTGAAGAAAGACAGGCGATGTCATCTTCCGTCACTTGGTCGGATTTACGAGCGAGTTGGCACGCTTGGCAGGTGGTGATGCTGGCGATTTTCAGGCGCACCAATTCACGCAGGCGCTCATCGAGCAGGCTGTCCTGATGCAGGCTTTCCAGCAAACCAAGCCAGGCTAATGCTGCACTGGGCCGATGCGCCCAGACCTGAACAGGTCTGGGCGAGCTCAGCATTCGACTTTGCTGGCCGCGCGCAACGGCGCTACGCAACTCTTTCGGCATTTCATCCAGCGGAACGAAAGACACGCGCGCCATAGCCGCTACCTCTCTGTCTGAAAATCAGTCGAGCCGCTCGATGATCGTTGCAGTACCCAGGCCGCCAGCGCAACAGATCGCCTGCAGGCCATAGCGGGCGCCCCGCCGCTCAAGTTCGTTGAGCAACGTTGTCATCAGCCGAGCGCCACTGGCGCCCAGCGGATGCCCCAGAGCAATGGCCCCGCCGTTGACGTTGAGCTTGTCATGCGGCACTCCGGTTTCCTGCATCCAGGCAAGTGGTACCGACGCGAAGGCCTCGTTGACCTCGAAAAGGTCGATGTCATCGATGGACAAACCAGCCTTGTCCAGCACCTTTTTGGTCGCCTCGATAGGGCCGGTCAACATCAGCGTTGGGTCTGCACCGACGGTCGTGAAGGCGCGGATGCGCGCCCGAGCCTTTAGGCCCAGCTGCTTGGCGGTGTCCGCGGACATCAACAGCAGCGCAGCGGCGCCATCGGATATCTGCGAGGAATTACCTGCAGTGATCCGTCCATTCTCCGGGCGAAAACTGGTTTTCAGCGTCGAGAGCTTTTCCCTCGAGGTATCGCGACGGATGGTTTCGTCCGCCGCCAGATCAGCTGCTGGTTCGGTCAGCGCGTGCTCACGCAACAACTCGACCGGTACCGGAACGATCTGGTTATCGAAATAACCCGCATCAGCTGCCTTCGCGGCACGCTGATGACTTTCGAAAGCGTAGTCGTCCAACGCTTCGCGGCTGAGTGACCATTTGTCAGCCATCCGCTCGGAGGCCTCGCCCTGGCTGGTCAGCTCGTAACGCTCCGCCGCCATCCAACCAAAGGCTTCGCCGTGGATTTCACGATTGCTACCCATGGGCACGCGGCTCATGTTTTCCGCGCCGCCTGCAACGATGACATCAGCCATACCAGACGCGATAGCGCCTGCCGCAGCATGCACCGCAGCTTCGCCCGAGCCACACTTGCGGTCGAGTGTCAGCCCCGGGATCGTCACCGGCCAGCCAGCGCCGAGAAGCGCGGTGCGGGCGATGTTTGCTGATTGCTCACCGATCTGCGTAACACAGCCGAAAATTACATCGTCGACCTGCGATGGTGATAGGTCGACACGCTCGAGCAGCTTGCCGATGACCAGCGAACCCAGATGGTCGGCTCGCACGCCTGCGAGACTTCCACGGAAACGACCGACCGGCGTCCGCACCGCATCAATAATTACGATGTCTTTCATAGCGCACTCGCCTTTAGGCCGGAGCCCGGCACTCGGTTACCCTCCTCGTAACGATAGACGCCATGCCCCGTCTTGCGACCCAGACGTCCGGCGGCAACCATCTTGATGATCAGCGGACAGGGCCGGAATTTCTCTCCCAGCGTCTGGTGCAGGTAACGCAGCACCGACAGACGAGTATCCCAACCAGTCAGATCGCCGAGTTCCAGCGGCCCCATGGGATGGTTGAAACCCATGCGCAGAGCAGTGTCGATGTCTTCGGCCGTCGCCGTGCCTTCCTGCAGCATGTACATGGCTTCGTTACCAAGTAGCGCGGACATGCGGCTGGTAGTAAGCCCAGGCGACTCGTTGACGGTGATAGAGGTCTTGCCGATCGCATCGCAGAGGGCCTTGGTACGCGCGACGACCTCGTCAGTGGTGGCCAAGCCGCGTACCAGCTCGACCAGCTTCATCTTGTGCACTGGATTGAAGAAGTGCATGCCAACGACCCGCTCGGCAAAGTCGGGTACCGATGCGGCAATTTCGGTGACACTCAGAGCTGACGTATTGGTCGCAATGATCGCGTTCGGAGCCAGCAGAGGCGCAGCCTGACCGAGAACGGCTTTCTTCACCGCTAGCTGCTCGGAAACAGTTTCGACAAGCCAGTTAGCGTCAAGCGCCGCCTCACTCAAATCACCACAGGTAATCAAATTTGCCAGCGAGGACTGGGCGACCTCATCGGTAATCTTTCCCAGCTTGACGCCGGTGCTGAGGATGTTTTCGATGTTGCCTTTGGCACGAGTGAGCGACTCAGCGTTAGTGTCCACCAACAAGGTGGCGAATCCTGAACTGGCGAATGCATGCGCGATGCCGGTACCCATCAAGCCGGCACCAACTACTACAACTTTATCTTCTTTGTTAGTCATTTAATCCGTTCTCGATTTAGACGCTGGGCTTTTCGCCAACTACGTTACGTAGCGTACCTATGCCTTCCACGGTGGCCTCGACCACATCGCCAGGTTTTAAATACACGCCAGTTCCCATCCCGACTCCGGCCGGCGACCCCGTGAACAACACGTCACCGCAAGCAAAACTGGAGCGCTGTTGGACGAAACTGATCAACTCACCAACATTCCAGGTCATTTCGCTGGTATAGCTGTCCTGGCGGGTTTCGCCGTTTACTTTCAAAGTCAACCTGAGAGCTGGAGACCCCGCCGGGAATTCATCCTTGGTGACGATCCACGGACCAAGTCCGGTGGTCTTGTCCTGGCTTTTGGCAGCGAATAGATCCATTCCGATGCCCGGCGGACCGCTGAGCTGCAGGTCGCGGGCGCTTACATCATTGCCAACGGTATATCCCAGGACGCAATCCAGGGGGTCAGACAGGTCGATCTCGCTGCTACCAATGACTGCCACCAGCTCGACCTCATGATCGAGCTTGTCGGTCAGCGGCGGAAAGCGAATCGGATCGCGGGCTCCAATAAGTGCACCGTAGGCCTTGAGAAAGGCCACAGGCTGTGCCGGCGCGCTGAGACCAAAATCCTCGGCGAGGTGCTTGGTGTAATTCGCCCCAGCGACGACCACTCGATTAACGGGCTCGATTGGCGGTAACAGGCGAACCTGGGAAAGCGGCACTGGCCGCCCAAGGAAACGCAACGCACTGATTCCTTTGCCTTGAGCGATAGCTGGAGCCCACTCGGAAAACGGGCCGACAATGGGAGTGACTTCGTCCTGTTGGATATCGACTACCGCCCAGAAGGGTTCTCCCTCATTGTGGGAACAACGCGCCAGCTTCATCAGACACCAACCTTCCCGACTTTAGCGGGATCGAGGCGCAGCAATTCGCATGCGTTCTTCCAGCGGATTTTCTGCAGGTCTTCGTCCGATAGGCGAAGCCCCTCGGTCAGGTCGTGGCGGACTGCGTCGCTGCCACCGAAGTTCGATCCATAAAGCACCCGATCTGCGCCGATCACATCGACCATGGCCTGACGCATGGGAAGCTCATGAAGCTCCACGTCGAAATAGAAATTCGGCAGATAGTCGAGGAAGGGTTTTTTGTTGTGGAAAACGTCGAGGTTCGGGTTGGTCTGGGCAAGCCGACCCAGCTGATAAGGAACGAATCCGCCACCGTGGGTGATGTAGATCTTCAGATTTGGGAAGCGATCGAGCACTCCGCCGTTAATGAGATACCACAGGCATTTGGTTTCGTCGTAGTTCATGCCGACGATCGCGGTCGTTTCATATCGATCGCTATTGGCGTCCTTGCCCCAGGTCACGGACTGGTTGTAGCCGTGAACGAAAATCGGCAAGTCAACTTCGCACAACGCTTCCCAAACCGGATCCAGCTCTGGCGAGTCATATTCCAGCCCACCGAAGTTCGAGCCACCGGCGCTCAGGCCTTTTGCTCCCAGTTCGTTGCAGGCGCGGCGGATTTCTTTGGCCGCTTCAAGGGGTACGTTCAGCGGTGCGTGTGCCCAGAACATCAGCCGATTGGGCGCTGCCGAGCAATACTCAGCCATCACATCGTTGACCTTGCGAGCGAACGGGACCGCGAATTCGGCTTCGGTCCAGTACATGTAGCAATGGCTTGGTACGGACAGAACCTGAGCATCTTGTCCCGCCGCGTCCATGGCCGCAAGACGGTTGCTTGGGTCGCGCCACTTGGCCATGTATTCCTCGACGTTCAAGGTCTCGCCACGGGCATGGGCCTCACGCAAAGCCTTTTTACGCTCTGGTGCGCCCAGAGAGAGAATCCACTCACCAACACGCAACTTGATATCGCCATCGGGCTGCGACTCAAAGGCCGGCCCCCAATGGGGATGCTGGTCGTAGTAGTCAGGGTGTGGCGCATGGGCGTGAAGATCAATAAGCATGTCCGGTTACCTCGGAAATTTGCACTTTTTTAGATTATGTATAGCGCGATTCAGCGGCGCGGTATATCCGGGGGCCACTAAGCCTAAGTGGCAGCCTGCAGGCCCCATGGACAGAGCATAAAATTAATCTGCGCATAAATCAAAAATCTGTTCAACTTTTTTCAGGATCACGCTGAAAGCGTTGCTCTAGAGCACCTAAGGGCGGAAGCTATCGACACACACCAACATGCAGTGTTATGGCGCGATGAAGGTCTGGAAGCAGCTCCGGCGAGAAGGCACCGAGGTGGCCAGATGCACGGTGGAGCGGTTGATGCGTCGGGCTGGATTACAGGGCATCAGGCGCGGCCAGGTCATGCGAACAACGGTGGCCGGCGACAAGTCGCTCTGTCAGCTGGATCGTGTGCAGCGCCAGTTCCATGCCGACCGTCCAAATCAGCTGTGGGTGTCGGACTTCACGTACGTGTCGACCTGGCAGGGCTGGCTGTATGTGGCCTTCGTGATTGACGTGTTTGCGCGGCGGATCGTTGGCTGGCGAGTCAGTACCAGCATGAAGACCGACTTCGTGCTGGATGCTCTGGAGCAAGCCCTGTATGCCCGCCAGCCGCATTGCGCGGGTGGTCTGATCCATCACAGCGACCGTGGCAGCCAGTATGTCTCGATTCGCTACACCGAGCGGCTGGCAGAGGCCGGTATTGAACCCTCGGTTGGCAGCAAGGGCGACAGCTACGACAACGCCTTGGCTGAGACTATCAACGGGCTGTACAAGGCTGAGCTGATACACCGTCAATCATGGAAGAACCGCGAAGCTGTTGAGATGGCGACCTTGAGATGGGTGCACTGGTACAACCACCAGCGCCTGCTGAGCTCAATCGGCTATATCCCGCCTGCGGAGGCTGAGGCAAACTTCCACCAGCAACAAGCAAATCAGGCCATGGCGGCCTGACTTAAACGAAACGGCCTCCACAAAAGCCGGGGCGATTCAAGTACCTGAATGAAAGCTGGCTTACCAGCCAGCCACATGCCCAAGGGGTTGTCGAGGCGTGGCGACATGAATAGAACGAGGAGCGACCAACGAAAGGGATGGACGGATTAACCCATTAGCGTATGTCAGACAGCTGGCCTCAAAAGCAGCTTCGCTTGCCACCGGATTCTGAAGTTCGGCGCTACTGATAGGGGGACGTCGCTATTACCACACAGAAAACGTAAACGCGCGAGCCGCGGTCTCGCTCACATGCTCGCTGCTAAAGGCGCGCAAAAAAAGCCGAGCTCTCGGGAGGAGAGCTTTGCTTTAGGTGTCGCTAGGCGAAGGTACTAGCGGCGGGAGCGGGAAGTCGATCCGACTGTCAGGGCTGCGATCAGCTTCTTCACACGAACAGGAAGCATGCGACGATTCGCCGACTCGGACACCAGCGTCTCGCTCATCACATAGCGGATGATCAATTCGCTGATCAATTCGCGATCGAGCCTTACGCCAAGGCGCTCGTCCCACTGATCGAAAACGATGTCGAGCACATCCTGAAAACGAACAATGGAGTCGTGGAAAATTCGGCGGAAGAACCCCAGCGCATATTCAGGCGCGACCGTCAGCAGGCGTTGCGCACGGCTTTGCTCGAGGTAGTTGTCCAAATAGACGATAAGCGCGTTGAGCCGCGCATCAGGATCGTCGATATCTCCCAACGCCTGAGTCAGCGACGCATGGAAACTGTCGCGCTTGTGCCTAGAGAAGGTATCGAGTAGGTCGTCTTGCGACGAGAAGTATCGATAGAACGTCCCGCGGGAAACACCGGCGACCTGGCACACGTCAAGGATCGAAATGCGATCAGCGCCTGATCGAAGCACCACTTCTTCTGTAGCCGCGAGGATATTAGAAATGGTCTCTTCTGATCGGCGGTTGCGTTTCACCTTGGCACCAAAAGATGACGCACCAGCACCCTGACGAACGGCTTTCTTGACGGCAGTGGCAGGCTTCACGCGGGGTGCCGCCTTCTTTTTTGGCGAATGAGATGCTGCTTCAGCAAGCTGATCTGCGCGCTTTGGCATGGGTACACGGGCTCATGGGTAAGAAAGATACGCAACACTAGCATATGAGATAGGCAACATGATCGGAATTTGTTCAACTCTTGCCTAAAGACATTCTGTGAATTTGTATTTAGAATCGAATTCTCCCTTCAAAATAACATCGGGCGATCCGGCGACTGGCGGCGCCACACAAGGAGAAGAGCCATGAGCGGCACGGGAAATACAGACACCTGGGCAGTAGGCGAAAGAGACACTGTCATCGCAGCGCTTGAGCGCGCTGTAGCGCGACATCCAGACAAGGTCCTGCTTGATTTCAGCGGTGAGTTATACACATACAGAGAAACTGATCTACTTTCTACCAAAATGGCCCATTCGCTGGCTTCGCTGGGTGTGCAGGCAGGCGAAACGGTACTGACGATGCTGGACAACAACATCGATGCCGTCGTGACATGGCTCGCGATCAACAAGCTTCGCGCCGTTAGCGTGCCGATCAATACCGCCTTGAAGGGCGAGTTTTTGCGCCACCAGATCGCCGACACCAATACCAAGGTGGTGATCTGCGAGGCGGCCTATCTCGATCGCATAGTGCCGCTTGCGTCAAAATTGC
>NZ_JACBXH010000057.1:0-16422 GCF_041381355.1 Pseudomonas sp. LM13
CAGGTGACTGCCAGCGCACCCATGCCAAGAATGGGTAGTGCGGCGAAAGCGAAATACAGCGACCAGATAGATCCAGTGAGCAACGTGGTTGCTAGGTAGCCGAGAGAGAGCAGCAGCAGGGAAGCGACGGTGACCCGCTTCATGCCGTAGCGAAGGTTGAACCAGCCGACTAGCTGCAGCGAAATGACCGCGCCACCGAACAGAAAGGTGATGCTTGCTTGAAGCTCACTCTTGCTCCAGCCAAAGGCATCGCCCAGCGGTACGACGAGGGTACCGAAGCCATAGAGAAGTGCCGCGTTGATACTGATTGCGACGCCCGCCACGGCGAGAATCAGTATTTTCCAGCTCTGGCGAAATTCGAGGGTATCGATCGCCACTTCGTTCTTCGAAGGGGGCATGGTTTGGCTTCCTTATAGATTTTGTTGAGCCAAGCGAAACGCGTCGCACTGTTGAATTCTTAATATGAAATCAAATACTGTATTGAGAATAAAGCGACTGTGGCAGCCTGTCTAGCCATAGAGAGCCTCAAACTTATAACAACAAGATGGGAATCATCATGCCAACCCTGGGCCGCTTCACCATTGGAGCGAAGCTCCTGTTGCTTCCTCTTTTTTTCATCGTCTCGCTAGTCGTCCTCTCGGGCGTCGCCTACCAGGGGCTGGAAAAGCAGCAGGCCGTGATAGATGAAATAGACCAGTTGCGATTTCAACAATACAAACGGGTTCTTGAAACGTCTGCGGCTTCCCAGGCGGCGATGATCAACGCGTACGCCATGGTGGTCCGAATTCTCGAGTCCAATGGGCAGGCTTCAAGTGAGGAGCTGGAGTTCTATCTGGAAGAGATGGATTTGGGTTCCGCTGAGATGCTAGGCCTGCTTGACACGGCGGCGAAAGAAACACGGCTTGCCGAGGATGAGCAGGCTGCTTACCAGACCGTGCGGGAACAAGCGGAAATTTATGCGCACGGTTTGGCGGACATGAAACAGGCTGCCCTGAGCTACCCACCGCAAGCGGTATCGCTTCTTGGGATTGTACGTGCGGATTTCAACAGTCTTTCCGGGCAGTTCAGCCGCTTGCTGACCCTGCAGGAGGAGCTCACCTCTGCTGCGTTTACCGGTGCCAGCGACCGGGTAAAAACCGTAGTGGAAGTGCTCGCCGGCGTGCTGTTGGCTGCAATCGCGGTTTCCTTGCTTGCGAGCGTCATGTTGCGGGGCCAAATTGTCCGATCCATCCGTGTAATCGAGCACGCGTCGATAAAGCTGCGCGATGGCGATCTGACTCAGCGTGTACGAATCATCGGTCGTGATGAAATCGCCCATACAGGCCAAGCGTTCAACGAGCTGATCGAGAGCTTTCAGCAGGCGGTGCGCCGCGTGGCGGGCGTGGCAGCAGCAGTGGGGGCTTCGGCGGAGGAGCTGGTTGTGACGTCAACGCAGGTCGCGCAGAGTTCGGCCAGTCAATCCTCCGCTGTGACGGAGGTGTCCGCTACGGTCGAGCAAATGAGCACTGGCATCGCCTCGATATCGTCCCATGCGCAGGAACTGCGCAGTTCCGCCGATGCCAGCCTGAAGGGGGCCGAGGCGGGGCACTCTACCCTGACGCGACTGCTTCGAGAAATAGAGAGCGTGCGCCAGGCCTTCGCCGCCATCCGCGGATCGGTGGGTGATTTCGTTGAGAGCACATCGGCAATCACTGCGAGCATCACGCAGGTAAAGGAATTGTCGGCTCAGACCAACCTTCTTGCATTGAACGCGGCGATAGAGGCGGCTCGTGCAGGCGAGAGCGGGCGCGGCTTCAGCGTGGTTGCCGATGAGGTGAGGAATCTAGCGCAACGCTCTGCTTTGGCAGCGAATTCGATCAATGACCTCACCTTGAAGCTGGATGATCAGTCTGGAGTGGTCGACCAAGCGCTGCAGGCTGGTACTGTCGCGCTGGATGATAGCAGCAAGCTTCTCGTGGAACTTGAGAGCACGCTGCAACAGGCAGCTGCGCTGGTAGGGGATTCCACGCGCGGCGTCGATGAGATCGCAAGGGCAGTCAAGGCTCAAAGTGAGGGTGGGCGTGATATAGCCTCGAACGTTGAACGCATAGCGCGCATGGCTGGCGAGGGTGATGCGATCACTCACAGCGTTGCGAACGCTGTTGCGGGACTTCGTGAGCTTTCACAGGAACTGAACCTTGCGGTGAGCCGTTTCAGCTTTGAATCTGAGGCGATGGAATGCTCAAGAAAATAATGTACAAAAAATCGATAAGTGTTCATCATTAATGGTGGCTGGCCTGATAAGGAGGCAAGAAATGAGTTCAGAAAAAGTACAATTCAAGGTGGTTGCCGACCGGAGCCGCTGCTGCGGATATGGCCTGTGCGCGTCAGTCTGCCCGAGCATCTACAAGCTTGATGCCGATGGCCTTGTGTATCTCGATAGCGATCTCGTTCCCGTAGAGCTCGAAGAAGAAGCTCGCGAGGGCGCAGCTGCTTGCCCCGCTGAAGCGATTTGGCTCGAAGAAATCAACTAGACGACGATTCGCTTTGGCGCTGGTAAATAAGGCTAGGCGGATCGGAGTATCGGGAGGACAGAATGGCAGGTCGCTTACAAAACAAGATTGCGCTGATTACCGGTACTGGCGGTGGGCAGGGCAGGGCGGCAGCGCTGCGTTTCGCTCAAGAAGGCGCCATTGTGGTCGGTTGTGACTTCAACGGGCCGGCACACGAGGAAACCGCTGCGCTGATGCAAGAGCAGGGGTTTCGTTTATATGGCATGGCTCCGCTGGATCTTGGCGATCACGAACAGGCCAAGGCATGGATTGACGCCGCCGTGGCCGAGCATGGTCGCATCGACATCCTTTATAACAACGCTTCGGCCGCGCGTTTTGGCGCTGTCAGTGAGATGTCGATCGAGGACTGGCACTACACCATCCGAAATGAGCTGGATCTGCTGTTCTACACAACCAAATACGCCTGGCATCATCTAGCGGAGCAGCGTGGCGTGATTATCAATATTTCGTCTACTGCAGCGTGGGGCGGCTCCAAGGTTGCCGGCATCTCGGCGCATTCGGCTGCCAAGGGTGCGGTGGTGTCCTTTACCCGCCAGCTCGCGGTCGAGGGCGCGCCGGTGGGCGTACGGGCGGTCAGCCTGAGCCCTGGATTCGTTGCGACGCCGGGTACTCGAGCATTTCTGGACAATCCGGTGGCGCGTGCGGCGTTGCTTGACGGCGTGCTGATGGACCGTCCTGGCGAGCCTGAAGAGGTGGTAGCCATGGCACTTTTCGTGGCTTCCAGCGAGGCCTCTTTCATTACCGGATCGGACTTCGTCATAGACGGCGGGCTGCTTGCAATCTAGCAGCGCTCGTGCGGGCGCCGATGGCGACCGTGAAACCTAGAACAACAAGAGGTGAATTCTCGTGGACATCATCGGCATCGGTTACATGGGCTTCGAAACCACCAAACTCGATGAGTGGCGTGACTATGGCCCCAACGTCATGGGCTTCGGGGTAGGCCGCAATCCCGAGAGCGACCCCGATTCGCTTTATTTCAAGATCGACGATCGTCGCCATCGCTTTGCCTTCCATCCCGGTAAGGTCGATCGTCTCGCCTATATAGGCTGGGAAGCGATCGGACGGATGGCTTATGAGGATGCGTTGAAGAAATTCACCGCTGCAGGCGTCGAGTTCACCCGCGGTGATGCGGAGCTGTGCGAAAAGCGCGGCGTGCGTGAGCTGATTCGCTTTCGCGATCCGGTCGGCTATCAGCATGAACTTTTCTACGCGCAAAAGTGGACACCGCGCTCTTTTATACCGGGGCGCTGCCATGGCGGCTTCGTTGCCAATCAGCGCGGTGCCGGACACGTCGTGGTGATCACGCCTGAATACGGGCCCGAACTTGAGAATTTCCTGATCAACGTGATGGGCTTCAGCTGGTATGGCGCGGGAGCCGGCAAGGGCCGCACCGGGTTCTTCCGTTCCAAGCTGAACCATCACACGAGTCATGATATCGCATATGGCTTTGGGCCGGGGCGTATGGGTGTGCAGCATGTCGGCATTGTTGTCAGCAGCATCCGCGACGTTGGCGAGACCTACGACATCGTGCGTAAACGTGAGCTGCCAATGATGATGACGCTCGGCCAGCATACCCAGGACCCGCATGTGTCCTTCTACCATTTTACGCCTTCGGGCTTCGCCATTGAGACCATTGCCGAGATCGAACCGTGGCAGGGCGATCCGTTCGAACTCAATCCAGAAGTAATGAGCGTGTGGGGGCATGAAATGGTTGGCCCCATCCTCGGCCCGAGCGTGAAAACGCCTGAAGAAGTGCTCGACCCGGAATACCTGGCCAGCAAGCGCTGAGATGCGCATCGCGCGCGTGGCAGTTGCCGGCGAGGCTTTCTGGGCCTTGCTGGACGCTGACAGTGTTCGCTTGCGGACCATTCGCGCGCCTTTCAGCGAATGGGCACCATCGCTTGGCGAGCAAGGGGAAGCGGCGTTGAATCTCGACGCCGAGTGGATTCCACTGTCGGCCTGCCGCCTACTGCCGCCACTTCAGCCTGGCGGGCGGATCTTCGGCGTTGGCCTCAACTATCTGAGTCATCTCGAGCGGCTAGGCAGCAAAGCACCGGCACATACCCTGGCGTATACCATTCCGGAATCCGCCTTGATTGGCGCGGGCGATGAGATTCAGTTCCCTGCCGTGTCGAGCGAACTCGACTATGAAGTCGAGCTGGTAGCGGTGGTCGCGCGTCCTCTACTGGACGAGCCGCAGGCGAGCGCGTGCTTGTTTGGTTATACGGTTGGCAACGATATCAGCGCGCGGGATGCGGGCCGGCAGATCGGGCGTCTCGACCTGCTTACGCAAAAAGCCATGGATCGCACCACGCCGATTGGCCCTTGGATAGTCACGCTCGATGAGCTTGGTGGCCCCGGTCAGCCGGCACTGAATCTGCAACTGAGCGTTAATGGTGAACGGCGTCAGCAGGACAACACCAGAAACATGATTTTCCCAGTGGACGAGCTGCTCAATTATCTCGATGCACGGATAACGCTTCGTCCAGGAGATATGGTTTTTACCGGCTCGACGCATGGCGTGGCGCTCGAAACGGGCAACTTCCTCAAGCCCGGCGATGTGATCGATGCTCGGATCCAGGGTGTTGGTCGATTGTGCAACCGCGTCGGTGAGCGGCGCGAGCTGCATGCTGCACGCAAGGTAGGCCGGCTTGGGCTGCCTGCGGGTGATGACGTTAAAGTCTAAGCGGCGCCAATCGTTCGCAACCTTGCGTGTAAAGGAGCTGCATGAAAGAGGGGTCACCTTGGGTTCCGTTCCGTCACCGATTATTTCGAGGCCTCTGGTTTGCTGCTGCTGTCGTAAACCTGGCCATCTGGATGCAAACGGTCGGTGCAGCCTGGATCATGACGACGCTGTCGTCGTCACCGCTGATGGTTTCGCTGGTACAGACGGCGATGACGCTACCGGTCTTTTTGTTCGGCCTGCCCGGTGGAGTTATCGCCGATCTGGTGGATCGCCGCCGCTGGCTGATCGTAACGCAGGTGACGATGTTCGGCGCAGCCGCAGTCCTTTGTTTGCTTGCCTACAGCGGCGAGCTGGGTGTCTGGACGCTGCTTTTGCTGACATTTGTTCTGGGTACTGGCAGCGCGTTAGGAATGTCCGCATGGATGGTTACCATCGTCGATGTGTTGCCGCGAAGTGAGGTTCCGGCCGCGGTATCGCTGAATGGCATCGCGACCAATGCCGCTCGGGCATTGGGTCCGGCGATTGCCGGCGTGCTGATCGCATACTGGAACGCGGCATCGGTGTTTCTGGTGATTGCTCTGTGCATGACGGCCGTGATCCTGTTTATTCTCACCTTGAAATCAAGTCGGCAGGCGCATGACCTGCCACCGGAAACCTTCAGCGGCGGCATGCGCAGCGGTTTGCGCTATATCCGGCACTCGTCAGTCCTGTTCAATGCGTTGAAGCAGGTGTTCGTTTTTACAAGTTGCGCCAGCGCACTATGGGCGCTGATGCCTCTGGTAGCCAAGGAAGAGCTCGACATGGACGCTGGCGGCTATGGCTTGCTCATGGCGTTCATGGGCGGGGGGGCAGTGGTAGCTGCCCTCAATCTCACGAAGCTGTATCGCCGATTTACGTTGCGCACGCTCATTGCCTCAGGTGCGATCGCTTTTGCAACTGCAACGCTTGCTGCTGCCCTAACGCATAACCGTTACGTCGTGTGCGCGATGCTGATTTTCGCTGGCATGGGCTGGATGGCCGTGAATGCGACTATCTCCACGGTCGTGCAAACCTATGCGGCGAACTGGGTGCGCGCCCGGGTCGCTTCGGTGTACCTGCTAATGCTGATGGGAGCTATGGCGCTGGGCGGAGCTTTGTGGGGGACGTTGGCAGAATATATCGGACTCAATAACGCGCTCACCATTTCTGCCGTGACTATTCTGTTGGGGCTTCTCATCACGCGTAGTGGCCCAATCGTGCTGGGTAACGAAGCTGATTTCGCTGAAGCGCAGCAGACTGACAAGCTGGTACTGGCACGCGATGTTTCTCACTCCGATGGTCCGGTGTCTGTGGAAATCAGCTACCGAGTCAATGATGCCGAACGCAGCAATTTCGTCCGCACGGCCTATGACGTCGGCCAATCCAGACGGCGAAACGGGGCACAGAACTGGCGGCTTTACCGCGATCTGAGTGAAAAGAACCTGTACGTTGAGCGTTTTATCGTCGAGTCCTGGCTCGAATATCTGCGCCAGCGGGCTAGAGTCACCAAAGCTGACGAGTCTAGAGAAAATAGCTTGCTGCGATTCCGATGTGACAATTTGGCAACGCGCCGCTACATCTACCAAGCCCCTTCGGTAAACGATCAGTGATACCGCTTGGCATCCGTATGCTGAAGTAGTTGCGGTGTCTTATTCTCAGTATAGAATGCAGATCTAAAGCGAGTATGAGTTAGGGATCTGCATGAATAGCAACGATATAGACCTCGGTGAACAGCAGAAGGCCAACGGTGCCGTCCTTGTCAAACCGGTGGCCAATGCGATTCGTATCTTGCGACATCTTAGCCAAGTCGGGACGCCTGAGCGCTCCGTCGATATCGCACGCCAGCTTTCAATTAATCCAAGCACATGCTTCAACATCCTGCGCACATTGGTCGCTGAAGACGTGGTGGATTTCAATCTCATGTCAAAGCGCTATTCGGCGGGGATAGGGCTGGCGCGTCTCGTTGAGCAGTTGGTCACCCAGGGGCAACGGGTGCAACTGGCGAAGCCATTATTGCAAAGCCTGGCTGCGAGGCAGAGCATCACTGTCACGTTGTGGCGGCGCCTTGGTGCGGACCGCATTGTGATCGTCAGTTCCGCGGCAAGCCCCACGGACGTTCGAATCGATATGGCCGAAGGGCAACGTCTGCCGATGCTAATGGGTGCCAGCGGCAGATTGTTCGCTACGCAGATCGATCTCGACTGCCCCGAAATACGCGCGACGTACGACAGCATCCGCTGGGCTCGACCGTTGCCTTTCGATATGTACCGGGAAGAAGTACGCGAGGCTCAGAAGCGAGGCTGGGCAACAGACGATGGCCATTTTTCCGTGGGTATTCTGGCCGTTGCCGCGCCTGTTTTTTCCCCCGGCGGCAGCATTGACTTTACGGTTTCGGCAGTGATGTTCCGCGGTCAGCGTGATGAGGAGGGCATCGCCGAATTGGGCGATGCCCTCGTCGAGTTCTGCAGCGAACTGACCAGCGTTCTTTTCTAAGTAACTACTCCCGGACCAGCAAAAGGCTGCCGCCCAACGGTCCACCGCCAGCCGCCACTGCACAGACGCGGTTCTCCGTAGTCTGCCGCCCCTCGGCTCGCCCCCAAAGCTGCAGGCAGGCCTCATGCACATAGCCCAGACCGTGGGTGCGACCGCCGGAGAGCTGGCCGCCGTTGGTATTGATGGGCAGCTCGCCGTCCAGGGCGATACGCTGACCGCCTTCGACGAAAGCGCCGCTTTCGCCGGTCGGACAAAGTCCCAGCGCCTCCAGCCAGATCATGGTGAGGATGGAAAACCCATCGTATAGCTGCACGGAATCGACATCCTGTGGCCGATAGTCGGTGCGGTCCCACATCATCCGTCCTACGTCGAAGGCCGCCATCTGGGTTAGCGAGATCTGATCCCACGACCACGGCTGATTTAAGGCCGCACCAATGGATTCGATGCGAATTGGAGAGTTGCGGGTGTCGCGCGCGGCATCCCGCCGTGACAGCACGATCGCGGTGGATGCGTCGCAATGTACGTCGCAATCGAACATACGCAGTGGAGTCGAGATCATCCGCGATGCCATGTAGTCGTCCATGGTCATCGGCGTTCGATAGAGCGCTTTGGGATTGCGCATCGCATTTCGGCGACAGGTCAGGGCTATCTGAGCCAGCTGTTCGGGTCGTGTGCCGTACTCATGAAAATGGCGCTGCGCATAGAGTGCCATTAGGTTGATGCCGGACATTACGTTGAACGGCGTGAACCATTGCCACGCGAAGCTGCTGTCGCGGCCCTGAGTCTTGTTGGTGAGCGTGCCAGCCTGCTTGTTCGACATGCGGGCCGATGCTTCGGTGATGGTGCGAAACACCAACACGTGTTTGCAAAGCCCTGCTTCGATGGCCATGGCTGCGTTGATCACACCAGCCAGCGGGCCGGGGCCTTCATAGCCGGCACCGAACCAATTGACGTTCAGGCCCAGCGCGCTCTTGAGGGCGCTGGGACCAACGGGCGAGAAGGGGTCGCCATTGTTGTTGTCCCCCGGCCAGCACGCGACACCGTCTATTTCGCTACGCTCCAGGCCTGCATCGGCGATGGCCTCCAGGCAGGCGTCCAGCGTCAGGCGCATGGCTGACAGCGATGATGGGCGGCCGACCTCGGACTGTCCGATGCCGGTGATGGCGACTTGTTTATCGTATCGACGATCGAACATTCATTGATCCCTTTCGAACATGGGCAGCCAGACATCCTCGACGTTCAGGAAGCTGACCCGGACCGGCATGTCGATATGCACCTGTTGCGGATCCATACCGACAACGTTGCTGACGAAGCGCAAACCCGATTGCTCGACCAGCTCGATGATCGCTACCACGTACGGCACGTCGAGTTCGGCGGTCCATGGCTGGTAGTTAAGCGTGTAGCTCACCACCGTGCCTTTGCCGGAGACTGAGCGTGGGCCGACCTCGAAGCTTGCACAGCGAGGACATATGGGTCCGGGAGGATGAAAGAACTGAGAACATGCGTTGCAATGGTGAATCAGCAATTCGCCGTGCCTGCCTCCCTGCCAGAAAGCGAGGGTATCGGCGTTCAGCGCGGGTAGTTTTCTAGGCATCGACATTTTCATCCAGGTGCGCGTCTTTCAGTTACGTTATCATTTGTACATAAAATCGAAAAGTGTCATATTTCGTTTCGAGTTGGTACTGCTTCGAGCGGTGTGTCGTGGAAAAAACAAGAGGATTTCAGTATGTCCCAGTCATTGCAGGACAAGACCATTGTCGTCACAGGCGGCTTTGGCGTGCTTGGTAGAACCCTTGGCGATCTGCTTCTGGCCAGCGGTGCCCGCGTGGCACTACTTGACCGCGCCGATCCGTCCGGTTCGTTACCTGTGGCTGCACGACTGCATGCCATCGGCGGCGTTGATCTGACGTCCGTTGTCGCGGCAGCGGAGGCATTGAACAGGGTAGTTGAGCATTTCGGGCGCATCGATGGGCTGGTCAATGTAGCCGGCGGTTTCGCCTGGGAAACGCTTGAATCCGGAAGCCTCGACACCTGGGATCGCATGTATCAGATGAACGTGCGCACTGCGGTAGTGGCCTCCCAGGCGGCGCTGCCTCATCTCACTGCGACTGGCTCGGGGCGGATCGTCAATGTCGGCGCGTTGGCCGCACTCAAAGCGGGCTTGGGCATGGGCGCTTACGCGGCGTCCAAGGCTGGCGTGGTTCGCCTTACCGAAGCGCTGGCAGAGGAGGTCAAGGATCGGGGCGTCACTGTCAATGCCGTGCTGCCAAGTATCATCGATACGCCGACCAACCGTGCCGACATGCCGGACTCCGATCCGGGTCGTTGGGTATCGCCAACAGCACTGGCATCGGTAATCGCGTTTCTTCTATCGGACGAAGCGGCCGCCGTAACCGGCGCCTGCCTGCCTGTGAGTGGTCGCGTATGAGGCTCGTAACCTATACCGATGGCGCTGGCTTCGAGCGCGCCGGGGCTCTGATCGAAAACGATAGGCTGATCGTCGATCTGCAGACTGCCTATCGCAGTATGCAAGGTCGTGAGAGCCCCGAATTCGCCGGCGTTCTGGCGTTGATCGAGGGCGGCGAGCAAGCGCTCGACCAAGCTCGGGTGCTGGTAGCCAAGGCGCCCTCTGGAGCTGTCATCGAACGCGCCACCGTAAAACTGCGCGCGCCGATCCAGCCGCCCCCGCAGATGCGTGACTGCTCATGCTTCGAACTGCACCTGAAACAGAGTTTTGCCGCCGCCAGACGCGCGCGTGCCCTACGTACGCCGGACCCGGAAGCAACGCTGAAAGCTATGAACACGGGGGCCGATGACCGGGTCATCGAGACCTTCAACCGACAGCCGATCTATTACAAATGCAATCGCTTTGCGGTAGTCGGAATCGACGATGAGTTTCAGTGGCCGAGCTTTAGCAAGGCACTGGACTTCGAACTGGAATTTGGCTGCTACATCGGAAGGCGTGGCAAGGATATAAACCGTGATACGGCCCGCTCGCATATCGTTGGTTACACCATTTTCAACGACATGAGCGCGCGCGACGCTCAGGCGAAAGAAATGTCCGGAATGCTCGGCCCTGCCAAGAGCAAGGACTTCGATACGGCGAACATCATGGGTCCCTGCCTGGTCACCGCTGACGAGCTGGGCGACCCCTATGACCTGGACATGGTGGCGCGGGTAAATGGCGAAGAGTGGGGGCGCGGCAACACCCGAGACATGCGCTGGCAGTTCGAAGATGTCATCGCTCATGTTTCACGTTCGGAAACCCTGTACCCCGGTGAGTTTCTCGGTTCCGGTACCGTGGGCAATGGTTGCGGGCTGGAGCAGTTGCGGTATCTCAAACCAGGAGACCTGGTGGAGCTGGAAGTGCAGGGTATCGGCGTGCTGCGAACACGTGTCGGCACCGCCACGAACGATGCCTGAGGTACGCCAGTTTGGCTAGTTCGCCTTGCTCAGCGTCTCAAGCTAACCATGCCGGCTTATTTCAGCAGCAAGATGTCACATATAGAACATGGACATCTGGTATACATATTGACGAAAAGTGTCTTATATTCGACCTTTCTCAATCGCCCTCGGCGGCTATGCCCTATAAACAGGAGGCAATCATGCTAACAACAACGAGCCCCGTATTGTCCGACGGAACCAAGGTCTCGGATCTTATCTACCCAGCGACACGTGAAGTACAGATGCGGGTCCTTAGCGACCGGGAAATCTACGAGCTGGAAATGGAAAAGATCTTCGGCAAGATCTGGGTCCTGCTTGGCCACGAATCTGAAATCCCTAACTCCGGCGATTTCATCGTGCGCGACATGGGCTCGGATTCGGTGATCGCCGCCCGAACTAAAGAGGGCGAAGTTCACGTCTCGCTCAATGTTTGCCCACACCGCGGCATGCGCATCAGCACCGCCGATTGCGGTAACACGCAGATTCACAAGTGCATCTACCATGGTTGGGCGTTCCGGCCAAACGGTGACTTCATCGGCTCGCCGGTCGAGCGCGAGTGTATGCATGGCAAGATGATGGCCAAGGAAGAGCTGGGTCTGAAAAAGGCGCGGGTAACACTTTATGGCGGTTTGATCTTCGCAACCTGGAACATCGACGGCCCGTCTTTCGATGAGTTCCTGGGCGATGCCAAATGGTATTACGACATGCTCTTCTGCCGCAGCGACAAGGGCATGGAGGTGTTGGGCCCACCGCAGCGGTTCATCGTGAACGCGAACTGGAAGACCGCTGGCGAGCAGTCCGCCGCCGATGGTTTCCATACTCTCACCTTGCACCGCTGGCTTGGTGAAGTGGGCAACTATGCTAAAAAAGGCGAAGGCGAGGGGGAAGGTACTGACCTGAGTCCGGAAATGATCGGCGTTGAGATTAGCTCCCCCCACGGCCATGCACTGCGTTGCATTGATCTGGCGCGCAAGATCAAGCGCCTGACTGGCCTAGATCCGGCGACCTTGTCGGTCCAGGAAAAACTGAACGCGCTGCCACCTGCTGGCATGACCCGTGACATGGTCGAGCAACTCGCGCGTAATCTCAGTGAAGATCAGCTCAAGGTGCTGACAAGCATGCCGCCGCAGGTGGGAGGCATGTTCCCGAATATCCTATTTGGTTTCGTATATATCCCGCAGCCGGATGGCAGCGTGGTTGGTTCCATGACTCTGCATGCCTATGTTCCTCAAGGGCCGGACAAGCTTGAGTTTGTCAATTGGGTGTTCGCCGAGAAGGATGCGCCGCCAGAGCTTCGTGAAAAAATGCTTAAGCAGACTATCCAGCTTTTCGGCACATCCGGCATGGTTGAGCAGGACGACTCCGATACTTGGCCACACATGACTCACGCCGCGAAGGGCGCGATGGGGCGCAAGAGCACTCTGAAGTATCAAGCCTGCTTCGAAACCGGCGCCCCGGAAGGATGGCCTGGCCCTGGCATCGTCAATGAAGGCTTTACCAAAGACGATACCCAGTGGCACTGGTGGCAGTACTGGCATGAGCTGATGACCGCTTCAGACGAAAAATAAGCGCTCGCTGGCCGGGTCATGACAATAAAAAGTAATGGAGATTTCCATGGCAGAAGTTCAACAACGCGGCGAGGACCAGATCCAGCCGGGCTCTCCGATCGGTATCAAGCGTGTGCCGGTCGGGGCGGATATTTACAACCAAGTCGTGACATTCCTCTATGAGGAAGCAACGCTACTGGATCAAATTCGTTTGCAGGAGTGGGCAGCACGGCTTGATACCGATCTGATCTATACCGTACCGCTGCGGCATACCCGCACCCAGTCCGAGCTGTCCGCGAGCATCGTGCGTTCTGTTCAGCATTACCACGACGACTATCGGTCGATCATGGGGCGTGTGCTTCGCCTTTCCGGCAAGAGTGCCTGGGCGGAAGACCCGCCGTCGCGTACCCGACGGTTGGTGACGAACGTGTTCGTCGAGGAAACCGCCAACCCTGATGAGTATGTGGTGACCAGTTATCTGCTGTTGACGCGCAGCCGGTTCAAGGACCACCACGTCGACATCATCAGTGGTGAACGTCGCGACGTGCTGCGTATGCGCGAAGATGGCTTCAAGCTGGCGCGGCGCGAAGTCATTATCGACCAGGCCGTTCTGGGCACTCCAAACCTCGCTGTATTCCTCTGATGACGAGCCCGCACCTCTTTCGGGGTGCGGGCCGTCTCATGCGCAATGCGTCCTTCGCTATGATCCTCGGTTGTTCAGCCAATCCTGATCACTAGCACACAGTTGTTCTTGCGACGATTCGAAATCCCACGTCGAACCCTTCATCCGTATGGCTTGTTCGGCCCGTTCGGGTTGCTGGCTATAGCAGAGACCGCTCGGGACTGCATGTGTCTGGCTGTCCAGGTCACGTTCCCGTCCCAACGAAATGAGCGTACAGCGGCGCAGTATCAAAGCAGCCTCCGCTTCCTCTTCAGGCAGCGTTTGCAATGCCCAGCGCGCCATCCCCTCGCGTAGATTGACTCCGGCGTAAGTCTCGGGAGCCTCGATAAGCGGACCATTTACGGGCCAGTCCAGTTTCCATTCTTGATCTCGCGTCAAACTCGCGATTGTTCGATTGTCCACCCGGCCAGGAATCTCGATATCGTAACGACGCCTGCGACTCTGACGGGCAGCTGCGGCAATTGCCAGCCCTGCCAGATCGAGTAGATGCGTGCACTGGTGCGTTGCGTCCGTCTGGCGTGTCACCGAATGGGCGACCCGGCTGAGCTGCATGCCGACCAGGCGTTCAAGGGGCTCGGTTGCCTGCAGGCAGGCGGTATAGGGATATCGGAGCGCTTCGCCGCCAATCGCGATCAGCACGCCAGCCTGGTAACGCGCCCACACGCGAAAGTGGTGGAAGTCATCTTCGAGGGCTGCGCGAACTTCGCCTTCGTCGTGTTCTTCACTGGTCACTATGTCCACTCGGCGGCGAAACGTACCCATCTTGTTATCCTTTTTTGCTGAATAATGCCTGGTAGTGCGGAAAAGAGTATATTTGAACACTATAGTTAAAAATGTCTATCTAACAACAAGAAAGGAGTGGCTATGAAACTGCTAAGAGAGCGTGTAGCGCTTATCACTGGCGCGGGCGGAGGTATAGGTCGTGGTGTGGCGTTGAGCTTCGCCAAGGCGGGCGCTGCGGTGGTAGTTGCAGAGCTGGACGAACAAAGCGGCGCAGCCGTTGCGCAAGAGCTGAAAGCGTTGGGCGCCAGGGCGCTCTTTGTGAAGACCGATGTTTCCAGCAAGGAAGACATCGAGGCGGCCATTCAGGCTGCCGTGGATGAATTCGGTGGGCTCGATGTCCTGGTGAACAACGCCTTCGCGCCTACGCCCAACGTCCTGCTTGAAGATAAGACCGATGAGATGCTGGCTCAAACGCTTAACTCCACGGTATGGGCGGCCTGGTGGGCGATGAAGGCTGCGCTGCCTCATATGAAGGCACGCGGCGGTGGAAAGATAGTCAACTTCTACTCAATCGACACCGAGATCGGTGCGTGGCTGCATGGCGATTACAACACCGCTAAATCAGCCATTGTCGGCCTGACCCGCAGCGCTGCGTCGGAGTGGGGGCGGTTCAACATTTGCGTTAATGCCGTAGCGCCCACAGCCATGGGGGCTACTTTCCACAAGCTGGCGGCGGAAAACCCAGGGTTCGCCGAAATGTCGGCCTCGATGCGGCCATTGGGGCGCTGTGGCGATCCGGAGGAGGACATCGGCCCGGTGGTTGTCTTCCTGGCGTCGGAGATGTCGCGTTTCATTACTGGCGAGACCATTCACGTGGATGGCGGCCTGCATTTGCCGGGTTACAACTCACGCCCGAAAGACGTTCCCGTTCGGGAGTACTGAAACACGGTGGGCGCAGCTCTCGCTGCGCCCACACGCTAATTCCGATTCGTTGCTTTGCTAGGTAGGGAAGGGGCTGTGCGCAGCCCCTCGCAGCGGACTTAGCGCTTATCGACCTTAATATCCGTATCTTCCCAGTCCCAGGTTGACGCTGTCTTGCCTTCGTCCCGAAGAAGATACTTCAACACGCGCCCCTGCGGATTCTTAGGCAGCGTCTCGCGGAATTCGATGTACCGTGGGAGTGCGTAATAAGGCACCGCATCGGTAGCCCACCTGAATAGATCTTCCGGTTGCAGTGTCGCGCCATCATGCAGTACCGCGGTGACCTTGACGTCATCTTCACCCTTGTCCGACGGGACGGCATGTACGGCGACCTCGGAAATGTCAGGGTGCACGGCGAAGGCCGCCTCCATCTCAAAGCTCGAAATGTTCTCGCCGCGCCTGCGCAAATAATCCTTTTTCCGATCGACGAAATAGAAGAAGCCGTCGTCATCGAACTTGCCGATGTCGCCCGTGTGGAACCACATGTTGCGCATCAGCTTCAGGGTGTCCTCCGGACGCTGCCAATAGCCTTGGAACATGATGTCCGGGCGCAGCGGGCGCACCACAATCTCACCGGGTGTGTTCGCCGGTACTTCACGATCTTCATCATCGACAATACGTACATCGAAGTCCGGGATGCGCTTGCCTGACGAGCCAGGCGCCGCATATTCGCCGCCTGCAAGCGATGTAATCACGCAGGCCTCGGTGAGACCGTAGCCATTACCGCCTACCAGCTTGGTGCCGAAGCGCTCACGCCATATCTTCTTGGTCTCCTCGGTATATGGATTGCCGCGAGCCGTATGGATCTGGCCATAACACCGCTTCATCGCGTCGTTTTCAGGCGCCTTTGCCAGCAGCCCGCCCATGCCGCCGAGAATCGACGCAATGGTGGCGCCGGAGCGTTCGACCTCCTGCCAAAAGTTGGAAACGGAGAAGCGCGGCAGTATCGCTGCTCGCGCGCCCACCAAGATGCTGGCAATAATCGACACGCAAAGGGCATTCATATGAAACAGCGGCAGCGGCGTGATGGTTACGTCGTTCTCGTTCGCAGGTCCGGCCCGCAATTGCAAGCGCGCCAGGTTGCACATGAAGTTGTAGCTGATCATGCAGCCTTTCGATGGTCCTGTGGTTCCTGAGGTGTAGATGAGGCAGGAGAGATCGGATGGGTGAGGCTTGGTCTCGAAAGGCGTTTCGTCATGGCCGCGGAACTCATCCAGCGAAGCGACCGAAATGGTGCATTCAGGGAGCGATCCTAGCTGGCCACGGTAAAGAATGCTCTGCACCTCAGGCAATTTT
>NZ_JACBXH010000058.1:0-16301 GCF_041381355.1 Pseudomonas sp. LM13
CCCCCAAAAGTCCCCACACTGCCACGCGCGGACCGGACAAAAAAAATCCAGTCACCGCTAAGTAACTGGATTTCCTAGGGAATTTTGGTCGGGACGGAGTGATTCGAACACTCTACCCCTTGCACCCCATGCCGGAGGTCGACCTTATAAAGCATTGATTTTACTAGGGTAATTTTGAGCGCTCGCTGCAGTCACTGCTCTACGCTATCCGACGATTTTCAACGATTCCCCGCAAAAGTCCCTGAGAGAATCTAAGTACCCTGACATCAAACGGTCGTCATGACGAAGAGAGTCGCGCCTCGTCTCGTTTCGCCAGATTCAACGCCATTTTCACCCTCTCGCCACACATATAGCATCAACGCAGCGCCATTCCGTTACCATAGCCCTAGTTCTTGGTAACGTTGCCGCTTAGCACTCAACTCCGCCGAGTTACTGACCACACGCAAAGCATGCTTTAAATATCCAACAGCGGCGGAGTAGTCGCGCATCTGCTCACAAACCTGGATCAGTCGGATTAGAACTTGAGGTTTGCTTGGACACTTCCTATTAATCACCTCAAGTGCTGAGCGGGCACCTGGAAAATCAGCCTCTAAACCGAAAAGCGTTGCGCGCAAAAAATCAAGCTCTAACGACTCGCCACCCTGATTTTCAGAATCTTGAATAAGATTTTTTGCAAGTCCAGTTTTGCGCAAAGTCAAAAACGCCTTAATACCTAGCAGCCGAATTAACTGCTGGTCTCCCCCCGGCGAATTACTTTTGTATTCTCGGCAAAATACCTCCTCGAACTCGAATAGCCTGTTTGCCCGATATAGCGCATTAAGTTGTTGCAGCAACGCAGCGGAATCGTGGGTACGGGCGAACTCTTCTTCCGCAACTCTTGCCGCCTTTAGGTAGTCTTTTGTCTCCAGAGCTTCGACAACTGATGTCGACCAATCAACCGAAGCCTGCCCGCCAAATGGCGTTATGGAATACTGGGGCGCGTCTAATTGTTGCTGCCTCGCCAGCTCAAAAGCACTGCGAAGCGAAGCAATGTCGTGATATCGAGCGGAGGGGACCCTTTCCATGCACCTAAGGATTAAGGCGTCAACCATGGGTACGATGTTGGCGTTGATTTCGCTGGGGCGCTTAAATGGCGCATGACGACGCACTTGAGATGGCGTGTCGTGAGGGAGCTGTCCCGTTAGCAGTTGATACAAGAGGACACCGAGACTGTAGATGTCGCCTCTCAGCAAGTCATCAAAAGTCCCCTTACGTGACACACTGTCGGAAAATTCTGGTGCAGCGTACAGAACAGTGCCGCCGTTCTCTCTAGTTCGAACATAAATTTCTTCTGGCAGAGCGGAGCTACCGAAGTCAGTCAACTTCACCAAATCTCCCGCGCCCACAAGAATATTGTGCGGCTTGATATCGCCGTGTGAGATAGGTGTCGGCAAGGTCGCCAAAAAACCAACTGCGTCGAGCACCTGCGCGTAGATGTCAAACAGGCGCTCAAACGTATTTCCAAAATTCTGACTTCTCTGCTCAAGCTTTTGGGCAAGACTTTGGCTCGGGAAGTACTCCATTTCGATGAAGAACCATTCGTTCTCCGGTGGAATTCTCCCCATATCGCAAATCCGAACAATATTGGGATGTGAGTCTATTGTCAGTAGCTCTTTCCCTTCAGCCAGCAGACGATCATCCTTTGTCAGATCTTTAGGAATCTTCACTGCGACGATGGTACTGTCCGATAGCCTCTCCGCCCGCCATACCCAACCATGACTGCCGTCACCGAGGCATTCAAGCAAGAGATACCTATCCCCTAAGCGCTTATTAGTTCCCGGCAGAAAGTGTGCGGATTTTATATTCACAACAACCTCTCACAGCGCATTTGTTTGAGAAGCAGCGTTCCACTGCACTCAATTTCAAAAATAAACCGGCTGAAAAGAACTGCTGTATTTCGAAGTGGCGGCACCTGCGCACCAACCGACGATTTGAAACCTTGACGACATCGCTGTGCAAACACTTCTTTATTTGGCGCGGAGACAACTCCTTTGTTCCATGCCGAAAGGATTAGCACAGAGGGGCCATCACCCCATCTCATCGATGCCTCCAGTAAATTACAAAGCTTCTCGTCAAGCTTCTTTTGTCCCCGATCGGTACCATCGAACCGTTCAAACTCAATCAAGACATCAGGTTTGCGTTGCGTTCGACTAAACCAGGTTGAGTCGGCCCGAATGTCTGCCCCATGCGTCATCGGCACCGGACATTCCGCCACCGCCATAAAGCCAAGCTCAGATCCAAGCTCATTCCAGGCACTGCAACCCAAGCTGTGCACCAATACATCCTCGTCACGAACGCCCCAGCTCGACAGCATGGGATAGCTGCGATCGACAAACTCCAGAGTGGACATTGCGGAACAAATGCGCGCTGGAAGGTCAGTCACCAAAACTCCCCCAAACGCGCAGCACTTCAGGCGACTCACCACCGTGTATCAGTGCCTTGCCACCAACTTTAACTAGTAGCGATGCCGGAATAGATCGACCACAGACCAAGGCCTCACCCGTTGATAAGTTTGGCAACTCATCCAGGTCAGCCTTACTTACCATGTCAGATGCTTTTGCGATAAACCGCTGGTCATCCGGGTTCTTTAGACGCATGGTGATCAAGGTATTGCACTGCGACGTCACGTCAGCATCGAGCTTCGATGGGCGCTGGCTAACGATGGCGAAACCAACACCGAACTTGCGACCTTCGCCGGCAATTTTCTTGATGATTCGATGGCTGACGGCATTCCCACCAGCTGGCGCGAAATTATGTCCTTCCTCATAAACCAGGAAACAAGGACGTAGAGGATCTGTTTTGCTGGAGGCTGCGCGCAAGATTTCACTGGAAAGCAGTGCGCAGATTACCTGTTTGGCCGTATCACTCAATCCTTGCAGATCGATCACAACAAGTCGTCCTTGCTTATTCGAAGGACGCCCTATCATTTTGTAGATGTCGGTTGGAGCCGACATGGCAGCAGAGTAAAAGCTTTGCGCTTCGTTGAGCACCCGCGACAGCTTCATCGATGTCACAGCGGCACTGCGTCCATTCAATGCTTTGCCTTCTGCCTCGGAAAGGTCATCCCACTCACGCAACTCTTCGATACCATCTCCGAGAAGATGTCGAAGGCGATTGATGTCCCGCGGCTCAGTCTTGTCGGCTGTCCGCCAATAGCGCAACGCAACATCAAGCACCCTCTGTTGAGGTTCGGTCAGCCCGGGCAGAATTTCTGCCACATCATCCATTTCAAAGTGATCGAACTGCAGCGCAAGCTGGACGTTTTTGCCTGCGTACTTGTGTTTGAATGATTCATTTTGTGGCGTGTAAACATGGATGCCTGCTCCGGCTTCCTGCAATCGCTCCAAGGTTTCTCGAATTTTAGGTAGTGCCGCACGATCGCGTCCGTCTTCGCTCTCCGCTAGACCTCCCGTGAAATTCAATTGTCCCTTCGCCAGGGCCTTTCCATACTCACCATGCGGATCAAAAACAACTACGGTTCCGTTGTTCAACGCTACCAATCGCTCAATGATGCGGCCAACGGTGTAGGACTTTCCCGATCCCGTCATCGCCAGTACGGCCATGTGCTCAGTGACCAGTTTGTTTACGTCTAAAAAGACTGGCACCGTGTTATCGCCGCGCTCATAGCCAACCAGATTACCCAGGTGCAAACTGGTGTGTTCGTTGAACTCGTAGAAGTCGCTTAGAAATTGGAAGTCCACCGTTTCAACGGCAGCACCTGGGTCTAGCGGGCGGCGTGGAATTTTTATCTGGCGAGAAACCGGATCGCGATAGCCGACCAGTTTGACATTTGCGTAGAGGTTCTCGCCTGTGACACTGGCACCGGGGAGCAACTCAAGTTCAGTTACTCCATCACCAAATCCAGCGTTGAACAGCATATTGGTTCGGGTAATCCTGGTGACTCGCCCAAGCACAGGGACCACGCTTTCATCCGCGCGCTCCTGATGCATGATGCGGACAAACTCTCCACGACGAACGGAAAAGGAATCCTGAACCACCATAGTCAGCTGTGCCGCATCGCCGGTGTTACCGACCAGCTTTCCAAGTACCTTGTGTTTCATGATTCAAACCCCTCATCGAGACCGGATAACCACGTGCTTTCCACGTCGTTACTCCGCAATGCTTCATTTAGCCCCTGCCGGTAGTAGGCAGCGAATTTTTCGAGAATATTGAGTTGCTGCCGACTGAGTAGCTGCGGTAATGGCATGGATTTTTTCTGGCTTTGCATGTCCAGAATCATCAGTCGAGATGCCACGGTATCTAACAAGGCGGAATTCCAGTCCGACTCTTCGCCAGCCAATTGAGCCATCTTTATTTGACTTGCACGCGCACTGCGGAAGTGAAAGCCGATAACGCCTTGGCTTACTTCACTAGCTGGTTCCATTCGGGAGCGATTTTCAGTCATCCGAAAAGCAATAGTCCGGGTGAAGTTACCCAATATTCCATTGATAAAACGCGTATCACCAATGCCGCTCAGTCGAGCCTCTAGGCCTTCGAGCATGGCGGCCGATTCCGGTGCAAAACCATCGTTGATCAAAATGTGCTTGCGGCCGTCTTCAGTTCGTAAGTCCTGACGAGCGATACTGACAATGGCAGAGAATCGCTCAGCCAGAATGCTAACGAGCACAGGACCTTCCGGATTCCATGGAAATAAAGCTTTCCGGTTTTTCTGCCAAAATTTTTCAATTACATCCCTGGTCTTTTCAAACTCGGCCCAATGCCGTGCATTTCGCTTCAGAGGCACCATTTCCCGGTCGATGAACAACGGGGTGTCGATCAAAATCAAGTTGGCAGAACCACCCTGTTTTAACAGTCGCTCGACAAGGGCGTAGCAGTGCCTCATCTCCACCAAGTCCAAGCGCTTTCTCTGGGCTTCGAAATCTATGTCGTCTAACTCTGATACTGAATCGGACCCAGCTGTGCCGACCTTATTTTCCTGAATGGTGAGATCTGTCCGCACAGCTGCGGATGCGTAGATAAAGCCCCCCAGAGCACGGTGAATGCATGAGTGACTCGCAATTCCTGAAACCGTGAGGTTGACGACAGCTGGCCGCTTGACACCCTTAACTAAGCCGGCATCCCGAAATATGGGAGCCACATGTTCAATATCACGAATCTGTTTGAGCAAACGCCCCGCACTACCCGGCAATCCCAGCTGACTATCAATAGCCAATGCTTGCGCAAGAGTTTTTGCTTTCATTGGCTAGGCCTCATTTCTCAAGCTTTCGGCAAATGCCCAGTATCTACACCCCATCAGATAGACTAATCCCTGCTCAGTTAATCCATGTTCATTGATCAATCCGGCATTTCTAAGGCGAACCATGCTTTCCGGCAAATCGAAGCTGGCCAAGTTCAACAGCGGCACGGCATATGTCTTCAACCTGGTTAGCATGCCCTCAGCTGTCGCGACATTGAATCCGTAGCAGCACACCAACACGGTGACATCCTCCGGACGTATAGCATCATTTTCTTGGGGCTTTATTTCTTCGGCGCTAACAGAGGGCAACCCACAATGCCGCTCAATATTGGCCAGAAAGTCATGAACCAACGACGCCTGATCCAACAAACTGATGGACCAAAGCGGTAGCGTTGTGGCAGCGATCAGGCCGCTATTGGAGTGTGCCTTCCAATAGCGTGTATGGCCGGTCAGTTCCCCCGGCGTCATTTCCCCTGTAAAAGCGCCATCTATCCCACGCAGATTGAACGCCACCTCGCCCTCTAGCATGCTCGCAAGCGATGCCTGTTTGGCGGCTACCGGTCTATCACCCCTGGCGTTTGTTCGAGTGGTGGTTCGTCTTCGATGCTTATGCGCCGGAAGTCTTCAACGTCGGCGGTAGCATCGCCGCTTTCAGTAGCCTGCTGGCGTTGGTGGTGGCCATCGGCATGGCGATCTGGCGGGCGCGCCAGACGCGCCGGGTCACCACCTACGGCTCGGCGCGCTGGGCCGATGCGGATGAGGTGCGCCAGGCCGGCCTGACCCAGCCTGCGGGTGTGTTCCTCGGCCAGTTCGACGATCGGTACCTGCGCCACGAAGGCCCCGAACATGTACTGACCTTCGCGCCTACGCGCTCGGGTAAAGGCGTCGGCCTGGTGGTACCCACCCTACTCTCCTGGCCCGCTTCGGCGGTCATCCACGACATCAAGGGCGAGAACTGGAGCCTGACCGCGGGATGGCGTTCGCGCTTCTCCCACTGCCTGCTGTTCAACCCCACCGATCTGGCCTCGGCCGCCTACAACCCGCTTCTGGAAGTCCGCCGTGGCGCCCACGAGGTGCGCGACGTGCAGAACATCGCAGACATCCTGGTCGATCCTGAAGGCGCGCTGGAGCGGCGCAACCACTGGGAGAAGACCAGCCATGCGCTGCTGGTCGGCGCCATCCTGCACGTGCTCTACGCCGGCCAGGACAAGACCCTGCGCGGCGTTGCCAACTTCCTCTCCGATCCGGCCTGCACCTTCGAGCTGACCTTGCACCGGATGATGACCACGCCGCACCTGGGCGATGCACCCCATCCGGTGGTGGCCTCGGCCGCTCGGGAGGTGCTGAACAAGAGCGACAACGAGCGCTCGGGCGTGCTCTCCACGGCCATGTCCTTCCTCGGCCTGTACCGGGACCCGACGGTGGCCGAGGTCACCTCGCGCTGCGACTGGCGCATTGCCGACCTGATCTCGGCTGAGCATCCGGTGTCGTTGTACCTGGTGGTACCGCCCTCTGATATCAGCCGCACCAAGCCGCTGATCCGCCTGATCCTCAATCAGGTCGGCAGGCGCCTGACCGAATCGCTCGACGGCTCCGACGGTATCGAGCGTCGGCACAAGCTGCTGCTGATGCTCGATGAGTTTCCGGCGTTGGGGCGACTGGATTTCTTCGAGACGGCCCTGGCCTTCATGGCCGGCTATGGTCTGCGCGCCTTCCTGATCTCCCAGTCGCTGAACCAGATCGACAAGGCCTACGGCCAGAACCACTCGATCCTCGACAACTGCCACGTGCGAGTGACCTTCGCCACCAACGACGAACGTACCGCCAAGCGCATCTCGGAGACCCTTGGCACGGCCACCGAGTTGCGCGCGCAACGCAACTACGCCGGCCACCGTCTGGCACCCTGGCTGGGCCATCTGATGGTCTCGCGCCAGGAAACCGCCCGCCCGTTGCTGACTCCGGGCGAGGTGATGCAACTGCCTAGCGACGAGGCCGTGGTGATGCTCTCGGGCCTGGCGCCAATCCGCGCGAAGAAGCTGCGCTACTTCACCGACGCCAACTTCCAGAGCCGGGTGCTGCCCGCGCCGCGCTTGCAGCCAGGCCGCTATGCCGACGCGCCGACGCCACGCGCGGATGACTGGAGCGGCCTGGTCGTACCTGCCGCCATCGACGCTTCGCCGGCTGGCCTGACCGATGACGAGACCGTCGACGGCGGCGGCCCGAACATTCAGCCCGAGTTGGCGGAAGTCGCCCAGTTGCCGGATCACGACGAGCTGGCCAGCGACCTGCTGCTGCTCGACGAGGACGACATTCCCACGCCCTTCCTCACCCAGCCGGATCCACGCCTGCAGCGCGTAGCGCGGCTGGCCGCCCTCGACCCTGACGATGGAATAGCCCTATGAGCCGAGCCCGCCTCAACCTGTTTATCCAACCCGAACATGCCAAGCGTCTGAACGAACTGGCGATCACCAAGGGTGTGTCGAAGTCCTCGATCATCGCCGCAGCACTGGCTTCCTGGCTGTCACCCGAATCCGGCGAGCAGCGCGAGGTGGCCATGGCCAAGCGTCTGGACCGGCTGTCGCGCCAGTTCGAGCGTCTGGAACGCGACCAGCACATCCTGATCGAGACCGTGGCGCTGTACGTGCGTTACTACCTCACGGTCAGCACACCGGTGCCCGAGGCGCATCAGGACGCGGCACGCGCGCAGGGCAAGCTGCGCTTCAGCCAGTTCGTCGAGCAACTGGGGCGTCACCTGCAGCGCGGGCGCAGCCTGGTCAGGGACGTGCAGGAAGAGGTTCAGGCAGAGGCCCTGGTTTCGGGAGAGCGTCCATGACTGTTGCCTCCTCCCCAGTGCTGAGCGTTGCGGCAACGGCCCTGGAGCGGCGCACGCGCATGCTGCGCACGGCGATGGGCCCGCAGATCGCTGCTGCCCTTGACGACCCGGACGTGGTCGAGGTGATGCTCAATCCCGACGGCGTGCTTTGGCTGGATCGCCTGTCCGCCGGCCGCTCCCATCTGGGCACCCTGGCAGCTGCCGACGGTGAACGAATCATCCGCCTGGTGGCAGCGCATGTCGGCCAGGAGGTACACCGCAACAAGCCTCTGCTGAGCGCCGAGTTGCCAGGAACTGGCGAGCGCTTCGAAGGTGTACTGCCGCCAGTGGTGGCAAGCCCCACCTTCGCCCTGCGCAAACGCGCAGCCGGCGTCATTCCGCTGCAGCAGTACGTGACCGACGGCATTCTCAGCGCTACCCAGGCAGAGCACCTGCACGCGGCCGTACGCGAGCGACAGAACATCCTCGTGGCCGGCGGCACCAGCAGCGGCAAGACCACTCTGGCTAACGCATTGCTGGCCGAAGTGGCCGGCAGTGGTGACCGTGTACTGGTGCTTGAGGACACGGTCGAGTTGCAGTGCCCGGCCCTCGATCACGTTGCCCTACGCACCAAGCCCGGCGTGGTCTCCATGGCTGATCTGGTGCGCAGCACGCTGCGTTTGCGCCCCGATCGCGTGGTGGTCGGCGAAGTGCGCGGCGGCGAGGCGCTGGATCTGGTCAAGGCTTGGGGCACCGGCCATCCCGGCGGTATCGCCACTATTCATGCCGGCTCTGCACTGGGCGCACTGCTGCGCCTGGAGCAACTGATTCTGGAAGTCGCCCTGACCGCGCCGAGGGCGTTGATCGCCGAGGCGGTCAACCTGGTGGTGTTTCTATCCGGGCGTGGCCACACGCGCTATGTCCAGCAGATCGCCCGCGTTACCGGCTATGACGAGCGCGGCTATCAACTCACGTCCATCGCCCCCGCATTCATTCCTTCGCTTACTCAGGAAAACAGCCATGACTGCCTGCCATCCCCGCGTTGCTAATCGTCGTCGCCTCATCGGCGCCTTGATGCTCGGTGCCCTCTGCCTGGGCTCCTCCCTGCCTGTGCTCGCAGCCGGCTCCGGCATGCCCTGGGAAGGACCGCTGCAATCGATCCTTGACTCGGTACAGGGTCCGGTGGCGCGCATCATCGCAGTGATCATCATCATTACCACCGGCCTGACGCTGGCCTTCGGCGATACCAGCGGCGGCTTTCGCAAGCTGATCCAGATCGTCTTCGGCCTGTCGATCGCCTTCGCCGCGTCGTCGTTCTTCCTCAGCTTCTTCAGCTTTGCCGGCGGGGCGGTGATCGCATGAACGGCCAACGCGAGCTCATCCCCGGTTTCGAGGTGCCGCTGCACCGTTCGCTGGCCGAGCCGATCCTGCTCGGTGGCGCGCCGCGCAACGTGGCGATCCTCAACGGCACTCTGGCGGCCGTGGTCGGCCTGGGCCTGCAGCTGTGGCTGCCTGGCTTGGCGCTCTGGCTGGTCGGCCACTCGCTGGCGGTCTGGGGTGCCCGCCTGGACCCGCAGTTCCTGCAGGTGTTTGCCCGGCATATCAAGCAGCCGTCGCTGCTGGATGTGTGAGGAGGCCGCCATGCTGAATCTCACCGAATACCAGCGCCGCCCCGCCCAACTCGCCGACTGGCTGCCCTGGGCCGGGCTGGTCGCGCCCGGCGTGGTGTTAAACAAGGACGGTTCGTTCCAGCGCAGCTTGCGCTTTCGTGGGCCGGATCTGGACAGCGCCACCCAGGGCGAACTGGTGGCGACCTCGGCACGCCTGAACAATGCCCTGCGTCGCCTTGGCTCGGGCTGGGCGCTGTTTGTCGAAGCCGAGCGCCTGGCGGCAGCCAACTACCCTGACAGCGACTTTCCCGAACCCTTGTCCTGGCTGGTGGACGAGGAGCGTCGCGCCGCCTTCGAGGCGCACGGAAGCCACTTCGAGAGCAGTTATCACCTGACGCTACTCTACCTGCCGCCCGAGGAGTCGCGCTCGCGCGCCGCCGGCCTGCTCTACGAGCACAGCGCTCAGCGCGGCGTCGACTGGCGCGAACGGCTGGCTGCCTTTGTCGCCGAGACGGATCGTTTCTTCGACCTGCTGGACGGGGTGATGCCGGAGCTCGCCTGGCTCGATGACAGCCAGACGCTGACTTACCTGCATGGCACGATATCTGTCCACCGCCAGAGAGTGGCTGTACCCGAGGAGCCCTTCCACCTCGACGCCCTGCTGGCCGACAGCCACCTGACCACGGGCCTGGCGCCGCGTCTCGGCGAGCAGCATCTGCGCATGCTGTCGGTACGTGGGTTCCCCACCGCTACCTGGCCGGGCGTGCTGGACGATCTCAACCGCCTGGGCTTCGCCTATCGCTGGTCGACCCGCTTCATCTGCCTGGACAAGGACGAGGCCGAGAAGGAACTGGTGCGCCTACGCCGGCAGTGGTTTGCCAAGCGCAAGGGCGTCCTGGCGCTGCTGCGCGAAGCGATCTTCCAGCAGGAAAGCCCGCTGCTCGACAGCGACGCCGCGAACAAGGCCAGCGACGCCGACGCGGCGTTGCAGGAACTCGGCGCCGATCAGGTCGCGTTTGGCTATGTGACCGCCACCGTGACGGTGAGCGATGCAGACGCCCAGGTCGCCGACGAGAAGCTGCGCCGTGTCGAGCGGGTGATCCAAGGCCGCGGTTTTGTCACCATCGCAGAGAGCCTCAACGCGGTGGAGGCCTGGTTGTCGTCGATCCCCGGCAACGCCTACGCCAATGTCCGCCAGCCGCTGATCTCCACGCTCAACCTCGGGCATCTGGTGCCGGTCTCGGCAGTCTGGGCTGGCCCGGCACGCAACGACCATCTGGATGGCCCGCCGCTGGTGATTACCCGCACCGATGGCGCGACACCGTTTCGCCTGGTCACCCACGTTGGCGATGTCGGCCACACCCTGGTGGCTGGCCCTACCGGCATGGGCAAGTCAGTTCTACTGGCGACCCTGGCATTGCAGTTTCGACGCTACCCGGGCTCGCGCCTGTTTCTGTTCGATATGGGGCGCTCGCTGCGCGCAACGGTGTTGGGCCTGGGTGGCGAGCACTACGACCTCGGCGGCGATGGCGAGCTGGCCTTCCAGCCTCTGGCGCGCATCGATCAGCCGGGATACCGAGCCTGGGCCGCCGAGTGGCTGGAGGCTCGCCTGCTGCAGGAGGGCGTGGCTATCGGCCCCGAGCAGAAGGCTGCGCTGTGGACGGCGCTGGACAGCCTGGCCGGCGCGCCCGAGGCGCAGCGCACACTGACCGGCTTGTCGGTGCTGCTGCAGGACAACGCCCTGCGCCAGGCACTGCAACCCTACGTGCTGGGTGGTGCTCATGGCGCATTGCTGGATGCCGATCAGGATCGGCTGGGCAGCGCCGACGTGCAGTGTTTCGAGATGGAGGAACTGATGCACAGCAAGGCGGCGGTGGCTGCCGTTCTGAGCTACCTGTTCGCTCGCTTCGAGGAACGTTTCGACGGCGCGCCGACACTGCTGATCCTCGACGAGGCTTGGCTGTTTCTCGACGATCCGCTGTTCGCCGCGCGCATCCGCCAGTGGCTCAAGACCCTGCGCAAGAAGAACGTCAGCGTCATCTTCGCCACCCAGTCGCTGGCCGACATCAAGGATTCCAGCATCGCTGCGGCAATCATCGAGAGCTGCGCCAGCCGCATCTTCCTACCCAACCCGCAGGCGGGCGAGCCGCAGATCCGAGGCATCTACCAAAGCTTCGGCCTCAATGACCGGCAGATCGAGATCGTCGCCCAGGCCACGCCCAAGCGTGATTACTACTACCAGTCGCGCCTGGGCAACCGCCTGTTCGACCTCGACCTGGGGCCGGTGGCGCTGGCCTTCGCCGCCTCGGCCAGCCCGGCCGAGCAGCGTGAGATCGACCGCATCCTGCAGGCGTCCAGCGCCGCCGCTTTCGCCTCTGTCTGGTTGCGTCAACGTGGTCTGGACTGGGCCGCCGACCTGCTCACCGCTTATCCCTCATCACACAAGGAGTGCCTGCCATGAGATCCCCTGCCCACCGTTTTCCCGGCGCAACGTTGCTGGTACTGGGTCTGCTGGCCTTGAAGCCGGCCAACGCCTTCACCGTAATCGATCCGACCAACCTGGTGCAGAACACCTTGACCGCAGTACGCACCCTGGAGATGGCGAACAACCAGGTTCGCCAGTTGCAGAACGAGACCCAGATGCTGCTGAACCAAGCCCGTCATCTGCAGCGACTGGACTACAACGTGGTCAGCCAGTTGCGCACGAGCCTGGCCAATACCGAGCGGCTGCTCGCCGAGGCGCAAGGGCTGGCCTACGAAGTGCAGCGCCTGGATCAGGAGTTCAGCCGACTCTACCCGAACGAGTACACCGGCGACGTCAGCAGCCAGCGCCTGGCAGAAGAGGCGCGGGAGCGCTGGCAGCAGGGCCTCGACGGGCTGCATACGGCGCTGCGCGTGCAGGCACAGGTGACGCAGAACCTGGCCGAGGATGAAAGCGCCTTGGCGGCGCTGGTCCAGCAGAGCCAGTCCGCGGGTGGCGCCTTGCAGGCGGCCCAGGCCACCAACCAGTTGCTGGCCTTGCAGGCCAAGCAGTCGATCCAGGCGCAGCAACTGCAGATCACCCAGAACCGCGCCGTCGCCCTGGAGCTTGCCCGTCAGTCTGCTGCGGCCGAGGAAGCACGCGAACGGCGGCGCCGATTTATGGGCAACGGCACGCCCTACACCCCCTACCCCGTGCAGTTCTATCGCTAAGGAGGCGGCTTCATGAGACTCCTGACACTGCTGCCCCTGCCGCTGCTGGTGCTGGCCGCCTGTGGACAGACTGACAACGGCGTCATGGCTCGGCAAGAGGATGCGCCTGAACGCTTCTACTCGGGCGGCGCCCATCCCGGCGAGTTTCTCCGTCCTGCCGACCTAACCGCCATACCAGCAAGTTTCGACGAGGACGTGCCATGAACGACGTCAGCGTGATCGACCGTTTCCTCGAGGTGTTCGGGCTGTATATCGACACCGGCTTCGGGCTGCTCGGCGGCGAGGTGGCCTTTCTCACCATGACGCTGGTAGTGATCGACATGACCCTGGCCGGGCTGTTCTGGGCCATGGGTGGAGAGGACGTCAGCGCCAAGCTGATCCGCAAGACCCTCTATGTCGGCGCCTTCGCCTTCATCATCGGCAACTTCAACATGCTCGCGAAGATCGTCTTCAACTCATTCGCCGGGTTGGGTCTGCTGGCCTCAGGTTCTGCGTTAAGTCATGCGGAGTTTCTGCAGCCGGGACGATTGGCTGCAATTGGGGTTGAGACCGGAGGGCCGCTGCTTGAGCAGATCAGCAGCCTCAGCGGTTTTCCCGAAGTCTTCAGCAATCTGCATAGCATTTTTGTGCTGTTTCTCGCCTGGCTGGTGGTGATCGTCAGCTTCTTCTTTCTGGCCATTCAGCTGTTCGTGACCTTGATCGAGTTCAAGCTGACCACCCTTGCCGGCTTCGTGCTGGTGCCCTTTGCGCTGTGGAACAAGACCGCCTTTCTCGCCGAGAAGGTGCTGGGCAACGTGGTGGCGTCCGGCATCAAGGTACTGGTGCTGGCGGTGATCGTCGGCATTGGCAGCGGGCTGTTCGCCGAGTTTCAGGCCGTACCGGACGAGCCCTCCATCGACCATGCGCTGGTGGTCATGCTCGCCTCGCTGGCCCTGCTCGGCCTGGGCATCTTCGGGCCGGGCATTGCCAGCGGGTTGGTCTCCGGCGCACCGCAACTGGGTGCTGGTGCAGCTGCCGGTACCGCGCTCGGCGCGGCGGGCATGGCAGCAGGTGCTGCCGCGCTGGCAACAGGTGTCGGCGGTGCGGTATTGGCCGGTGCACGCATGGCACCCAGTGCGGCGCGCGTGGCGATGGGCGGCGCTGGCTCTCTGGCAGGAGCCTCTTCCGGCGCTGCAGCAGGTGGCGCCCCCGCCGCGTCCGATCCTGCTACTGCTCCAGCCAAACAGCCCGACTGGGCCAGGCGCCTGCAGCGCAGGCAACAACTCTCACAGGCCACCAGCACAGTCGCTCACACCCTTCGTGGTGGCGATGGCGGTGGTTCATCACCCGGGCCGCAGATCCGCGACCCATCGAATTCGTAAAGGAGGACGAGGATGCGATTCAGACGTCCACGGGTGCGCTACAGCGACACCCCTCAACCGGCCACCCCCTACCAGGCAGCGGCACAGGCCTGGGACCTGCGCATGGGTAGCAGCCTGGCGCAGGCACGCAACTGGCGGCTGATGGCCTTCGGTTGCCTGGGCCTGGCGCTGCTGATGGCCGGCGGTCTGGTCTGGCGTTCGGCGCAGTCGACGGTGACGCCCTATGTGGTGGAGGTCGACAACCTCGGCCAGGTGCGCGCCGTCGGCGAAGCCGCCGGCCCCTACCAGCCCCAGGATGCGCAGATCGCGCACCACCTGGCGCGCTTTATCGAGCAGGTGCGCTCGCTGTCGATCGATCCGGTGGTCGTCCGGCAGAACTGGCTGGAGGCCTATCACTCCACCACCGACCGCGGCGCGGCCACCCTCAACGATTATGCCCGCGCCAACGATCCCTTCACCCGAGTCGGCAAGGAGTCGGTATCAGTCGAAGTCACCAGCGTGGTGCGTGCCAGCGACAGCTCCTTCCAGGTGCGCTGGATCGAACGCCGTTTCGTGAATGGTTCAGCCGCCGGCCTGGAGCGCTGGACAGCGGTGATCTCTCTGGTACTGCAGCCTCCGCGCACCGAGGAAAAACTGCGCCGCAACCCACTCGGCATCTACGTCAACGGCCTGTCCTGGAGCCGTGAACTGGACACTGCGGAAGGAGCCAAGAAACCATGAAAACCTCCCTGAACCTTTCTATCTGCCCTCTGCTGCTGAGCGTGCTGGCCGGCTGTGCCAGCCAGCAGCCGCCAGTGATCGCGCTGGATGAACCGGTAGAAGCGCAGCGCCTGCCGGAACCGCCCAAGCCCATCGAGGTAGTGGAAGTACCCAAACCCCTGGCCCTGCCCGCCCAGCTCAAGCCACTGCCGGAAACTCAGCGCAGCAAGCCGGTCAAGGAACCGGCCGACGAGCGCGTGCGGGTCTCGCGCGCCAATCGCGATGCTCGGGTAGCGCCGAGCCGCGAGGGCTATATCAACGCCATCCAGGTGTGGCCCTACTCCGATGGTGCGCTGTATCAGGTGTACGCCAGCCCGGGGCGGGTCACGGCGATCAACCTGCAGCCTGGCGAGGAGCTGGTCACCGTGGCCGCCGGAGACACCGTGCGCTGGATCGTCGGCGATACCACCAGCGGCAGCGGCGATGAGCTGCGCACCAGCGTGCTGATCAAACCGACACGGGTCGATCTGAAGACCAACCTGGTGATCACCACCACGCGCCGCACCTACCTGGTCGAGCTGAGTTCAACCGAACACGCCTGGATGGCTTCGGTGTCCTGGGACTATCCGAAGGATCGCATGCTCGCCCTGCAACGCCACGCTAGTGCCGCCCAGGCCGCGGCGCCGGTGGACGCCGGCCTGGCGCTGGAGCAGCTGCGTTTTCGCTATGCGATCAGCGGAAGCAATCCACCCTGGAAGCCGCTGCGCGCCTTCGACGACGGCCGCAAGGTGTATATCCAGTTTCCGGCTGGCATCGCCCAGGGCGAGTTGCCTCCGCTGTTCGTGATTGGCCCGGAAGGAGACGGACAACTGGTCAACTACCGCTTCCGCTCGCCCTACTACATCGTCGACCGTCTGTTCGGTGCGGCCGAGCTGCGCCTGGGCGCCGACAAGGGCGACCTGGTGCGGATCGAGCGCACCGACGGCGTGGCACGGAGGCCCTGAGCATGACGGCCAAGAACAACGACCAAACGGCAGGAACCTCGCTACCGCTCAAGGAAGCGCCGGAGTCGCTGGAGCTGCGAGCCAAGCCTCGCCCGGTCACTCGCCTCAATCCGCGCATGCTGGCCGTAGTGGTCGGCGGCCTGTCGGCTGCGGTGCTCGGTGCCATGCTGTGGTCGCTGCAACCACAGCAACGCCGTCAGGGCGCAGAGCCGAACGAGCTATACAACGTCGACCGCGTGGCACGCTCCGAGGGGCTGGAGCATTTGCCAGCAGACTACTCGCAGTTGCCGCCTCCACCTGCCCCCGAGATACCGCAACTTGGCCCACCGTTACCCGGCGATCTGGGCGGGCCAATCCTCAGGGCGGAGCAGCAGGCGCAAGGTTATG
>NZ_JACBXH010000059.1:0-16223 GCF_041381355.1 Pseudomonas sp. LM13
ACTCGGCGGGTTCTTTTTTATCAGCGGTGCGTTTATCAGCGGTGCGGCTGCGTAAGCGCTGGCGTGGCGGTGACCGCTGTCTGTCGTGAGGCCGCGAAGCAGAATCGTTCGGCGTGCGCCTTCACCTCCGGCGCACCTGCAGATCACGATAACCGGCGGCGGGGTCGCCCCGTAATTCCAGATGCCCCGCGGTAGTCAGCTCGCGGGCGCGCCAGTAGAGGAAGAGATCGGTGGCGAAGAAACCGTCGCAATGGCCCATGACCTCGGCCATCGCACGCGCCAGCGGTGCGAATTCATCCGGGCTGGCGGCGATCAGCGTCGCGTCGATCAATTGATAGTCTTCGCCGCTAAAGGCCCCATTGTCCCAGCGCCGAATGCCATAGGTGCCGGCGCATTGCTGATGCCAGACCGCGGCAAGCTCGGTCTGGCGGGACACCGAAACGGCCTGTGGCCGGTAGAGCGCCGCCAGCGCCTCTGGCGAATGCATGGACACCGCTTTGCGCCGACCGGCGCGGCTGTCGCCTGTACCGCAGGCCACTTCTTGCAACCGGCAGCCCTGCAACGCCGCGCAGACCCGTGCCAGCAGCAGCTGTTCGGACGCGCTGTCGCCATGCCAGACGATCACGCCGTCGGCTTGCCCGGCGAGCTCTGCCAGCCAGCGCGCATCGGCGGCCAGGTCGTGGGCGAACAGCGGGCGCGGCGTCAGCTCGTCAGGCCACAGCTGCTCCCAGAAGGCGACACGGGCGGCGCACGGCGGGCTGTCCACATCGCTCAGCGGGCCGACTGCCAGGTCATCGCGCAGCACCCGGACCTCCGCACCCGGTTCGCGGTCGGCCAGCAGGTTGCGAACACCATCGCCGGCCAGGTCACCGCAGGTCAGGTGCAGCACCCCTTACTCCGGCTTCTTCAACTTCGGATTAGGAAAGAACTGCACCGACTGCACCTGCGGGTTGGCCGGCTTGGGCTGGACCTTGTTCACCCGCGTGCCCAGCTCCATGGGTACCGACTGGCCCTGGGCGTTGAGGGTGTCGGCGTAGCCGCAGTCGATGCATTCGCGGTGCGGCACACCGTCGACATCCCACATCTTGATGCAGTCCGTGCCGCTGCACGCCGGGCATACGGCCCCGGCGATGAAGCGCTTGGTGGTGACTCGGGATACTTCGTTGCTCATGCCGCGGCCTCCGCTACCAGCCCGAGGTGGCGCAGCAGGGCGTCGATGGACGGCTCGCGGCCTCGGAAATCGACGAACAGTACCATTGGCTCCTGGGAGCCGCCACGCGCCAGGATGGCCTCGCGGAAGGCGCGGCCGGTCTCGGCGTTGAACACCCCTTCCTCCTCGAAGCGCGAGAAGGCGTCGGACGACAGCACCTCGGCCCACTTGTAGCTGTAGTAACCGGCGGCGTACCCGCCGGAGAAGATGTGCGCGAAGCTGTTGGGGAAGCGGTTGTAGGCCGGCGGCCGCATCACCGAAACCTCATCGCGGATGTGTTCGAGAACCTCCAGCACGCTGCGTCCGTCACCGTGGGTGGCGTGCAGTTCGAAGTCGAACAGGGAGAACTCCAGCTGGCGCGCCATCATCATGCCGGACTGGAAGTTCTTCGCCGCCAGCATCATGTCCAGTTTGTCCTGTGGCAGGGCTTCGCCGGTCTGGTAGTGGCCGGAAATGTGCGCCAGGCCTTCGGGGTCCCAGCACCAGTTCTCCATGAACTGGCTGGGCAGCTCCACCGCATCCCAGGCCACGCCGTTGATGCCCGAGGCGCCAGCGTGCTCGACCTGGGTCAGCAGATGGTGCAGGCCGTGGCCGAACTCGTGGAACAGCGTGGTGACCTCGTCATGGGTCAAGAGCGCCGGGCGCTCGCCCACCGGCGGAGTGAAGTTGCAGACCAGGTTGGCCACCGGCGTCTGCAGCGTGCCGTCAGCGGTGCGGCGCTTGTCGCGGGCGCCGTCCATCCAGGCGCCGCCGCGCTTGTTCGGCCGCGCGTAGAGATCGAAGAAGAAGCGCCCGACGTGCTCGCCATTCTCGGTGATCTCGAACAGCCGCACATCCGGGTGCCAGCCGTCGAACTGCTCCAGCTCATGGATCTGGATGCCGTACAGGCGCTCGACGATGCCGAACAGCCCGGACAGTACCTTGTCGATCGGGAAGTAGGCGCGCAGCTCTTCCTGGTTCAGGCTGTAGCGCTGCTGGCGCAGCTTCTCGGCGTAGTAGCCCAGGTCCCAGCTCTGCAGGTCGTCCAGACCCTGCTCGGCGGCGAAGGCGCGCAGTTCGGCCAGGTCGCGTTCGGCGAACGGCTTGCTGCGCACCGCCAGGTCACGCAGGAAACTCAGCACCTGCTCGGTGGATTCGGCCATCTTGGTCGCCAGCGACAGCTCGGCGAAGTTGCGATAGCCCAGCAGGCCGGCCAGCTCGTTACGCAGCTCGAGGATCTCGGCCATCACTGGGCCGTTGTCGAACTGCCCGGCATTCGGGCCCTGGTCCGAGGCGCGGGTGCAGTAGGCGGTGTAGACCTCCTCGCGCAGGTCGCGATTGTCGGCGTAGGTCATCACCGCGTAGTAGCTGGGGAATTCCAGGGTGATCAGCCAGCCGTCGAGGCCCTTGGCCTTGGCTGCCTCGGCCATCTGCGCCTTGGCCGAGTCGGTGATGCCGGCCAGCAGGCTCTCGTCGGTGATGTGCCGGGTCCAGGCCTGGGTGGCGTCCAGCAGCTGGTTGGAGAACTTGCTGCCGAGCTCGGCAAGCTTCATCTGGATGGCGCCGAAGCGCTGCTGCTCGACCGGCGGCAGGTCGATACCGGACAGGCGGAAGTCGCGCAGCGAATGCTCGAGGATGGTCTTCTGCGCCACCTCGAAACCGGCCGCCGCGGGGCCGGAGGCAAGCGCCTGGTAGGCCTCGAACAGCGCGCGGTTCTGCCCGAGTTCGGTGTAGTAGGCCGACAGCTTGGGCAGACAGGCCTCGTAGGCGGTGCGCAACTCCGGGCTGTTGCACACGGAGTTGAGGTGACCGACCGGCCCCCAGGCACGGGCGAGTCGATCATTCAGCTCGTCCAGCCCGACCACCAGGGTCTGCCAGTCCAGGCTTTCGGCCGGGCGGCTGAGCAGCTCCTGGATCGCCACGCGGTTGTCGCCGAGGATGGTGTCGACGGCCGGCTCGACGTGCTCCGGACGGATTTCGGAATAGGGCGGCAGGTCGAATTGTTGCAGCAGGGGATTGTTCGCGCTCACGGGGACACCTTGTGACGAAGAGGATTGCAGGCCGCTCGCTGGAGCGAGGCCGGACGTGGCAGGCAGATGTCCTAGATGGACGCGCTGTCGTGCTTTTTCAACGCCGGTCGGCCGGTTGTTACTCTGACCACGGCGGGCGGCATGCTGCTCAGCCCGGGTCCGCAGCGGCAATGCCGGCCATCTTAATTACAATCGACCCTTCCCGCAGCCAAAGAGGTTTCTATCGTGGCGATACGCAGCTACCAAAACAGCACTCCGAAACTGGGCGAGCGCGTGTTCGTCGACGACTCCGCCGTGGTCATCGGTGATGTGGAAATCGGCGCCGACAGCTCGGTGTGGCCGCTCACGGTGATCCGCGGCGACATGCACCGCATCCGCATCGGTGCGCGCTCGAGCATCCAGGACGGCGGCGTGCTGCACATCACCCATGCCGGGCCGTACAACCCGGACGGCTTCCCGCTGACCATCGGCGACGAGGTCACGGTCGGGCACAAGGTCACGCTGCACGGCTGCACCCTGGGCAACCGCATTCTGGTGGGCATGGGCTCGATCGTGATGGACGGCGTGGTGGTCGAGGACGAGGTGATCATCGGCGCCGGCAGCCTGGTGCCGCCGGGCAAGACGCTCGAGTCGGGCTACCTCTATGTCGGCAGCCCGGTGAAGCAGGCGCGCCCGCTGACCGACAAGGAGCGCAGCTTCTTCAGCTATACCGCTGGCAACTACGTCAAGCTCAAGGACCAGCACCTCGCCGAGCGCGGCTGATCCCGCTCACTTGGCGAACAGCTGGCCGATGTCCTTGAACGCCTTGAACTCCAGGGCGTTGCCGCAGGGGTCGAGCAGGAACATGGTCGCCTGTTCGCCGACCTGGCCCTGAAAGCGCACGTAGGGCTCGATCACGAAGCGCGTGCCGCGCGCCTTCAGCCGCTCGGCCAGCGCCTCCCATTGCTCCCAGCCGAGTACCACGCCGAAGTGCGGCACCGGCACGTCGTGGCCATCCACGGGGTTGCTGTGCGCCGCCTCCTGATGCGGCATCTTCGGCGCTTCGTGGATCACCAGCTGGTGGCCGAAGAAATCGAAATCCACCCAGTGATCGCTGCTGCGGCCCTCGGCACAGCCGAACGCCTCGCCGTAGAAGGCGCGGGCGGCGGCCAGGTCGTAGACGGGAATGGCGAGATGGAAGGGCGAAAGCGTCATCGGGTCGTACTCCGAAAATGGCAAGACGTTTCGAGTGTAGAGAGTTTCTGGCCATACCGAGCACCGCTGGCGGGCTGAAGCCCACCCTACAAAGCCCAGCTATCACCGGTCAGGTCCGTTCGCCGGCGAGCATGCCCAGCCGAACCGCGTCGCCGCCCCAGTCCGCCGGCAACAGACCCTGCTGAACGAAGCGGTGAAAGCTGGAGTACGGCCAGTCCGCGGCGCGAGCGCACCAGCCATGCTTGACCGGGTTGTAATGCAGGTAATCGACATGCCGCTGCAGATCCGTCTCATCGCGGATCTGATGCTCCCAGTAGCGCCTCTGCCAGATGCCTTTCTCGCGCTTGCGCAGTTGGCTGGAGCAGCGCGCGCTGCCTGGTAGCTGTCGGGAGAACTGGCTCTTGATCAGGCTCCAGCGGAGGGCGTAGTCGCTGTCGCCGTGGGGTAGCGTCCAGACGGCGTGCAGGTGATCCGGAAGGACGCAAATGGCGGTGGTATGAAATGGCAATCGAATCTGCGCCGCTCGATAGGCGGCGCGCAGCTGATCGATCTGCTCGACGAGCAGGGTGGAACGGCGATCGGCGAGCGTTACGGTAAAGAACCAGGTTCCGCCCGCGACTGTGCTTCTGCGGTAGTTGGGCATCGAGGCCTCCATGTCTCTGGTGAATCGGATACCACGCCAACCATGCTCCAGGGAGGCCGCATGAGTTTTTGCCCTGTGTCACATGACTGAGTACGAATGCGCCGGGGAACGCTCGGGTTACCGGTGGGAGCGCGGAGCGCCACCTGCCGCAACCTAAAGAACCACGCCGAACCGTAGGGTGGGCTTCAGCCCACCAGAAGCGCCTTGAATCGCCGCTGAATCTAGAGCCTTTTTCCGCCGATCGGCCTACGATCAGCAGAACGCAGACGAAAGGAGAGACGTCGATGCGGGCCATGTTGCTGGAACAGATCGGCCAACCCTTGCAGCTGCGCGAGCTGCCCGTGCCGCAACCGGGGCCTGGCGAGGTCCGCGTGCGGGTGTTGGCCTGCGGTGTCTGTCGCACCGACTTGCACGTGGTGGATGGCGAGTTGCCGGAGGCGCCGCTGCCGATCATTCCCGGCCACGAGATCGTCGGTCTGGTCGATGCCTTGGGCGAGGGCGTGACCGGCTTCGAGCCGGGCCAGCGGGTCGGCATTCCCTGGCTGGGGCACACCTGCGGCACCTGCAGCTACTGCCAGCACGCCGAGGAAAACCTCTGCGACGCGCCGCAGTTCACCGGTTACACGCGGCCCGGCGGCTATGCCGAATACGTGGTGGCCGATGCCCGCTTCGCCTTTGCCCTCGGCGAGGAGGGCGACCCCGTGGCGCTGGCACCGCTGCTCTGCGCCGGGCTGATCGGCTGGCGTTCGCTGGTCAAGGCCGGTGACGGCAAGCGTCTCGGGCTGTACGGCTTCGGTGCCGCGGCGCATATCGTCATGCAGGTGGCGCGCTGGCAGGGGCGCGATGTCTATGCCTTCAGCCGCCCGGGCGATGTGGCGGCGCAGGACTTCGCCCGTTCGCTGGGCGCGGTCTGGGCCGGTGATTCGGGCGAGCTGCCGCCGGTGCCGCTGGATGCGGCGATCATCTATGCGCCGGCGGGCGAGCTGGTGCCGGCCGCGTTGCGCGCGCTGCGCAAGGGTGGCCGGGTGGTCTGCGCCGGCATCCACATGAGCGATATCCCGAGCTTTCCCTACGACATCCTCTGGCAGGAGCGCGAGGTGGTCTCGGTGGCCAATCTCACCCGCCAGGACGGCCTGGAGTTCTTTCCGGTGGCCGCCCAGGTCGGCATCCATACCGAAACCCACGCCTACCCGCTGGAGCAGGCCAACCAGGCGCTGGATGACCTGCGCAACGGGCATTTCCAGGGTGCTGCGGTGCTGGTGCCCTAGCGAGATGCGCCAGCGCGCAAAGCCCTGGCGCGGTACGGCGAACGGCAAGGATCGGATTGGCGATGGCGCAGTCACACTCCAGACAGCCAATGCCAAATAGAGGAGCGCCGCCATGAGCGTCACCGTGAGCAAGCTCCAGGGCGACGAGATTCCCGAGCATCTGCGCGGGCCGGATATCCGGGTGGTCTACCGGGTGACCGATGCCGAGGGCCACAGCCGCTACCTCACCGACGCAGTCGAAGCTGCACAGCTGGCGGTCAGCATCAGCGACCGCCAGCAGCGATAGCCCGGCGTGGGGCCGTGAGCCTCAGCCGGCCAGCACCGAGTCCACCAGCGCCTTGGCCTCGGCCTGGATGCGTGCCAGGTGCGCTTCGCCCTCGAAGCTCTCGGCGTAGATCTTGTACACATCCTCGGTGCCGGACGGCCGCGCGGCGAACCAGCCGTTCGCCGTCTCCACCTTCAGCCCGCCGATGGCCGCGCCGTTGCCCGGTGCCTCGGTGAGGATGCGCGTGATCGGCTGGCCGGCCAGCTCCTTCGCCGAGACCTGCGATGCCGACAGCTTGCCCAGGCGTGCCTTCTGCTCGCGATTGGCCGCGGCGTCGATGCGCTGGTACACCGGCGCGCCGAAGCGGTCGGTCAGCGCCTGGTAGCGTTCGCTCGGGTCCTTGCCGGTGACTGCGGTGATCTCCGCCGCCAGCAGGCCGAGGATCAGCCCGTCCTTGTCGGTGGACCAGGCGCCGCCCTGCTTGTCGAGGAACGAAGCGCCGGCCGACTCCTCGCCGCCGAAGCCCAGGCTGCCATCCATCAGGCCGTCGACGAACCACTTGAAGCCCACCGGTACCTCCACCAGACGGCGGTCGATGCCGGCGGCAACACGGTCGATCATCGACGAAGACACCAGCGTCTTACCGATGCCGGCCTCGGCGCTCCAGCCCGGGCGATGGGTGAACAGGTATTCGATGGCCACCGCCAGGTAATGGTTGGGGTTCATCAGCCCGCCGGAGCGGGTGACGATGCCGTGGCGGTCGTGGTCGGTGTCGCAGGCGAAGGCCACGTCGAAGCGGTCCTTGTTCTCGATCAGCCCGGCCATGGCGTGCGGCGAGCTGCAGTCCATGCGGATCTTGCCGTCCCAGTCCAGGCGCATGAAGCGGAAGGTCGGGTCGACCACCGTGGACAGCACCTCCAGCGGAAGGCCGAAGCGCTCGGCGATGCGCGGCCAGTAATGCACGCCGGCGCCGCCCAGCGGGTCGACGGCGAACTTCAGGCCCGAGCCGCGGATGGCGTCGAGGTCGATCACCCGCTCGAGCCCGCCGACATAGGCGTCGATGAAATCGAAGCGCTGGGTGGTGGCGGCCTTGAGCGCCTGGCGGTAATCCATGCGCTTGACGCCATCGAGACCGGCGACCAGCAGCGCATTGGCGCGCTCCTGAATCCACTTGGTCACGCCGGTGTCGGCCGGGCCGCCATTGGTGGGGTTGTACTTGAAGCCGCCGTCGCCCGGCGGGTTGTGCGACGGCGTGATGACGATGCCGTCGGCCAGCCCGCTGGTGCGGCCGCGGTTGTAGCTGAGGATCGCGTTGGAGATCGCCGGGGTCGGGGTGTAGCCCGGCTCGCCGCCGGTTTCCGGACAACCGGCGTCGATGCGCGTCTCGATGCCGTTGGCCGCCAGTACTTCCAGCGCCGAGACGAACGCCGGCTCGGACAGCGCATGGGTGTCCATGCCCATGAACAGCGGGCCGTCGATGCCTTCCTGGCGGCGGTAATCGCAGATCGCCTGGGTGGTGGCGAGGATGTGCCACTCGTTGAAGCTGCCCTTGAGCGAGGAACCGCGATGCCCGGAGGTGCCGAACGCCACCTGCTGCGCCGGGTCGGACGGGTCCGGCCGGTCGCTGTAGTAGCGCGCCACCAGGCGCGGCAGATGAGTCAGGGTGTGCGGGTCGGGCAGGCGTCCGGCGTTGGGGGCGATGCTCATGGGGCGGTCCTTTGTGAAGAAGGCGATGCGCCGGCCGATCCGGGCGCGGCGAAGAGCGAATGAAACGCCAGTCGGCGTCGTTTATCCAGAGCTAAGACCGCAGCGACGGTGGCGGTTCCCTGATCGCCGGGTCCCGCGCTGCTGCGTCCCGGCCAAGCGCGCTCGTCGCCCCGCCGGAACCTGTAGCGGGCCGGCCTTTCTTCTGCTTAACGGCCGGCAATTCGCCGGCCCGTTACCCGGAGATTTCAGCCATGAACGTCGACGAACGCATCCGCCAGCGCGCCTATGAAATATGGGAAGCCGAGGGCCGCCCCGAAGGCCAGGAAGCCGACCACTGGCAGCGCGCCCGGGACGAGATCGAACCCTTCTACAAGGAAGGCAACGCCGAAGCCGGCGGCATCGAAAGCAGCGTGGCCATTCCGATGCCGAAATCGGGTGGCGACCGATAGCGGCGCCGGCAGGGCGGCGAGGACGCGGCACGCGTCGTCCCGCCCGAATCTGCTGCGACGTTCTCAGCCTTTTCATCCGGATGCCTGGTGCGCTGGAGCCTGTCGAGGCGCGCTGCTAGAGTGCCGCCGCTTGCCAACCACCGGCTGACAGGACGTCTGCCCAGCCGCCGCACAGGATGCTTCCATGAAAAAGCTCGCGCTCGCCGTAGCCGTACCCCTGGCGCTCTTCGGGGCCGCCACTTTCTACACCAGCACTCAGGTCGAATCGACCGCCCGCGATGCCGTCGACCAGGCCAACCTCAAGTTGCGCGAGATGGGCGTCGGCGCCGGTGCCGATGTCAGCCTCACCCTGCTCAGCTTCGAACGCGGCCTGCTGTCCAGCACCGCGCGCTACCAGATCGACATCGACGTAGCGGATGACGAAGGCAACACCGAGCACTACGCCCTGCTGCTGAACGATCGCCTCGAACATGGCCCCTTTCCCGTCTCGCGCCTGAGCCGCGGCCAGCTGATGCCGGTCGCCGCGCAGAGCCACTTCGAACTCGAACGCACACCGCTGACGCAGAAGCTGTTCGACGCCGCCTCCGGCGAAGTGCCGCTGGTGGGCGAGGTGACCATCGGCTACGACGGCGGCCAGGCCGGCGATCTGCGCACGGCCGCGCTGAATATCGAAGACGAGGACGGCAGCGTGCGCATCGCCCCGCCAACCTCAACTTCGAGGCGAACAGGGACGGCAGCGACGTACGCATGGACGGCGAGCTGGCGGAAATCGATATCGACCTGCAGCGCAGCGACAGTGGCCAGCCGGTACAGGTGAGCCTGCGCGGCATCGGCCTGAGCGCCGACAAGCAGGATTACGACGCCGGTTTCGGCTTCGGACCGTCCGCCATCACCCTGCAGCGCATGGAAATCAAGGCCGGCGACGAACCCGCCGTGGTCATCCAGCAGGCCTCCGTCGAGGAGGCACTGAGCCGCGGCAGCCGTGGCCTCGATCAGACCATCGGCTACCGCATCGGCGAGGTCAGCGCCAAAGGCCAGACCTTCCGCAACCTCGCCCTCGTCTTCAGCCTGCGCAACCTCGAGGAAAGCAGCCTCAAGGCCCTGGTGGCGAGCTACAAGGACATCCTCGACCAGAGCGCCACCCCGCAGGAATCCTTCGCCGGCATGACCAGCGCCCAGCAGCAGGAACTGCAGGCCCGTGCCCTGCAACTGCTCGAGCACAAGCCGACCCTGGCCCTCGACGAGTTCGGCTTCGAAACCGCCCACGGCGCGGCCCGCCTGTCGGTCGTGCTCGACCTGCAATCGCCGAGCGCAGAAGCCTTCACCCCGGACGCGATGATCACCAGCATGCTCGCCTCGCTCAAGGCCGACGCCGGCATCGACAGGAACCTGGTGCGCGACATCGCCGGGCTGGTCGTGCAGAACAACGCGCGTGACGGCCAGCTCGACCAGGCGGCACTGCAGCAGGAAACCGAGGCCGCCACCGAGCTGTTCAGCGATATGGCGCTGAACACCGGCTGGTCGCGTCTGGAGGGCGAGCGGCTGGTCAGTTCGCTGCACTACGCCAATGACAAGGTGACCTTCAACGGTCGCGAAATGAGCGTGCCGGAGTTCCTCGGCTTTGCCTTCGGCTCCGTACAGAACGCCGGCCTGCTGGGGCAGTAAGCCGCGCTGCGCACAAACTGAAGATGCGGCCCTGTCCGTCGTTGACCCGACGGACAGGGCCGTTTCACTTTCTGGCGTTCGCGCGGTTCCACAGCCGTGAATGCCCGGACGCGCGATCCCTGCTCAGTCGTGCGGGGCGCCGGCTCCCAGGCGCTCACTCAGATAATCCAGAAAACAGGTGATGCGCGAAGCCAGCGCGGTGTTGCGGTAGTACACCGCGTTGATCGGCTGGCGCACGTCGACGCGCTGCGCCGCCAGCACCTCCACCAGCTCGCCGCGCTGGCGGTCCCGGCCAGTCATGAAGTCCGACAGGCTGGCGATCCCTTCGCCGGCCAGCGCCAGCTCGCGCACCGTGTCGCCGCTGGAGGCGCGTAGCGCCGGGTTGATCCGCCAGCTCTCGCCGAGCGCGTGGCGCAGCGGCCAGTCGTTGAGACGATCCGGCTCGGTAAAGCCGATCAGGCTGTGCTCCGCCAGGTCCTCGACCTGTTGCGGTGTGCCATGCCGCGCCAGATAGGCCGGGCTCGCCAGCACCCGGCGCGTGGTATGGCACAGCGGCCGTGCATGCAGGCTGGAATCGGGCAGCGGGCCGATGCGGATGGCCAGATCGATGCGCCGCTCCAGCAAATCGACGATGCGGTCGTCGCTGTGCAGCTCCAGCTCGATCAGCGGATAGCGCGCGCGAAAATCGCCGATCAGCGGGACGATCACATGCAGCATGAACGGCGACGCGGTATTGACCCGCAAGCGCCCGGCCGGCGCCTGCCGCCGCAGCGCCATCTGCTCCTCGGCTTCCTCGACGCTGGCCAGAATCCGCCGCGCCTGAGCCAGGAACGCCTCGCCTTCCTCGGTCAGCTCGAGACGCCGCGTGGTGCGGCGCAACAGCGTCACCGCCAGCTTGTCCTCCAGCCGACTCAACGCCTGGCTGACGCCCGAGGCGGTCTGTTCCAGCTGCTCGGCCGCAGCGCTGATCGAGCCACTGTCGACCACGCTGACAAAGGCGAGCATTTCGTCGAGGTTGGTTTTCATGGGTGGGAATCGCATCGAAGGGCGGAACCAACGAGTCTGGCGGCAGCGCCGCGCGGCGGCAACCGGACCGGCGTGGGCCCCGGCGGCGGGCGCGTCGATCAGTCGCCGCCGAGGCGCGCCACGGCGTCAAACGCCCTTTTCATTCGGCCCCGGCACATTCACCCCGTCCAGCGTGGACCGGCTGTCGCCGGCGCCATCGGTGATCACGCTGAAACTGCCGTCGGTCTCCAGCACCACCGCCTCGATGCCATCCAGCGCGGCCAGCCCCTGGCTGCGCGCCGCAGCCCGCACCTCATCCTCGGTCACCCGCGCCACACGCATGGCATCGCCGAGAAAACGCCCGCGAAAGAACAGCAGCGCCGGCTCGCCCGTCACCGTCCGCCGCACCCACGCCACCCGCACGCTGGACCAGGTGACCACATACTGCAGCCCGATCAACAGCGCGAACGCCAGCACCCCCTCGGCCAGCGACACATTGCGATTGAGCAGAATCGTCGCGAAGGTCGAACCCAGCGCCACCGTCACCACCAGATCGAACGCATTCATCTTCGACAACGTCCGCCGCCCCGACAGGCGCAACAGCAGCACCAGGCTGATATAGGCCAGCACGCCCACCACCAGCGTGCGTATCAACGTCGTTCCGCTACTGAAAAACATGCCTTCCACGATCACCTCCGCAACTGAGCCATGCAGGGTGGACAGGGTAGGCGGGCGGAAAGTGCAGACGGCGCGAGCGACCGCACGTCAGGCTGCAGTGTGAAAACTGGGGATTAATCCATCGTCTGCTTTACCCATACGGAAGCAGTGGCTAATGTGCCATCACGCGCAGCAACTGCGCACTCGATCACGGTTCCGCTGCGCCGCTACGGTCTGCACCGGTCCGCTACCAAGGAAGGTACAGATGGCGCGCTTTTCCCCTGTTCGCTCGCAATGTCAGTTCGATAAACCCGTGGAGCGGCATTTTGCTGAGCGGCTGGAAAAACTTCTGAAATACGTTTCCCCCCGCTGGTGCCACTTCACGTCGGGCGCCAGGGCGCGCTATCCGACTTCGTTGTCCTGCAGCCGCGTTGCGGCTTCAAGTGATAAAGGATCAAGGATTTAAAGCTCGTCAATATCCAGAGCAAGGACATCTCTGACTCAAACGTCCGAAAAAGAAATATGTTCCCACCGATTCAATATAACGCTTAATTTATTAGCGCAGCTTTGATTGGTTGCATCTTTGTGGTAAGCGAGAGGCAGAAAAATGAAATTAAGATCGATCTGCATAAAAAACTTTAGGACCTTAGAGGATGTAAAACTATCGTTTGATGGTGAGTTTGCTTCTATTAGTGGAAAAAACAATGCAGGGAAAACCACAGTTATCAAGGCTATTCAGCAGTTATTGCGAGACACCACAAAACAGAATTGGTGGGCTGAAAGGGAGTCAATTAGCTATCCTGTGGCCAAAACGCAATGGGTGAAAGGTACGCCGCCGATAGAACTAGAATATTGTTTAAGTTTCAGCGCCATCTATGATCCGGGCATTTACAATTTCGCTATTAAGTTTTCAGGCTTAAGCGCGCCCGTCGGTGACGATTTAGATATGAGGATTATTTTAAGATACTTGGAGAAAGAGGAAGCTCAAACTGAGGTTTATCTAGATGGAAACGCCTTGGGCAAGTACGAGGCAGTGGAGGTATACAAACGTATAGAAAGCTCGACATTGGCTTTCTTCAATAATTCAGCCGAAGTCGGGTTGAGTAGCCTTTTGGCAGGCGGCGCCGTAAGGCTTGCGCAGGAGCTAATGTTTTCCGGCGATGAAAGAAAAGAGTTAGAAGCAGAACAGGAACGGCTAAAGAAAAAAATTAAGAAAATGGCTGCCAAGCATCGTTCTGAGCTATCCGGATTACTTGGAAGGCTCGAAGAAAAATACGATGTTGAGCTAACTATATTCGACAGGTATCTGGGTGGGGCTATACCACTAGGCGTCAATCTAAAAGATAAGAATCTTGAAGTTCCGCTTTCTGATTGGGGGACTGGTACTCAAAATCGCACGCACATAATGATGTCGATACTACAAGCAAATAAAGTAAAAAATGATTTATCAGATATTAACAGGGTTTCCCCTATCATTGTTATTGAGGAGCCTGAAAGTTTTTTGCACCCGTCAGCTCAAGCAGAGTTTGGTCGTGTAATACGCTCATTGGCTCGAGATTTAGGCATTCAAATCATAATTACGACTCATAGCCCCTATATGCTCTGCCAAGAAATTCCCGAGTCGAATATCCTTCTAGATCGTAAAACGTTTCGAGGTAATCTTCGGCAAACTGAATTGGTTACCATTGAAAATAATAACTGGATGCGTCCATTCAGCCAGATTCTCGGTTTGGATAATGAAGCATTTGAACCATGGCAGGAGGTTATTGGTGCAAGGCGCGACCATGTGATTTTGGTAGAAGGTTCTATCGATAAAGAATATTTGGAATATATATCTTCTCTAGAAGTCCCCGGGTTTGTATTGCCGGAAGGTGTAGAAATTATACCGTATGAGGGTAAAGATGCGCTAAAGAACTCGATAATGCTAAAGTTTGTTATTGATAAGTTTGATAAGGCCTTCATTACTTTTGATCTTGATGCACACAGCGAGCTGCAGCGAATACTAAAAAATCTTAACTTGGTAGAACATACTAATTACGCTGCAATTGGTATTAATGAGCCCGGCAAGGATTGCATTGAAGGCTTGCTTCCTGCATCCATAATATCCTCTGTATATGCGAGCAATCACTCTTTAGTAATGAAATTGACAAGCAGCAATACGGCGGATAGAAAAAGCGCAAAGAATGAACTAAAAAAGCTGTATCTTAATGAGTTTAAAAAAGCTAAGGGGCTAACGCGCAGCGACTTGCAAGGCTTCAGAAAAATATTTTCTCTAATTAACGCTGCATTCCGATAACCGCGGTGAGAGCTATTGGCAGATTCATGACCGTAAACTGATGGCTGAGATGTTCACGATTTAGTCCGATTTTTCCTTAGCGGAAAAGCGGCCGTTCATGGATCTGGCAGGTGCCAAAAAATAATAAGTTAGCTTGCCGCTTATGAATTGCTTAACCAAGTTTTATAAAGAGATAAAGACAAGTGGATAATCTGACAATACGAGTGAACTGGCATGGGCCGTATTCACTTTATGAAGTATGCGATTCGGATATGGGGAACGGGCTTTACCTCCTAACGGGTAAGCGCCGGTACGAGAGAAATGAACAAATTCAGTACTGTGGCATTACAGAAGGTTTATATAGAAACCGTTTTAAGCAGCACCACAAGATCTTCGAAATCACGCGTGAACTTGGTGTCTGGCTAGGCAGCGTAGCCTATCCGCAAGAGCATACACGGACGCATTTGGAGATAGCTGAGTCCATAATCGTTTATTTCTGGCAACCAAATTTAAACGAGCGCAAAAAAATTTATCCCCCTCGGCCCACCGCGCTTTTATCGCATTGGTTCAAGAAAGATGGCTCTCCACGGTTTAATCAGCTTTCTATCTATTCCGACCTTCACGATGTAATTTGCTGGGATGGCGCACTTTGGAGATCTGGGAACCTTAGAGTATGGTCTTAATGGTGAGCAAGGACTGCAACGAAGCCTGCATGTAGCCAGCGGAACAAATTTATTTTTGTGATTTATTAGAGCACCAATGTTGGCGGAATATTTTGAAATGGTGATAACTATGAGCGATATTCATGATCATCCGGCGTATAAAGAAGGCAAAGAAAGCTACTTTTCTAATGAAGGAAGATACGAAAATAGATATCCGTTAGGATCTACAGAGTATGACGCATTCGAGCGGGGCTGGTCCCAAGCGTTAAAGAGAACACCCGATTTACTACTCAATACTTCGAATTTAACGAGTGTGCAAAGTGAGCGGAGAGAATGCAGAGTTCAGCCAGATATAAATATAGCAAAAGAAAAATACTTGAAAGGAAAGGGTTATTAGCTACTGCTCAGCCCACTGAAAAAGCTTTCTTTGGCGTAGCCTCCACAAGGTAAGAACCATGCAGCTAACAACCCTCCTCGTCCCAACCTACACCCAAATGCTCAAAACCCTCTCCGGCTGGCTAAAGAAAGCGCAGGCCCAGCTGCCGGAAGCGGAGGCGCAGGCGTTGTTATCCGCGCGGCTGGCGCCGGATATGTTTCCGTTGTCGACTCAGGTTCGCTTTGCCTGCGTGCAGGCGCGGGAGGCCATGTGCCGGCTGAGAGGCGAGGCCTTTCCGGCAGTGATCAACGAGCTGCTGGACGAGGGGCGGCAGGCGGGGGAGCGGCCGGGCACGCTGGCTGATGCCTATGCCCGCATCGAAGAGACGGTGGCGTTGCTCGACGGTCTCGCCGCCGATGCGTTGGATATGGACGCAGACAAGCCAATCGCCCATGAGCTGGCGAATGGAATGATCTTCGACCTGACCGCGGAGCAGTACGCCCGTGACTGGACGCTGGCGCAGTTCTATTTTCACGTGATGACCGCGTATTCGATCCTGCGTAAGGAAGGGATCGAGCTGGGCAAGGCGGACTATGTGGCGCACATGCTGCCCTATCTGCGGCCGGAATCGGTTCCGAAGGGGTAGCGGCGGCGCTTCCGTCTTTTACAGCCAGCGGATGTATTTTGTGGCTCAGCCGTTCGGTACGACCTCGTAGGGCGTATTGCTGAAGAAAATGTTGCGCCAATCCGGGCGCCACTGAGGGATGCTCAGGGTAAAGGCTTGGGTGTGCTTGTCGAAGGCTATCCAGGTCACGCCCAGGTTTTGGCTGTCCTCGCG
>NZ_JACBXH010000060.1:0-15306 GCF_041381355.1 Pseudomonas sp. LM13
ATAACGATTGATCTGTTTGAAGCAGGTCGGCATAATAGTCGGCCTGACTCTTTCTAGGCCAGTAGCTCAATTGGCAGAGCGGCGGTCTCCAAAACCGCAGGTTGGGGGTTCGATTCCCTCCTGGCCTGCCATTTTCAATAGCGAAATTGGCAGTCTTTACAAGGTTCTAGCAGATGAATATCAAGGCTGAAGCCAATGACACGCGCTTCGATCTGGTGAAGTGGTTTGTTGTGGCTGCTTTGGTCGTGGTTGCCGTGGTTGGTAATCAATACTACTCCGCTGAGCCCATTCTTTATCGTGTCCTTGCGGTGCTTGCAGTAGGTGCTGTTGCGGCGTTTGTCGCCTTCCAGACCTCAAAGGGGCGCTCGTTTGCTGTGCTGCTGAAAGAGGCGCGCGGCGAAATTCGCAAGGTCGTTTGGCCGACCCGTCAGGAAACTACCCAGACCACGATGATCGTTGTCGTGGTGGTGTTGGTGATGGCGTTGCTGCTGTGGGGGCTCGATTCTCTGCTCGGCTGGTTGGTCTCCATGGTTGTTGGCTAAGGGTGTCTCGTGGCTAAGCGTTGGTACGTTGTGCATGCTTACTCGGGTTACGAGAAGCACGTCATGCGCTCCTTGATCGAGCGCGTCAAGCTTGCTGGCATGGAAGATGAGTTCGGCGAGATTCTGGTTCCGACCGAAGAGGTCGTGGAGATGCGTAACGGGCAGAAGCGCAAGAGTGAGCGCAAGTTCTTCCCGGGTTACGTTTTGGTCCAGATGGAGATGAACGAGGGTACTTGGCACCTGGTCAAGGATACTCCTCGTGTGATGGGCTTTATTGGTGGTACGGCAGACAAGCCGGCGCCAATCACGGATAAAGAGGCCGAGGCTATTCTTCGCCGCGTGGCCGATGGTAGTGATAAACCTAAGCCGAAAACGCTCTTCGAGCCAGGTGAAGTGGTTCGCGTAGCTGACGGCCCGTTCGCCGACTTCAATGGCGTTGTCGAAGAGGTCAATTACGAGAAGAGCCGGATTCAGGTCGCGGTCCTCATTTTCGGTCGCTCTACGCCGGTAGAGTTGGAGTTCAGTCAGGTCGAGAAGGTTTAACTGGACGAAGCATCCCACACCCCGCAGTTTCAGGCTGCGGGGTTTTGTCGTCATCGGGATAAATGAGCAATGGGGAGCCGTAAGGCGCTAGAACCCGTAACGGAGTAAATATGGCTAAGAAGATTCAAGCTTACATCAAGCTTCAGGTGAAGGCCGGTCAGGCTAATCCATCGCCGCCCGTTGGCCCTGCCTTGGGTCAGCATGGTGTGAATATCATGGAGTTCTGCAAGGCTTTCAATGCCAAGACTCAGGGCCAGGAGCCCGGTCTGCCGACCCCTGTGATCATTACTGTATACAGTGACCGCAGTTTTACCTTTGAAACCAAGAGCACTCCGGCAGCTGTGCTGCTGAAGAAGGCCGCTGGCATCACCAGTGGCTCGGCTCGTCCTAACACCCAGAAGGTTGGCACTGTCACTCGTGCCCAGCTGGAAGAGATCGCCAAAACCAAACAGGCCGATCTTACCGCTGCTGAAATGGAAGCTGCTGTTCGAACCATCGCAGGTTCGGCGCGCAGCATGGGCCTGAACGTGGAGGGTGTGTAATGGCTAAGTTGACCAAGCGCCAGAAGGCTATTGCCGAGAAGATCGAGGCTGGCAAGCAGTACGCGTTCGAGGATGCGGCCAAGCTGTTGGCTGAAGTATCCGCGGTCAAGTTCACCGAGTCGTTCGACATTGCGATCAATCTCGGTGTCGATCCGCGTAAGTCCGACCAGGTCGTGCGCGGTGCAACCGTTCTGCCGAATGGCACCGGTAAGACCGTTCGTGTCGCAGTTTTCACCCAGGGTCCGGCTGCTGAGGCTGCGCTGGCTGCCGGCGCTGATCGGGTTGGCATGGACGAATTGGCTGCTGAGATGAAAGGCGGTGATCTGAACTATGACGTAGTGATCGCTTCGCCGGATGCCATGCGTGTTGTTGGTCAGCTGGGCCAGATTCTCGGTCCGCGTGGACTGATGCCTAACCCGAAAGTTGGCACCGTTACCCCTGACGTGGCTACCGCTGTCAAGAATGCCAAGGCCGGTCAGGTGCGTTTCCGTACCGACAAGAACGGCATTATCCACACCTCGGTGGGTAAGGTTGGCTTTGAGGCTGGCCAGCTGAAGCAGAACGTCGAAGCGCTGCTGTCGGATCTCAAGCGCCTGAAGCCATCCACTTCCAAAGGTATCTACGTCAAGCGTGTGACCCTGAGCACCACCATGGGCCCAGGGCTGGTCATCGATCAGTCTTCGCTGGAAGCGTAAAGCCTGGCTGCCTCCATGATGGGGCGGCTTGCAATATTGGGGTCCCTGCCTGGCGGGGGCTATCCAAGACCGTAGGTGGCGCAAGCCTTAAACCCGGAGAGTGATCTCTTAAGCCTACGCAGATGGTGCTCCCGATTCGTACCGAATCAGACACCAAAACGCCGTCCGGCTCCGGCCTGACGTATCGGTAAAAACCAGGAGTAAACCCGTGGCAATTAAACTCGAAGACAAGAAGGCCATCGTCGCTGAAGTCAACGAGGCTGCCAAAGCCGGTCTGTCCGCTGTCGTGGCTGATGCCCGTGGCGTGACCGTCGGCGCAATGACCGGACTCCGTAAAGAGGCCCGAGCGGCTGGTGTGTACGTGAAAGTCGTGCGTAACACCCTGCTCAAGCGCGCTGTTGAAGGCACTCAGTTTGACGTGCTCAACGACGTGTTCAAAGGCCCGACCCTGATTGCATTCTCCAACGAACATCCGGGCGCTGCCGCTCGTATCTTCAAGGAGTTCGCCAAGGGTCAGGACAAGTTCGAGATCAAGGCAGCTGCGTTCGAGGGCAAGTTCCTCGCAGCAAACCAGATCGACGTGCTGGCAAGCCTGCCGACTCGCGAAGAGGGCATCGCACAGCTGATGAGCGTTATTCAAGGCGCCACCAGCAAGCTCGCTCGCACCCTGGCAGCTATTCGCGACCAGAAAGAAGCTGCTGCTGCCTGAGGCGGCGTAAGCACTTTCAAAATCACATGTTTAATTTGATGGCTGCGTAAGCTGTCACCCCAATACAGGAATAGATAGTCATGTCTCTGACTAACGAGCAAATCATCGAAGCGATCGGCCAGAAATCCGTTATGGAAATCGTCGAGCTGATCAAGGCGATGGAAGAAACCTTCGGTGTTACCGCTGCTGCTGCCACCGTTGCTGCTGCTGGCCCGGCTGCCGCTGCTGTCGAAGAGCAGACCGAGTTCACCATCGTCCTGGCTGAAGCCGGCGACAAGAAAGTGAACGTGATCAAGGCGGTTCGCGAGCTGACCGGTCTGGGCCTGAAAGAAGCCAAGGCTGTCGTTGACGGCGCCCCGGGCGTGGTCAAGGAAGGCGTTTCGAAGGAAGAAGCCGAAGCTGCCAAGAAGGCTCTGGAAGAAGCTGGCGCCAAAGTCGAGCTCAAGTAAGCGACGACCTTGCGTCTACAGCCCGAGCGACTCGCGACAGGCTGATGGCTGGTGGCTCTTGCCACCGGCCTTTTTCCGTTATGGAAAGCCAGCCATGCTGGCTCTTCCTCGGAAGCCACCTACAGGTGGCGCGAACCATGGGGTTCGCAAGATTTTCTGGCTGCTCCCGTCGGGAGAAGCCAACAAGCAGGTGACCAAGCTGGGGAACGCTGATGGCTTACTCATACACTGAGAAAAAACGTATCCGCAAGGACTTTAGCAAGTTACCGCACGTGATGGACGTGCCGTATCTTTTGGCCATCCAGCTGGATTCGTATCGCGAATTCCTGCAGGCGGGAGCGACCAAAGATCAGTTCCGCGACATTGGCTTGCATGCAGCCTTCAAATCCGTTTTCCCGATTATCAGCTATTCCGGCAATGCAGCGCTGGAATACGTCGGCTATCGCCTGGGCGAGCCGGCTTTCGATGTCAAGGAATGTGTCCTGCGCGGCGTGACCTTCGCCGTTCCGCTGCGCGTCAAGGTGCGCCTGATCATTTTCGACAAAGAGTCGTCGAACAAGGCCATCAAGGACATCAAGGAACAGGAAGTCTACATGGGGGAAATCCCCCTCATGACCGAGAACGGTACCTTCATCATCAACGGTACCGAACGCGTCATCGTTTCCCAGCTGCATCGTTCGCCGGGCGTGTTCTTCGATCATGACCGCGGCAAGACCCACAGCTCCGGCAAGCTGCTGTACTCCGCGCGCATCATTCCTTACCGCGGCTCTTGGCTCGACTTCGAATTCGATCCGAAGGACGCAGTGTTCGTCCGTATCGACCGTCGCCGCAAGTTGCCGGCGTCGGTGCTTCTGCGTGCGCTCAATTACAGCACCGAAGAGATCCTGGACGCCTTCTACGATACCAACGTCTTCCACGTCAAAGGCGAAACCCTGGCGCTGGAACTGGTACCGCAGCGTCTGCGCGGCGAGATCGCTACTTTCGACATCAAGGATGACAGCGGCAAGGTCATCGTCGAGCAGGGCCGTCGCATCACCGCTCGCCACATCAACCAGCTCGACAAGTCCGGCATCAAAGAGCTCGAGATGCCAATGGACTATGTCCTGGGCCGTACCGTCGCCAAGGCGATCGTGCATCCGGCCACCGGCGAGATCATCGCCGAGTGCAACACCGAGCTGACCGTCGACGTCATGGCGAAGATCGTCAAGGCGCAGGTCGTACGCTTCGAGACGCTGTACACCAACGACATCGATTGTGGTCCGTTCATTTCCGACACGCTGAAGATCGATTCGACCACCAATCAGCTCGAAGCGCTGGTCGAGATCTATCGCATGATGCGCCCGGGCGAGCCGCCAACCAAGGACGCCGCCGAGACGCTGTTCAACAACCTGTTCTTCGCTGCCGAGCGCTACGACCTGTCGGCTGTCGGCCGGATGAAGTTCAACCGCCGTATCGGTCGTACCGAGATCGAGGGCTCCGGCGTACTGAGCCGCGAGGACATCGTCGCGGTCCTGAAGACCCTGGTCGACATCCGCAACGGCAAGGGTATCGTCGATGACATCGACCACCTGGGTAACCGTCGCGTGCGCTGTGTCGGCGAAATGGCCGAAAACCAGTTCCGTGTTGGCCTCGTACGCGTCGAGCGTGCGGTCAAAGAGCGTCTGTCGATGGCCGAAAGCGAAGGCCTGATGCCGCAGGACCTGATCAATGCCAAGCCGGTTGCGGCGGCGGTGAAGGAGTTCTTCGGTTCCAGCCAGCTCTCGCAGTTCATGGACCAGAACAACCCGCTTTCGGAGATCACCCACAAGCGCCGCGTCTCCGCACTCGGCCCTGGCGGTCTGACCCGTGAGCGTGCCGGCTTCGAGGTGCGTGACGTGCACCCGACTCACTACGGCCGCGTCTGCCCGATCGAAACCCCTGAAGGTCCGAACATCGGTCTGATCAACTCCCTGGCTGCCTATGCTCGCACCAACCAGTATGGCTTCCTCGAAAGTCCGTACCGTGTGGTCAAGGACGGCGAAGTCACCGACGAAATCGTGTTCCTTTCGGCGATCGAAGAAGCCGATCACGTGATCGCCCAGGCCAGCGCCAAGCTGGACGGTCGCAAGCTGGTCGACGAGCTGGTGGCTGTGCGTCATCTGAACGAATTCACCGTCAAGGCTCCGGAAGACGTGACCCTGATGGACGTCTCTCCGAAGCAGGTCGTCTCCGTCGCTGCCTCGCTGATTCCGTTCCTCGAGCACGACGACGCCAACCGCGCGCTGATGGGTTCCAACATGCAGCGTCAGGCCGTGCCGACCCTGCGTTCGGACAAGCCGCTGGTAGGTACCGGCATGGAGCGCAACGTGGCACGCGACTCAGGCGTCTGCGTGGTCGCTCGTCGCGGCGGTGTGATCGACTCGGTCGATGCCAGCCGTATCGTGGTGCGCGTGCGTGACGATGAGGTCGAGACCGGCGAAGCGGGTGTCGACATCTATAACCTGACCAAGTACACCCGCTCCAACCAGAACACCTGCATCAACCAGCGTCCGCTGGTTCGCAAGGGTGACGTGGTGGCGCGTGGCGACATCATGGCCGACGGTCCGTCCACCGACATGGGTGAGCTGGCACTGGGTCAGAACATGCGCGTCGCGTTCATGCCGTGGAACGGCTACAACTTCGAGGACTCCATCCTCCTCTCGGAGCGTGTGGTTCAGGAAGATCGCTTCACCACTATCCATATCCAGGAACTCACCTGCGTGTCGCGCGACACCAAGCTCGGCCCAGAGGAGATCACCGCGGACATCCCGAACGTGGGTGAGGCTGCGCTGAACAAGCTGGACGAGGCCGGTATCGTCTACGTCGGTGCCGAAGTCGGTCCGGGCGACATCCTGGTCGGCAAGGTGACGCCGAAGGGCGAAACCCAGCTGACGCCGGAAGAGAAGCTGCTGCGTGCGATCTTCGGTGAGAAGGCTTCCGACGTGAAAGACACGTCCCTGCGTGTGCCGACCGGCACCAAGGGCACCGTCATCGACGTACAGGTGTTCATCCGCGACGGCGTCGAGCGCGACTCCCGTGCGCTGGCCATCGAGAAGATGCAGCTCGACGAGATCCGCAAGGACCTCAACGAAGAGTTCCGTATCGTCGAAGGCGCCACGTTCGAGCGCCTGCGCTCGGCCTTGGTCGGTGCGACTGCCGAGGGCGGTGCAGGTCTGAAGAAGGGTGTCGTGATCACCGACGAGATCCTCGACGGGCTCGAGCATGGCCAGTGGTTCAAGCTGCGCATGGCCGAAGACGCGCTGAATGAGCAGCTGGAGAAGGCTCAGGCCTACCTCTCCGATCGCCGTCAGCTGCTCGACGACAAGTTCGAAGACAAGAAGCGCAAGCTGCAGCAGGGCGACGATCTCGCACCGGGCGTGCTGAAGATCGTCAAGGTCTACCTGGCCATCAAACGTCGCATCCAGCCGGGCGACAAGATGGCCGGTCGTCACGGTAACAAGGGTGTGGTCTCGGTGATCATGCCGGTCGAAGACATGCCGCACGATGCCAACGGCACGCCGGTGGACATCGTCCTGAACCCGCTGGGTGTACCGTCGCGTATGAACGTCGGGCAGATCCTCGAAACCCACCTGGGCCTCGCGGCCAAGGGCCTGGGCGAGAAGATCAACCTGATGCTCGAAGAGCAGCGCAAGGTCGCCGAGCTGCGCAAGTTCCTGCACGAGATCTACAACGAGATCGGTGGTCGCCAGGAAAGCCTGGACGACCTGAGCGATCAGGAAGTGTTGGACCTGGCTAACAACCTGCGCAAGGGCGTGCCGATGGCCACCCCGGTATTCGATGGTGCCAAGGAGCGCGAGATCAAGGCCATGCTGAAACTGGCCGATTTGCCGGAAAGCGGTCAGATGCAGCTGTTCGACGGCCGTACCGGCAACAAGTTCGAGCGCACCACCACGGTCGGCTACATGTACATGCTCAAGCTGAACCACCTGGTCGACGACAAGATGCACGCGCGTTCCACCGGTTCGTACAGCCTGGTTACCCAGCAGCCGCTGGGTGGTAAGGCGCAGTTCGGTGGTCAGCGCTTCGGGGAGATGGAGGTCTGGGCGCTGGAAGCCTACGGCGCCGCGTACACCCTGCAGGAAATGCTCACGGTCAAGTCGGACGACGTGAACGGGCGGACCAAGATGTACAAGAACATCGTGGACGGCGATCACCGTATGGAGGCCGGCATGCCGGAGTCCTTCAACGTGCTGATCAAAGAAATCCGCTCGCTCGGTATCGATATCGATCTGGAAACCGAATAACCACGCACCGCCTGCGCGGCACTCGGCGTCAGCCGGCTGCCGCAGGTCCGTGAGGAGGAAAGGCCTTGAAAGACTTGCTGAATCTGTTGAAAAACCAGGGTCAAATCGAAGAGTTCGATGCCATCAAGATTGCCCTGGCGTCCCCCGAGATGATCCGTTCCTGGTCCTTCGGTGAAGTGAAGAAGCCGGAGACCATCAACTACCGTACGTTCAAGCCCGAGCGTGACGGCCTTTTCTGTGCCAAGATCTTTGGCCCGGTCAAGGACTACGAGTGCCTGTGCGGTAAGTACAAGCGCCTCAAGCATCGCGGTGTGATCTGCGAGAAGTGTGGTGTGGAAGTTGCGCTGGCCAAGGTGCGTCGCGAGCGCATGGCACACATCGAACTGGCTTCGCCGGTCGCGCACATCTGGTTCCTGAAGTCGCTGCCGTCCCGTATCGGCTTGCTGCTGGACATGACCCTGCGCGATATCGAGCGCGTGCTCTATTTCGAGAGCTACGTGGTGATCGATCCGGGCATGACCACCCTGGAGAAAGGTCAGCTGCTGAACGACGAGCAGTACTTCGAGGCGCTGGAAGAGTTCGGTGACGACTTCGACGCCCGCATGGGCGCCGAAGCTGTTCGCGAGCTGCTGATCCAGATCGACCTGGAGCACGAGATCGGCCGTCTGCGCGAGGAAATTCCGCAGACCAACTCGGAAACCAAGATCAAGAAGCTCTCCAAGCGTCTGAAGCTGATGGAGGCTTTCCATGGCTCAGGCAACCTGCCGGAGTGGATGATCCTGACCGTGCTGCCGGTGCTGCCGCCGGATCTGCGTCCGCTGGTCCCGCTGGATGGCGGTCGTTTCGCGACTTCGGATCTGAACGATCTTTATCGCCGCGTGATCAACCGCAACAACCGTCTGAAGCGCCTGCTCGACCTGTCGGCGCCGGACATCATCGTGCGCAACGAAAAGCGCATGCTGCAGGAGGCGGTCGATGCGCTGCTGGACAACGGCCGTCGCGGCCGTGCCATCACCGGTTCGAACAAGCGCCCGCTGAAATCCCTGGCCGATATGATCAAGGGTAAGCAGGGTCGTTTCCGTCAGAACCTGCTCGGTAAGCGAGTGGACTACTCCGGTCGTTCGGTGATCACCGTGGGCCCGACCCTGCGTCTGCACCAGTGCGGTCTGCCGAAAAAGATGGCCCTCGAGCTGTTCAAGCCATTCATCTTCGGCAAGCTGGAAATGCGTGGCATGGCCACCACCATCAAGGCGGCCAAGAAGATGGTCGAGCGCGAGCTGCCGGAAGTCTGGGACGTTCTCGCCGAAGTTATTCGCGAACATCCCGTGCTGCTCAACCGCGCGCCGACGCTGCACCGTCTGGGTATCCAGGCGTTCGAGCCGGTGCTTATCGAAGGCAAGGCGATCCAGCTGCACCCGCTGGTCTGCGCGGCGTACAACGCCGACTTCGACGGTGACCAGATGGCCGTGCACGTGCCGCTGACGCTGGAAGCCCAGCTGGAAGCGCGCGCGCTGATGATGTCGACCAACAACATCCTCTCGCCAGCCAACGGCGAGCCGATCATCGTGCCGTCGCAGGACGTGGTTCTGGGTCTGTACTACATGACCCGTGAAGCCATCAATGCCAAGGGCGAAGGTCGCGTGTTCGCTGACCTGCAGGAAGTCGACCGCGTGTTCCGCGCCGGCGAGGCCTCGCTGCACGCTCGGGTCAAGGTGCGTATCAACGAGACCATCAAGGATCGCGACGGCAGCATCACCAAGAACACTCGCATCGTCGACACCACCGTCGGCCGCGCTCTGCTGTTCCAGATCGTGCCGGAAGGCATGTCGTTCGACGTCGTCAATCAGCCGATGAAGAAGAAGGCGATCTCCAAGCTGATCAACCTGTGCTACCGCACCGTTGGTCTGAAGGACACCGTCATCTTTGCCGACCAGTTGATGTACACCGGTTTCGCCTACTCGACCATCTCCGGTGTTTCGATCGGTGTGAACGATTTCGTCATCCCGGACGAGAAGGCGCGCATCATCGATGCGGCCACCGAAGAAGTGAAGGAAATCGAATCGCAGTACGCCTCCGGCCTGGTTACCCAGGGCGAGAAGTACAACAAGGTGATCGACCTCTGGTCCAAGGCCAACGACGAAGTCTCCAAGGCGATGATGGCCAACCTCTCGAAAGAGAAGGTCATCGACCGTGAAGGCAACGAGGCCGAGCAGGACTCGTTCAACTCGATGTACATGATGGCCGACTCCGGTGCGCGGGGTTCCGCGGCTCAGATTCGCCAGCTCGCCGGTATGCGTGGCCTGATGGCCAAGCCGGACGGCTCCATCATCGAGACGCCGATCACCGCGAACTTCCGTGAGGGTCTGAACGTACTGCAGTACTTCATCTCCACGCACGGTGCTCGTAAGGGTCTGGCGGATACCGCTCTGAAGACCGCGAACTCCGGTTACCTGACGCGTCGTCTGGTCGACGTCGCGCAGGATCTGGTAGTTACCGAAATCGATTGCGGCACCGAGCAGGGCCTGCACATGACGCCGCATATCGAAGGTGGCGATGTGGTCGAGCCGCTCGGTGAGCGCGTACTGGGTCGTGTGATCGCACGTGACGTGCTCAAGCCGGGCACTGATGACGTGCTGGTCCCAGCGGGTACGCTGATCGACGAGCAGTGGGTGGACTTCATCGAGCTGAACAGCATCGACGAAGTGATCGTGCGCTCGCCGATCTCCTGTGAAACCCGCTACGGCATCTGTGCCAAGTGCTACGGGCGCGATCTGGCTCGCGGGCATCAGGTCAACATCGGCGAGGCGGTCGGCGTTATCGCTGCCCAGTCGATCGGTGAGCCGGGTACTCAGCTCACCATGCGTACGTTCCACATCGGTGGTGCGGCGAGTCGTACCTCGGCCGTCGACAACGTGCTGGTGAAGAACGGCGGTACCATCCGCCTGCATAACCTGAAGCACGTCGAACGTGCCGATGGCGCGCTGGTGGCCGTGTCTCGTTCCGGCGAGCTGGCCGTGGCGGACGACTTCGGTCGTGAGCGCGAGCGCTACAAGCTGCCGTACGGTGCCGTGATTTCCGTGAAGGAAGGTGACAAGGTCGATGCTGGCGCCGTGGTTGCCAAGTGGGATCCGCACACCCACCCGATCGTGACCGAAATGAAGGGTATCGTGACCTTCGTCGGTATGGAGGAGAACATCACCATCAAGCGCCAGACCGACGAGCTGACCGGTCTGACCAACATCGAGGTGATGGATCCGAAGGATCGTCCGGCCTCTGGCAAGGACATTCGTCCGGCCATCAAGATGGTCGATGCCAGTGGCAAGGAACTGCTGCTGCCGGGTACCGATGTACCGGCTCAGTACTTCCTGCCGGCTAACGCGCTGGTCGGTGTGGCTGACGGTGCCGAGATCAACGTGGGTGACGTCATCGCACGTATCCCGCAGGAGACCTCGAAAACCCGCGATATCACCGGTGGTCTGCCGCGCGTTGCCGACCTGTTCGAAGCGCGTCGTCCGAAGGAGCCGTCCATCCTGGCGGAAATCAGCGGTACGATTTCCTTCGGCAAGGAAACCAAGGGCAAGCGTCGTCTGGTCATCACTCCGACCGACGGCAGTGATCCGTACGAGGAGCTGATTCCGAAGTGGCGTCACCTCAACGTCTTCGAAGGCGAACAGGTGAACAAGGGTGAAGTAATCTCCGACGGTCCGAGCAACCCGCACGACATCCTGCGTCTGCTGGGCGTCAGTGCACTGGCACGCTACATCGTCAACGAGATCCAGGACGTTTACCGCCTGCAGGGCGTGAAGATCAACGACAAGCACATCGAGACGATCCTGCGACAGATGCTGCGCAAGGTCGAGATCACCGAGTCGGGGGATTCCAGCTTCATCAAGGGTGACCAGATGGAACTGACCCAGGTGCTGGAAGAAAACGAGCGCCTGAGTGAAGAGGACAAGTTCGTCGCCAAGTACGTGCGCGTCCTGCTGGGTATCACCAAGGCCTCGCTGTCGACGGAGTCGTTCATTTCCGCGGCCTCCTTCCAGGAGACCACCCGCGTGCTGACCGAGGCGGCCGTCACCGGCAAGCGCGACTACCTGCGCGGGCTGAAGGAAAACGTGGTCGTGGGTCGTCTGATTCCGGCCGGTACCGGTCTGGCCTATCACAGCGAGCGCAAGCGCAAGCGTGACGCCGAGAAGCCGGTTCGCGTGAGTGCCGATGAAGTCGAAGCGGCGCTGACCGAAGCGCTGAACTCCAGCGGCAATTGAGAGTGCCAGGCCCCGGTCGCAAGCCGGGGCCTGCCTTGACGGTGGGCGAGAAGCTCTTTAGACTCTCGTACCCCTAAATTGGCGGGGCTTCGTGCCCTGCCATTTTTCGTTTGTGTCGAAAGACAACAGTGGAGCTAGTAGATGGCAACTATCAACCAGCTGGTACGTCAGCCGCGCAAGCGGGTCGTCGAGAAGAGCGACGTCCCTGCGCTGCAAAACTGCCCGCAGCGTCGTGGCGTGTGCACCCGTGTGTACACCACCACGCCGAAGAAACCGAACTCCGCACTGCGTAAGGTGTGCCGTGTTCGTCTGACCAACGGCTATGAAGTCGCCTCCTATATCGGTGGTGAAGGTCATAACCTGCAAGAGCACAGCGTAGTGCTGATCCGTGGCGGTCGTGTAAAGGACCTTCCGGGTGTGCGTTACCACACCGTGCGCGGTTCGCTGGATACCTCCGGCGTGAAGGACCGCAAGCAGGGTCGCTCCAAATACGGCGCCAAGCGTCCGAAGTAATCAGAATTTCTATTTATTTGAGTCGATAAGAGTAAGGTCGGGCGTAACCTGAGCGTTACCGTTCCGAGCTAACCTGAAGACCGTTTGAGGGCTTATCAATGCCAAGACGTCGTGTAGCAGCCAAGCGCGAGATTCTGGACGATCCGAAATACGGAAGTCTGATCCTGGCCAAGTTCATGAACCACGTAATGGAGAGCGGCAAGAAGGCCGTTGCCGAGCGTATCGTTTATGGTGCCTTGGACAAGGTGAAGGAGCGCAAGAACAGCGATCCCCTGGAAGTCTTCGAAAAAGCACTCGATGCCATCGCTCCGCTGGTCGAAGTCAAGTCCCGCCGTGTAGGCGGTGCTACCTACCAGGTTCCGGTCGAAGTTCGTCCTTCCCGTCGTAACGCGCTGGCCATGCGCTGGCTGGTAGATGCTGCGCGCAAGCGTGGCGAAAAATCCATGGCGCTGCGCCTTGCTGGCGAGCTGCTGGATGCTTTTGAAGGTAAAGGCGCTGCGGTCAAGAAGCGCGAAGACGTGCACCGTATGGCTGAAGCCAACAAGGCCTTCTCGCACTATCGCTTCTAAATCAAGCGCAACTTTTACGAGGACCTTATTGTGGCCCGTACTACCCCTATCAACCGTTACCGTAACATCGGTATCTGTGCTCACGTCGACGCGGGCAAGACTACCACCACGGAGCGGATTCTGTTTTACACCGGCCTCAGCCACAAGATGGGTGAAGTGCATGACGGTGCGGCGACCACCGACTGGATGGTGCAGGAGCAGGAGCGTGGTATCACCATCACTTCTGCAGCTGTAACGACCTTCTGGCAGGGTTCGCGCGGTCAGTACGACAACTATCGCGTAAACGTCATCGATACCCCCGGCCACGTTGACTTCACCATCGAAGTGGAGCGCTCCCTGCGCGTTCTCGACGGTGCTGTCGTCGTGTTCTGCGGTACCTCCGGTGTCGAGCCGCAGTCCGAAACCGTATGGCGTCAGGCCAACAAGTACGGCGTTCCGCGTATCGTCTACGTCAACAAGATGGACCGTCAGGGCGCCAACTTCCTGCGCGTCGTCGGTCAGATCAAGCAGCGTCTGGGTCACACCCCGGTGCCGGTTCAGCTTGCTATCGGTTCCGAAGAGAACTTCGAAGGTCAGATCGATCTGATCAAGATGAAGGCCATCTACTGGAACGATGACGACAAGGGAACTACCTACCGCGAGGAAGAGATTCCTGCGGAGCTGCAGGCCATGGCTGAAGAGTATCGCTCCAACATGGTCGAGGCTGCGGCCGAGGCCAACGAAGAGCTGATGAACAAGTATCTCGAAGAGGGCGAACTGTCCGTCGACGAGATCAAGGCTGGTCTGCGTCAGCGCACCATCGCCTGCGAAATTGTTCCTGCAGTCTGCGGTTCCTCCTTCAAGAACAAGGGTGTGCCGCTGGTTCTCGATGCCGTGATCGAGTTCCTGCCTGCGCCGACCGAGATTCCGGCTATCCAGGGTGTCAACCCGGATAACGAGGAGCAGGTTGACGAGCGCCATGCAAGTGATGACGAGCCGTTCTCTGCGCTGGCCTTCAAGATCGCGACCGACCCGTTCGTTGGTACGCTGACCTTTACCCGTGTTTATTCCGGTGTCCTCGCCTCTGGCGACTCGGTAATGAACTCGGTCAAGGGTAAGAAGGAGCGCGTAGGTCGGATGGTGCAGATGCACGCCAACCAGCGTGAAGAGATCAAGGAATGCCGCGCTGGTGACATCGCCGCTCTGATTGGTATGAAGGACGTCACCACTGGTGACACCCTCTGCTCGATCGAGAAGCCGATCATCCTCGAGCGCATGGACTTCCCAGAGCCGGTTATTTCGGTTGCCGTCGAGCCGAAGACCAAGGCTGACCAGGAGAAGATGGGTATCGCGCTGGGCAAGCTGGCCCAGGAAGACCCGTCGTTCCGCGTCAAGACCGATGAGGAAACCGGCCAGACCATCATCTCCGGTATGGGCGAGCTGCACCTGGACATCCTCGTTGACCGCATGAAGCGCGAGTTCAACGTCGAGGCCAACATCGGCAAGCCGCAGGTTTCCTACCGCGAAACCATCACCAAGGACAATGTCGAGATCGAAGGCAAGTTCGTTCGTCAGTCCGGTGGTCGCGGTCAGTTCGGTCACTGCTGGATTCGCTTCTCGACTCCGGACGTGGACGACAAGGGCAACATCACCGAAGGTCTGGTGTTCACCAACGAAGTCGTTGGTGGTGTGGTTCCGAAGGAATACATCCCGGCGATCCAGAAGGGTATCGAAGAGCAGATGAAGAACGGCGTAGTCGCCGGTTATCCGCTGATCGGCCTGAAGGCGACCGTGTTCGATGGTTCCTACCATGACGTCGACTCCAACGAGATGGCGTTCAAGGTGGCGGCTTCCATGGCTACCAAGCAGCTGGCCCAGAAGGGTGGCGGCAAGGTGCTCGAGCCGATCATGAAGGTCGAGGTGGTGACCCCTGAAGACTACATGGGCGATGTGATGGGTGACCTGAACCGTCGTCGTGGTCTGATCCAGGGTATGGAAGACTCGGTCTCCGGCAAGGTTATCCGTGCCGAGGTTCCGCTCGGAGAGATGTTCGGTTATGCGACCGACGTTCGTTCCATGTCTCAGGGTCGCGCGAGCTACTCCATGGAATTCTCCAAATACGCTGAGGCTCCGGCGAACATCGTCGAAACGCTCGTTAAAAAACAAGGTTGATTCAGCCCTTTAAGTAAGAGGTTTACTGTCGTGGCTAAAGAAAAA